>CAYJKT010000029.1:0-37512 GCA_964370775.1 uncultured Eubacteriales bacterium | reverse complement strand
AAAGAAAGTAAGCTTAAATGCCCAGCTTTTTTTGTTATATCTAAAAACAATATCGGATTCGAAAAGGTGGAATAAGAAAACAGTCCAGTGGACTGTTTTTCCGACGTGGCTCGTAAGTCCACTCTCTCCCACCAAAAAGAAAGTAAGCTTAAATGCCCAGCTTTTTTTGTTATATCTAAAAACAATATCGAATTTGAAAAGGTGGAATAATTACTACATCATGCAATCAAAATCCCCATAACATGTTAACAGCTAACTTAGCTAATGGTGATAATAAATTTAAATCACAATTAGCTTTATGTAGACAAACTGCTCCATTAGAATCTAGCCCATCTGGGCTAGTTTTTATAGCTTTAGTAAAATCACATTGAACTTTATACAGAAAACATATATGATGTAATTTTTCTTTACTACCATCTCTAGTACTATTATGTTCAAAGCAAAATGAAGTAGCTGTTTGAATTTTACAAGATATTACTTTTAATCCTGTTTCTTCATACATCTCGCGTATCAAAGTTTCGTCAGGAGTTTCTCCAAATTCAATACCTCCTCCAGGTAAGCATAATAAATTTTTATACGGACCTTCGGCTTTCTTTATTAATAATATAGAATTCTCGTTTTCAGCTATACCATATATCCCAACATGTGTAGATTTATTCATAAGCCATATCCTCCTATTTATTACTATTACAATTATACGCCAACAGAAGTACATACGCAAGGTACACCGAAAATTGCTACAAAGCAACTCCCCTATACACCAATCATAAAAGCAAAAAGGTATTACCATGTAGATAATACCTCTTTGACTATGTGTTATTTATTTCTTCTAATGTATATACTTTTTTCTCTTTTAATAGGTTTGTAAAATCTTCTTCGCTTGACGGTTTAGAGAAATAATATCCTTGTGCTGTGTCGCACACTATCTCACGTAACCACACTGCTTGTGCATGACTTTCTACACCTTCCGCCACAACTTTCATACCTAAGTCTTTAGCGAGTTTTATGGTGTTTTCTACCACAATAAAGTTTTTCGAACTCTGCTTACTGTAATCTAGGAACGCTTTATCCATTTTTAGAATATCCACCTCAAAAGTTCCTAATCTATTTAGCGAAGAAACCCCAGCACCAAAGTCGTCAACAGACATTATAAATCCTAGATTTTTTAGTTCTTTTACCTTTAGCATTACCTCTTCTTCTGAATTAACCATTGCACTTTCAGTAACTTCTAGCTCAATTTGGGTACTATCTATATCATATTTCTTTAGGATAGCAGTTAATTTTTCGACTAGTTCGCTGTCTAGAATTGTTACAGGAGATAAATTAACAGAGATAATCGGCATTTCTACATCATTCATATTTTTATTAATATATGAACATACTTCTTCAAAAACATACATATCTAATCTGGATATAAAACCGTTTTTCTCGAACTCTGTAATAAAATCATTAGGGAAAATTACTTTTCCGTCGTTTTGTATCCACCTAACAAGAGCTTCTGCTCCAATAATTTTTAATGTCTTAAAGTCCACCTTAGGTTGGTAAACCATTTTAAATTCATGGTTACTTAAAGCTTCTTCCATTCTATGTGTGATATGAAGTTTAGTTTTATTGTTTCTCTCCATGTAGGTATCAAACACGATAAATGTAGTTTTATGTATATTTTTTCCTTTATTTCTTGCAACATCCGCATTATCAATCATAATATTGATATTCTGACTTGTGTCATCAATAACATTTATTCCAAATGACATACTAAGGTTAAAATTATCTCCTATAATTGTCTTTATCTCTGGTATAATAGTGTTGTTAACAAAATCTTTTAACTGTTTATTATCATCATGGTGTTTTAAGATAACAAAATTATCTGCATATTTCCTAGTTAATACAATGTCATCGCCATACTTCTCGGTTAATAATTTTGCTATTATTTTAATTACATTTGTGCCACATTCTGTACTATAATATGCATTTATTGTTCTAAATAAGTCTATATCAAAAGATACAATTTGATACTGTTTAGCTTTTGCTTCACGTAATTTTGTAGCTACTACATTGTTAAACTTATGCAAAGATATTATCCCAGTTACTTCATCTGTGTTCAAGATGTTTTCTATTGTTTTTTTCTTTATATTACTTTGTCTAAAAGAATACATCAATATCAGCACCAATGCTATACCGAACCCTATAACAAACAAATACCAATATTCGCGCGTAAAATCAGAAAAATCTTTTACATGCACATAGTCAGCTGTGTGAGTTAAAATAATATCTGAGTAAGTGCTCTCATCTATATTATCAAGCAAAATGTTGAAAATTGGAACATACTCATCTGCTATATCGGCTGATACCCTTAACGATACAGGCAAGTTAAAGTCTGCCTCAAAAAAGTATAAATCGTCTCTGTTTAAGTATTCACTCGCATATTGTGTAGAGTTGTTTGTAAAAAGAATTAACTGTACCTCGTTGTTATCGTAAGCATCAAGCATTTCATCAATCTTACTATAAACATTTATTTTTACGTCAGGAAAAGCCATATTAAATGAATTTATATCAATATCATGGTAATCCAGAATTCCTATGGAGTCTACAGCTCTCATAATACCAATCAAATCAGTTCCAGTTTTCTCAACAATTTCTTGGTTAAGCAATGCCGCTATCTGAATATTATAATATGTTTCCGTGCTCACATAAGTTCCAGTCGCTTCATTATTATCTACCAAAGATATTAACAGGTCAGCGTTTGGCCTCTCTTCACCTTCACTTAAACTATACGGTATATATTCTATATCAAAATCATACTCATTCGCTAAATAGTTGAGTATTTCAACTATAGCACCGTTCGCATTACCGTCGTCATCTGTAAATGTGTATGGAACATGGTCATCTACATACGCTACAGTTAGTGGTCTTTCTTGCAATATCTCTGCTTCTTCTCTTGAAATACTTCTGTGAGAAAGCGAGTTGTCAACCATATATTTTTCTTGTAATTCTAAGAAAAAATTACCCTCGTTAGTTACAATATCTAATAAAACCGTGTCTACTTGCCTTGCTAAATCTTCTTCGTTAAACACTAAATAAGTGTAGTATTTTTGTAGATTTAAAACAGATATATAGTTGTCTGACTCTAGGTTTCTTAAAAAAGATAAGTAAAAATCAGCTTCTTCTTCTAAATAATCATAAGAATTTTTATATACATAATTTACGCTAATATTATTTTCTAACAAATATCTATCTAAAAAATCATTTGCTGGATTACCCTTAAATGTAGCTACTGTTTTTCCGTCAATAGCCTCTGTATCTCCGTAATATATCTCTGAGTCATCATTTGTTGCAAGCACCATTGTGTCTTCACCAAATGGAATACTGGAATATACAAATTCTTCTGAAAGTTCAGGGGTTCTATAGTGCAACCCTATGCTGTCAATCTCATTATTTCTCAGTGCATCAATTAAGTCACCCTCTACTTCAACAAACTCAAAACTTATATCACTGGTATTTTCTATTTTCGTTAAAATATCATATCCATAACCATCACCACTAGATGATTGTTCATTTTCAAAGATTCCACTACCTAAATTATACCCAACGGTTATTACATTCTCTTTTGTATTTTGTGTTTCATCTGCAATTACAGCAAAATTCACAATACAAAATAAAAGTGTAAATGTAATGATTAAAACACTAAATCTCTTTAATATTTTTTCCATTGTTAATCACCTCTTTTAATAGTTTTGTGAATTTTTCTTATCAATGTTTTCTTACTGTTTTTCTATGCCTGTTATTTTTCTTTTTTAGTTCATACATTCTGTTATCAGCTATCGCCAACAGTTCTTTTCCTGTAATTTTTTCGCCTTGATATTTATGAGCCACGCCATAGCTTATTGAAGTAGTGTATGTTTTATTGTTTCTTCTAGCAACGTTATTCACATTTGCATAGCATCTAACTAATTTATGTATAGTTTCTTCTTCAGAGGCTGTTTTACCAATAACTACAAACTCATCGCCACCGTATCTACATATCGCACAATTAGTAAATTCTGATTTAACAATATTCGACACAGATACTATATAATAATCGCCTTCGTCATGTCCGTACTCATCATTTACAATTTTCAGTCCGTCTATATCTATGAAAGCTACAAAAAAGTTTATGTTGTCTCTCATATACATTTCTATTATATCATCGCCATATTCTCTTGTATTAAGGCCTGTTAAGTCATCTGTTCTTGCTGTTTTTTCAAGCTCTTTCACAACATTTTTCTCGGTTTCGTTTTCTTTACTCACTTGTTTATATGTTTCTGTAGCAATCCTTAAATCTGCCAAAAAGTATGCATACACAATAAAAACAGCAAACGTAGCAATAACTACTCCTCCTGTAACAATGTAATGATAAAGCAGTACTTCTCCACCTATATTTACATCAATCGTGCATGTAAATGCAACAAGTGAAATCACTAGTATTGTAAAAACAGATGTAATAAATGTAATGTTTTTATTATCTGCTAAAATGGTGTCGAGATAAATTCTTGGAATAGAATTTCTTGCTAAATTTATAGTACCCATAGACAACGCAAATGCGATGATAGCAACTAACATTCTGTTTTCAACAGTATTTACAACGCTCGTAATCGTACCACCATGCATTAAAGCTATAGTAGCCATAATCGCTAACCTTTTTGCAAAAAGATTAAGAGAAAATGTGATTGCTATAAAAATTGTATGCACAAGGTTTGATCTAAACAATAATTTTGTCTCTACTGATAGTATCAATACATAAAATACAATCATAAGTGGTTCGTATTGTACATTAATGAAATATGTAAATAGGTACCATATTATAAAATTTATTGTACCTGAAAACAACCCTCTTATTATTGGGTTTTTGTTGTTATTAAAAATGTATGCAGTATATGAAAAGAAAATCGAATGATAACCTATGAAGGCAAGCAACATTAAAATTGTATGCAGTATCATAATGTGCCTCCTTTAAGCTTTTCGTAGTACTTCTTCTTGTTCTCTCTCATTTTTTCATCTGCTAAAGATATAATACTACTGCTACCTTTTTGTTTTAGCTCCTCATCTACTATCACATAACCTATACTTGTAGATATCGTGAATACTTCTGTTTCATTTTCCTTTGCTACTGCTGCATAAATTCTATTAACAACATCATCACAATCATTTTTTGTGATTTCATTTACGATTATCAAGAATTCATCTCCACCAATACGAGCTACTATGTCTTCTTCTCTTATTGATTTAGTTATAGCATTTGCAACCTTTGTAATTAATCTATCTCCTGCATCATGTCCATAATTATCGTTAACATATTTTAACGCATTAACATCAGAGAACATAACACTAAACTTACGATCTTGTATTTTGCATATTTCATCTAATACAGATAATACATACTTTCTATTATACACTCCAGTTAAATCGTCTCTTGCAATTTTTCTTGATAAATCGTCTTTTAATTTGCTAATCTCATCTTGTTCCTTAAGCACTTTATCAGAGTATCTTTTATATAAATTAGCATTAACAAGTCTAATTGAGTATAAAAATATGAAATAAAATACCAGCAAAGCTGCTAATGAAGTAGCTACAGTTAATATAATTTGTTCGTTATATCTTTGTTCACTAAGACTTATCAACATAAAATGTACAGATTTATATATTACTATTGACGAAGTTCCTAGCATTAACATAGTAGAAAACTTATTTTTAACTGTGACTCTTTGAATTGATTTAGAATCTATATGTTTTCCAACAATAGTTTGCATTGTAAGCATTACTAAGCAAGAAATATTGAACAATATGTAAAAATATTCATCTCTGTTAGTATATATACTCTCCACACTAACATCGTTAACCACGCTAAGGATTATGCTAAAAGGAATGAAAATTCCTCCAATATGCATTGTAAATATACATGCACCATTGACGATTTGCACTATGTCCGTGTTTGCTAAAAACTTAAATTCAACTATAAAGAAGAAAAACATGAAAATAAACCATGTGAAATATGGAACTGACAGTATATATAACAAGACAAATAACGATGAATTTATTGCTGTAAACGCTAAATACACCACTTTATTTTTATGTGAATTTTTTAATATACTAGACGCATATCTATAAATATTATATTGATACGATATAGCAACTAATATGGTTACTATATCTAACAAAATTTGCAAATTTTTATCCATAATACCCTCGTAAAAAATAAAATTACTTCTCTATATAATTATACCACAGAATGAGCAAAATTCAATCAATAAAATATATTTTTCTTATTTTAGTTTATTTATTTATTTTTTTCAACATTCATTATATTTTTAAACAAAAAGTCATATATGTCACTGTTCAATAACACAAAAAGAGCAGTCGCATTAAGGTATAAATGAACAAAAAGTAGGGGAGGGTTTCCATGCCCTCCCCTAAAACAGGTGAAAAATTGATAATTTTCGGACAGGCATGGAAGCCTGTTCCTACACTGGTTTGTTCGTTTTAAAGGAAAATTTCGTTAATACGACAACCCCTTATTAGCTAAATTAATCACCAAATAAATCTTTTAGTTTGCTAAAAAAGCTTTTACTTTTTTGATAATTTTTCTCGTTTGTATTTTTATCAAACTCTTTTAATATTTCTTTTTGAGCCTTGTTCAAGTTCTTTGGAATTTCCACTGTCACTCTAACATATTGGTCGCCCACACCTCTGCCGTGCAAGCTAGGAATACCTTTTCCTTTAAACTTAAACACGTCACCTGGTTGAGTTCCCTCATGCACGCTATAGCTAACTTTTCCGTCTAGTGTAGGCACTATAACCTCTGCGCCTAAAGCAGCTTGTGTAAATTTAATTGGAAGCTCACACCACACATCATTGCCACGTCTCTCAAAAATTGCATGAGGACGCACTGTAACAAATATGTGCAAATCGCCATTAGGGCCACCATTAGGACCAGCATTACCTTTGCCAGATACATTCAGTACTTGCTCGTCGTCAATACCTGCTGGAATATTAACCTCTATAGTTTTTTGTCTGCGAACTCTACCTTTTCCGTCGCAAGTGCTACATGGAGTGTCTACTACTTTACCAGCACCACGGCATTTATCACAAGTTTGAGTGCTTTGCACCACACCAAAAGGTGTTCTTTGGTTAATTCTCACTGTACCTGTTCCGTTACAATGTGCACAAGTTTTAGGTGTAGTACCCTTAGCAGCACCACTACCACCACAGTCAGAACAATTCTCTATTTGATGATACTTAATCTCTTTCTTAGTACCTTTCGCCGCCTCTTCAAAAGTGATAGTCACTTTGCTCTCGCAGTCAGTACCTGGTCTTGGTGCATTTGGGTTACTTCTTGCTCTGCCACCAAAGCCTCCACCAAAGAAGCTGTCAAAAATATCACTAAAGTCAAATCCTCCACCTTGGAACGGATTTCCACCCCCAGCGCCACCACCAAAGTTAGGGTCTACTCCAGCGTGTCCAAATTGGTCGTATCTAGATTTTTTATCGCTATCTGATAACACTTCATAAGCTTCGTTAAGCTCTTTAAAGCTACGCTCTGCTTCTGCATTACCAGGGTTTAAGTCTGGGTGATATTTTTTTGCAAGCTTTCTATATGCTTTTTTAATTTCGTCATCGCCAGCTCCTTTTGAGATGCCCATGACTTCATAATAATCTCGTTTATCTGCCAAAATTACTCTCCTTCTTTCCCATGGCTAGTTACATTATATGTAAACACTATAACTTGCCATTACCGACTTATGGGCGGATATAAAATCCGCCCTATAAAATCTATTTAATATATTATTCTACATCCTTAAAGTCTGCATCATATACATCGCCTTCAGGAGCAGCGCCAGCATTAGGGTCTGCATAATCTTGAGGTGCACCTGTAGGGTCGCCTTGTGGTGCGTTTGCAGCATATAATTTTTGGCTAACTTCGTAAACTGCTTTTTGTAGCTCGTCTTTGCCTGTGTTAATAGCTGTTAAATCTGTTCCTGCTATTTTCTCTTTTAGGCTAGCTACTTTCATGTTTAGCTCGTTTTTATCTTCTTCAGAAATTTTATCACCGTTGTCAGTAATCATTTTTTCTGTTGTGTAGCAAAGGTGCTCTGCTTCATTTTTAGCGTCAACTTCTTCTCTACGTTTTTTGTCTTCCTCTGCAAATTGCTCTGCTGCTTTAACAGCTTGGTCGATATCATCTTTGCTCATATTTGTTGAAGATTCAATTGTGATGTGTTGAACTTTACCTGTTCCTAGGTCTTTAGCACTTACGTTAACGATACCGTTAGCGTCAATATCAAAGCTAACTTCGATTTGTGGTATACCTCTTGGAGCTGGAGCAATTCCGTCTAGTTTAAACACGCCAAGTTGTTTGTTATCTGTAGCAAATTCTCTCTCACCTTGTAGCACGTTAATCTCAACTTGAGTTTGACCGTCTGCTGCTGTAGAGAAGATTTGGCTTTTCTTTGTAGGGATAGTTGTGTTTCTCTCGATAATTTTCGTCATAACTCTACCCATTGTCTCAACGCCTAGAGATAGAGGAGTAACGTCTAGAAGTAGTAAACCTTCAACTTCGCCACCTAGAACACCAGCTTGTAAAGCTGCACCGATAGCAACACATTCGTCTGGGTTGATACCTTTGAATGGATCTTTACCAATAAAGTTTTTAACTGCGTCTTGAACTGCTGGAATTCTTGAAGAACCACCAACCATTAAAACTTTGTTAATCTCGCCAATGCTAATTCCTGAATCTTGTAATGCTTGACGTACAGGAACCATTGTTTTCTCAACTAGGTCTGCTGTTAACTCGTTGAATTTTGCACGGCTTAGGTCTAAGTCTAAGTGTTTAGGGCCTGTTGCATCTGCTGTGATAAATGGTAGGTTGATGTTTGCGTTTGCAACACCTGAAAGCTCGATTTTAGCTTTCTCAGCAGCTTCTTTAAGTCTTTGCATAGCCATTTTATCGCCTCTTAAATCAACACCTTCTGTTGCTTTAAAAGTATCTGCTAACCAGTCGATAACTCTGTTGTCGAAATCGTCGCCACCTAGTCTGTTGTTACCAGCTGTAGCTAGAACTTCTTGAACGCCGTCGCCCATTTCAATGATAGATACGTCGAATGTACCACCACCTAGGTCATAAACCATGATTTTTTGCTCGTTGTCTTTGTCAATACCATAAGATAGAGCAGCAGCTGTTGGCTCGTTGATAATTCTTTTAACATCAAGACCAGCAATTTTACCTGCGTCTTTAGTTGCTTGACGTTGAGCATCTGTAAAGTAAGCTGGAACTGTGATAACAGCACTTGTTACTGTGTCACCTAGATAAGCTTCTGCATCTGCTTTAAGTTTTTGTAAAATCATTGCAGAGATTTCTTGTGGTGTGTAGTTTTTGTCATCAATGCTTACTTTGTATCCTGTACCCATTTCTCTTTTAATAGAAGCAACTGTTCTGTCTGGGTTTGTGATAGCTTGACGTTTAGCCACTTGGCCAACCATTCTTTCACCTGTTTTTGCAAAAGCTACGATAGAAGGAGTTGTTCTTGCGCCTTCTGCATTTGCTATAACTACTGGCTCTCCGCCTTCAATAACTGCTACACATGAGTTTGTTGTACCTAAATCAATACCAATTGTTTTTGCCATAATATATTACCATCCTTTATAAATTGTTTGTTTTTTTATCTTAATTTGTTGTTTGTTTTAGTTTGCTACTTGAACCATTGCGTGTCTAACAACTCTGTCGTTAAGTTTGTATCCTTTTTGGAAAACAGCTGCTATAACATTTTCGCCTAGTTCATCGTTTTCAACATGGCTTACTGCGTTGTGTAAATCTGGGTTAAATGCTTCTCCAACTTCGCCAATCTCAGTTATGCCTAGTTTTTCAAAACCGGCTTTAAACTGATTACCTATCATCTCAACGCCTTTTTTCATGTCTTCTGCTGTTGCGTTTTCTTGAGCTAACGCTCTTTCTATATTATCTGCAACAGGTAAGATAGCATTTATAGTGTCGGCTACTGCATTGCCATAAACCATTGTTTTTTCGTTTGCGCTTCTTTTTCTAAAGTTGTCATACTCTGCAAGTATTCTTAAATGCGAATTTTTGTATGCTTCAAATTCCTCTTTTAACTTCTCAAGCTCTTCTGCTTCTTTAGACATTTTCTTTTTCTTTTTTTCTTTTTTAGTGTCTTCTTTTTTGGTTTCTTCTGCTACTTCCTCAGCAGTTTCAGCTACTTCTTGCTCTAAATCCTCTATTTTCTCTTCACTCACCAAAAATCACTCCTTTCTTACAATTCCTCATTAATAAATCTAGTTAAAGTGTTTCCTACATAATCTGAAACATATTTTAATTGCGATATAATCTTAGGGTAATCCATTCTTACAGGTCCAATTATCACAAACACACCAGACTCTTTTCCGTCTATATAATACTTAGAGCTCACAATTCCTGTATCTCTAAGAGTAGGAAAAACTGTGTACCCACCAGGTATCACACAAACTTGCTTAGGTAAGTTCATAAACTTACTTCTAAAAGTCTCTGGGTTTTGAAACATTTCAGACACCGTAACCATACTGCTTTCGCTTAAATGGCTACCTACAAATAATCTTGTTTGCCCTTTTACAATTACATCGGCTGTCATAGTCTCTTTTGCACATTCATACAAAGCCATTAACGCTGTCGCCATTAAAGCAGACATATTTCCAAATGAGATTGATAGTTGCTGTAAAAAGTTTACGCTAATATCGCTCATTCTAAGTCCCATTAGTTTTTCATTAAATACTCTAAAGAAAACTCTTAGCATTTCGGTGTTTAAGTCGAAATCCACTCTAAAAAGTCTTGTCTTTATCGTACCAGATGAACTAAGAAGTATAAGCATTGCGCTTCTTCTGCTAATCTGAACAAACTGAACTGCTTTGATTGTGCTGTTGCCATCACCCTGTGTGCTTACGGCACAAGTGTATGTGTGGCTGAGTGCCTCTGCTGCTTTGTCTAACAGATATTCAGGGTCAGAGTTCGATAGTAAAGTGTCAAAATAAATTTTTTCTTCTTTTGATATCTCATATACAGAATCTTTGCTTTTTATGAATGTCCTAAACCCGAGGCTTGAAGGTATTCTGCCAGCCGAGGTATGAGGTTGTTCTAAAAAACCTAACTCTGTAAGCTCTGCCATTTCATTTCTAATAGTAGCCGAGCTAACTCCAACTTCTTCTGCTATTAGTTTAGACCCAACAGGTTCGCCGTAATCTAAATAATGCTTTATAATGTAATTTAAAATTAGTTGTTGTCTATTACTTAAATCCATGTTGACCTCCTTTAAGGAAATCTTTTTTGTCACTCATTAGCACTCGTTTTGTTTGAGTGCTAACTCCTGTACTTAAAATAACACTTCTACCACCATTTGTCAATAGCTTAATTGTAAACAAACTGTGAACATTAGCACTTCAACCTCTTATTTGCTAATTCAGTTGAATTTTTTAACAAATAAGGGTATAATCTACTTACAAACAACCTTAATCAAAATTTATTATTAGTATTTTTGTTTTTATTATTTATGTGAAAGGAATATTACAATGACAATTAAAAAAATCACTGAATTAGCAGTGGAAGCGTTAAAAATAGAATACCCAGAGGCACTATGTTCACTGGATTACTCCGACCCATTACAGCTCACTATAGCTACAAGGTTAGCTGCTCAATGTACTGATGCAAGAGTTAACCTTGTCACTCCTGCTCTTTTCGCTCGTTTCCCAACACTTGATGATTTTTGTGAGGGTAGCATAGAGGAAATCGCAGAACTTATAAAATCCTGTGGTCTATATAAATCAAAAGCCAAAGACATTTTTAATATGTGTATCATGTTAAGAGATGTATATAACGGAGTGTTACCAGATACTGTAGAAGAACTTACAAAGCTACCTGGTATTGGCAGAAAAACAGCTAACCTAGTTGTGGGTGATATATTCCACAAACCAGCCGTTGTAACCGACACACATTGCATTAGAATTGCCGGCAGATTAGGGCTTACAAAAAACAAAGAACCTTATAAGGTAGAAAAAGATTTAAGAAAGCTTTTAGCACCTGAAGAAAGCAACGATTTTTGTCACAGAATAGTTTTACATGGCAGAGCAGTGTGTACAGCTCGTAGTGCCAAATGTGGAATATGCTGTATGAACGAGTTTTGTAGGAAAGTTATATAGCTAATTTTAACGATTTAGCACTTCATTAGTTAACTAAGTGTTAAAATTATAAGATAAAACTTGATATTTTGTACCCATTGTGATATAATGACGTCAAATATTTTATAAGAGGTGATTTAATCCTATATGGATAGTGACAGTATTTGGCTTATTATTTCTATGATAATTCTCGTAGCGTTGTCTGGTTTTTTCTCTTCGACAGAAACTGCGTTTTCGTCAGTTAGTCGCGCAAGAATTAAGAACATGAGTCAAGAAGACAAGAAAAGAGCAAAACTTACTCTTAAATTGTCAGAAAATTATGATGAACTAATATCGACTATATTAATCGGTAACAACATCGTTAACATTGCAGTTGCAACACTTGGAACTGTTTTTTTCGTTAACACATTAAAACTAGAGCAAGGTGCTACTATTTCAACCCTAGTTATCACTGTGGTTGTTTTGATTTTTGGTGAGATTACCCCAAAAAGCATTGCAAAAGAGAACCCAGAGAAATTTGCTATGACAGTTGCGCCTATAATCAATGTCCTAAACTATGTTTTTAAACCGTTAAACTTTTTGTTGCTTAAATTCAAAGGTTTGATAAGCAAATTAGTTGGTTTTGAAAACGCAGGTGGTATTACAGAAAGCGAGCTTTTAAATATCGTAGATGAAGCTGAACAAGAAGGTGGAATTAACGAGACAGAAAGTGAACTTATTAAAAATGCTATTGAGTTTAATGACGTTGAAGCAAAAGATATTTTAACTCCACGAATAGATGTGAGTGCGATAGATATAACAGATACTATCGACGATATCGCTGCTAAGTTTAAAGAGACAGGCTACTCTAGACTTCCTGTTTATGAAGAGAGCATTGATAAAATTATTGGAGTTATTAACGAAAAAGATTTCCACAACTATATTATTGGAACTGATAGCCCTATTAGTTCGATAATGAAAAGTGTCAACTTTGTTCATCCAACAATTAAAGTGTCAGAACTTCTTAGAACCTTACAGTCAAAAAAACAACACCTTGCTGTTGTAGTTGACGAATATGGTGGAATTGCTGGTATTATTACACTTGAAGATATTTTAGAAGAATTAGTGGGCGAAATTTGGGACGAACATGATGATGAATTGGAAGAAATCCGCGAGATTTCAGAAAACATTTTCACTGTTCCTGCTGCAAACGACCTTGAAGACTTCTTTGAGATGTTCGAAATATTTATAGAGGCAGAGTCTTCTTCTATCAACGGTTGGTTGGTTGAAACTATGGATAAAATCCCAGAAGTTGGAGACAGCTTCGACATGGACAATCTAACAATAACAGTTACAAAAGCAGAAGATAGAAAAGCTACCGAAATTCAAGTGAAGATAAATTTCCCAAAACCTACAGACGAAGAAGAAGCATAGTTTACTTCTAAATTAACAATATCCGTGCATGTAAGAACTGCTTATATGCACGGTTTTTATTTACATATTTTAACAAATTGTGGTTCAATATTATCTTATTCGACTTCTTTCTACAAAATACACTTGTGGCATGTTAACATTAGTAATCAACATATTGTGGAATATTACAGTTTGTATAATTAAGGTATTGACACTTATGTTATCTATACATATAATTGATAATACAATACGATACGGAGGGCATGTATCTTGAACAATGCTTTTTCTAATAATCTTGTCCTGTTGCGGAAAGGCAAGGGTTTAAGTCAAAAGCAAGTTGCTCTAGACTTAAAAATTTCTCAGGCACTTCTTTCTCATTACGAAAAAGGAGTTAGGGAGTGTGGTTTGGATTTTCTTGTTAGAATTTCTGATTATTACGACGTAAGTTGTGATTTTATTTTAGGTGTTGCGAAACCTGTCGCAAACACAAAAAAAGGCACAGATGACCAACATTCCATCAGTGCAACAATCGATTTAATATATGATACATTAAAAAAAATAAACAACCAACGCTTAAATGAAGACGTTGGCTGTTATCTTTCTTGTGCTACTTACACAATGTTAAGGTACGTTTGCAAAGATAATTACGGCTATTTTATGTTGGATGAAGATTTGTTTTCTACCTTAACAAGCTCTAAAATGGCTTTATATAAAGCGAATATAAAGTCATCAATTAAAACAGATAACTTAAAAGAAGTTTTACCTTCATTACCTTTCAAAGAGTTTGAATACAGCGAAAAAGTTATTAAAAAGTTGATTGAAACAGCAGAAAAATAAATTAATTTTTTCATACAAGTGATACAAATTATTAATAATATCGGCGTATAATATATGTATATTGATGATATTTTCATCTCACCACCCCTTTACAAAGGAGGAATATGCATGAAACCTGTATCAAAATTTTCCGTTATTTTAATTGCTTTAGCAATCATTGTGGGTGTAGCTATTGTTATATTCACTTTTATGTATGCCACAAGGAGTTCTAGCACGGCATATTTACCTCAATTTTGGTATACTCTATTTAGTTAAGTTAATTAAACAGCGACTATCATGGTTAATCACCACGATAGCCGCTTTTTTATGTTCTTAATCGCATTTACTATCTACAGCACTTGGTGGGAAAAACTCGTCAACTGGGAACTCAATTTGTTTGAATATTTCACACGGATTATCACTGCTAGTAATACATTCTTTATTAGGTATACAAAAATCGTAAGCAGGAATTAACATTTGAGTATTGCGCATTAGCTGTACTATCATAAACATGCCTATGGTTACATATACAGCATTTTTGCAACTAACTCTCTCAAAATTTCCACCAAAACGAGAGCATATACCCTCTGGTACAGGACAGCAGTTGTCTCCACAACCGAAATTTGCATTTGCTTGACACAACTTTGCCGACAAAGCTATAGGCTCTGCCACTTGAACTGTAGCTCTTGGTGCACCGTCGCTACCCTCGCAACAAGTATCATGGTATTTATCACAACATTTGTCGCAATCATCAGAGGAAAATATTTTAACATTTCCTTCACTACCATATAATATAACCTTTTTATTGAAAACAGACACACCGTTTACATCTCTTGATGTACAAACTGGAGAAGAAAATAGTTCCAATCCAACATCAAAGAAAAAAGTCATATCAACTGAATAAAAACCTTTGTTAAACGGAATTGGTTGTAAATCCACAAATACCGATAACACTTTAACATCCTTAATTCTAACATTAGTAGCAGAGTCAACAAGATCCTGTACATTTCTAGTGAACAGTACCCTTGTATCCTCAATGCAATCTTTGTCAGAACAACTGTCATATATTCTCATAGCATCTATACACACAGCTTCTTTAAAACAACCGTTTTGTTGAGCAAGATCTTGCATCTAAATGACCTCCTTATGAATTTCTCTTTTTCATTCTATGTGTTTTTTTCAAATATGTTACCGAATGTCAAATAGTTTGTTCATTATCGCACTACTTTTCCTACTAGTTTTCGTGTTAGTATATTCAACCAAAATGCTATCTTCTCCAATTACGGATACATTTTCAAACGGAATAATAATATCCTCTTCCCTACCAAAAAAACCAAAATACTTTGGTTCTCCAAAAATAATAAGAGAGGCTATCTGACCTGTCTCGCTGTCTATTTCCAAATCACACACATTCCCAAGTCTCACGCCATCTACCATGCTAATAATCTCTTTATCTCTAAGCTTTTCTAACATATAAAGCATATAAATCACCTCGTTTTATTTTATGCTTTTTTGCAAAAATATATGTCTTTACTGTTCATAAAATTGTGCTTTTAAAAATAGAATGCTAAAATAAAGCACTCTATTTTTATATCTTATTCATCTCTAAATTGTCTTTTTAGTTTGCCAATTGTTAAAACTGATGGCAATATGCCTGCTATCAAACCAAGCACAAATGTAACAGCTATCATACCCCAAAATATAGTTGGATTAACAATAAAGTCAAATTCTCCTACATTAGCAAGTGAATAACTGCCGACACAAGAGGCAAGAACTAAAAATCCAATTATCATACCAGTTGTTATTATAATCAAAACTTCAGTAACTGTCATTTTAAGTATTTGTCCTTTTTTAGCGCCTACTAATTTCAGCTTATTAAATTCGCTCGTTCTTACTGACATTATTACAAAAAAAGTGTTGAATAAAGCTACCACAGAAAGTATCAAACCTATAAATCCTAACAAAAGCGACGCTGCATATTGAATATCATACGATACCGAGTTTTTGTAATATTCCATAGTGTTTAAAACGCTATCCTCAAACAATTGCGCTTGTGAGTATACTGTAGAAAAATTCTCGCTATACAAACTATGTTTTATATAATCATAATCTACAATAAAGCTATAATTTTCATCTGCAATACCTGCTTGTTCAAACTTACCACCTACTACAAACTCTGCTTCTTCTCCGTTTTCTAGGTTCACATTTACAACATCACCAACCTCAACATCTTTCAAAGTATCAGCTACCCAAATGTATTTATCATCAACATCAAATTTTTTTGATGTTATGCTCACCTTAGGAGTATCTCCTAAAACTGCTACAGCAGAATAATCATTTATATTCTCACCTTGTCTCACTAAAAAGCTTGTATTTTTCACTGCAAACACTTCGTGAAACTCAGCGATTTCATGGTACAGTTTATCATTTGTAACATACTGATATTCACTAGCAAAATCATAGTTATTTCTAGCAGAAGAGCCAATATAGCTCTCATTGCTTAAAAGCATTACACTACCCATGGACATCATAATTGCTATAGATACAGCAGCTACTGCAAATTTAGAAGCTTTCATATTTATGTTACCATAGGCAACGCCGCCTAAGCTTTTTGAAAAACTTTTTGTTATTACAGAAAGCATGATGTTTATAAACTTAACAACAATAGGCATTAAGCAGATAGCTCCACCCAGTAAAACTGTGCTAGCACAAAATACCATTCCGATACCCAAGCCCTGTGTCATAGGTGTAAACATCAATATCGCTATTCCACCTAAAACAAAAATCACACCAAATATTATTACTAAAACAGAGGTTTTACCCAGTACCTCTCCCTCACTTTTTATAGCACTTGCTGGAGGCAACAATAACGGTTTTTTTGCAGTAATAACCGTGACTATCATAGACAAAATAATGATAAAAAGTGCCACTGCGCCACTCCATAAAATGCTAAAATCAGCAGTAAATCCACTAGATATTATACCCATATCACAATAAAGATAAGTTATAACATTCGCAAGTGGAATTGAGATAATGACTCCACAAACCGACGCAAAAAGCGAAACTATCAGCGTTTGCCCTGTTAAAATACGATTAATTTGTGATTTTTTTAGCCCTACTATCCTTAGTTGTGCCAGCAATCTAAATCTATTTTTTATAGAAAACTGCATAGTTCCACTAATAACAAACAGGCTTATAACTAAACACACTGAACCCATTGTTATAAATATCACCATGAGCGACATATCATTAGACACCATATAGGACAGTTCAGCTTCATTTGTGTCCTCACCTACAAATACTTCATATTCATCTTCATTAAAATCATTTTCTGTTACATTTTCATCAATTATTGCAACGCTTAAAACTCCGTTAGCATTTTCTTTTGCCACATCGTCACTAAAAAAGATGTAATTTTGCACGCTATAGTCTTCTTTTCCTGTACTAGACACCACCCCACTTATCTCGAAATCATCTAAAGCAGAGTTTGTGTTAATAGAGATACTATCTCCAATTTTAAGGGAATTTCTTTCAGCTAAATTTTCGTCAATTACAATTTGATTATCACTAGGAACAGTTCCACTCAG
The DNA here is from genome assembly GCA_964370775.1 of uncultured Eubacteriales bacterium. Lineage (GTDB taxonomy): Bacteria > Bacillota > Clostridia > Oscillospirales > Acutalibacteraceae > SIG603. Next base: position 19,528 of record CAYJKT010000029.1, on the reverse strand, counting down.
TGAAAAGCCTGTTAAATTAATAGCTGAAATATTATGACCTGCGATTTTTTCACTAACTATATTTTTAGGCTTTATATAAAAAGTGTAATCTTCAATAATATTATATCGTGTTTTCAACTCATTAAGTCGCTCGTCAGTTATAGCTTTTCTACCACTTAATTCTTCTCTCTCCGTCTCAATATCACCGCTATCATCAACTGTTTCCACTATAATGTCTTGATTAGCAATAAGCACTAAATCCACATTAGAAAACCTATACCCATTACTAAAGTCAGCAGTAGAGGAAAAAACTAAATTCAAGCATGCAGTAATTATAGCAGTAGCAACCACTACGGCTATAAATGTTCCGAAAAACAGCTTTAAATTTTTACGCATGTCAGCAAACAACAGCTTAAACATAGTCACCTAGCCTTCCCATAATTGCTGAAATCTCCTCTACAGAAGCATGTTCTATAGTCTTAACAATTTTACCATCTGCCATAAAATGAACAATGTCACATTTTGACGCAACATTACTATCATGTGTTATTATAACGGCTGGTGAACCAAACTCTTTACACGCTGTAAGAAGCAAATCTAGCACCTCATTACCTGTTGTTAAGTCGAGTGCTCCAGTAGGTTCATCTGCAAAAATTATTTTGTTTTTGCCAAGCAACGCTCTAGCAATTGCAACTCTTTGTTGTTGACCACCAGACATTTTAGACGGCATTATTTTCTCTTTTCCTTGTAATCCCAGTTTATAAAGTAACTCTTCAAATCTTTTTTTATCAATTTTCTCGCCAGACATTTTATACGGAAGTTTTATGTTATCGGCAACATTTAAAACATCAATTAAATTATATTGCTGAAAAATATAGCTAGTGTTTTTTCTTCTAAAATCTGTTAATTTAGGCTCTTTTAATGTTCTTAACTCTTTACCTAAAACTTTCACACTGCCACTAGTAATGGACTCTAACCCAGACATACAATTAACTAATGTGGTCTTTCCACTGCCTGATGGACCCATTACAGCTGTTGTAATCCCGTCATAAATATCCAATGATACATTCTCTAATATAGGCTTAGATTTTCTCTCATAAGCTTTGGTTAAATCTTTAATAGATATAACCACTTTGCTTTTGTTAAGACATTGTTTTTCATAAGAGTTTGTTTCTTTGTCAAAAAAATAATCTATCTCCACTCCAAAATACTCTGCTAATTTTGGTAGCAGTAATACATCTGGCATTGAAATTCCATTTTCCCATTTTGAAACTGCTTGTTTGCTTATATTAAAATAATTTGCTAAATCAGACTGTGTTCTACCTTTTAACTTTCTTAACTCAGCAATTCTCTTTCCTACAAATATATTTTCCATGTTTTCTCCTTAAGTGTTTTCTAATCTTGTTACTATAATATCTTAATTCTTCTCAAAAAGTCAAGATATTGTGGTCAACCATTGGTTGATTTAGTACTCATTCTACTCCAGATACATCAAAATATACTTTTTAAATAGTTTACTTATGTTTTTGGATAAAACTAAGGCTCGATACCTAAATAGGTACCAAGCCTTATTGTTAATTATTCAACTGTAACTGATTTTGCTAAGTTCTTCGGTTTGTCTATATCGTTACCACGCATTGCACTTACATAATATGCAAATAATTGGCACGGTACAACGCTCAAAATTGGAGTTAAAATATTGTCGATTTGTGGAATGTAAAATACTTCACTGCTTAATTCTTCAACATTCTCTGCACCCTCTTTTACTATCGCAAAAACGTGTGCACCTCTTGATTTAACCTCTTTGATATTAGAAAGCATTTTCTCATACAAATGGTCTTGTGTTGCAATTCCCACCACAAGAGTATCTTTTTCTATCAAAGCTATTGTTCCATGTTTTAGCTCTCCAGCAGCAATCGCAAAAGAGTTGATATATGAAATCTCTTTTAGTTTTAAACTAGCTTCAAACGAAATCTCTGCGTCCAAGTTTCTTCCAATAAAGAAAACTGATTCATTATCAAACTGCCATGCTGCAATTTTTTGTATCTCATCTTGTCTTGCTAGAATACTCTCTATTTTTTCAGGTACTCCTTGCAATTGTACTAAAACTTCTGCAATTCTTTCGTCTGTCATAGTACCAAGTTTTTTTGCAAAATCTAAAGCTAGCAGATAAAACGCTGTCATTTGTGCTGTAAACACTTTTGTTGAAGCAACACCAATCTCAGGACCTGCTGCTGTATAGAACACGCTGTCGCTGTCTCTTGTAATAGAAGAACCTACAACGTTCACAACTGAAAGAATTTTAGCGCCTTCTTCTTTTGCTTTTCTAATAGCTTGCAGTGTATCTAGTGTCTCACCAGATTGACTGATTGCTATAACTAATGTTTTGTCTGTGATAATTGGGTCGCAGTATCTGAACTCAGAAGCAACTTCGCAACTAGAATTAATCTTGCAAAATTCTCTGAACATATACTTAGCAACTAACCCAACATGGTACGCTGTTCCACAAGCAACAATATAAATATTGTCAATATTCTCTAAGTCTTCTTTTGTAAAGTTAACATTTTCTAATGATACTTTTCCGTCTATAACATTTCTAGCAATCGTGTCTTTAATCGCTCTTGGTTGCTCGAAAATCTCTTTTAGAGTAAAGTGCTCAAAACCGCCTTTTTCTGCACTTTCAAAGTCCCATGTTATATGAGAAACTTCTCTTTTAACAGGAGTTCTAAAGTTGTCAAAAATCTCAACTTTTTCTTTTGTCAACACAGCAAATTCGTCATTCTCAAGATAAATAACGTCTTTTGTGTATTTTAATATCGCCGGTACGTCAGACGCAATAAAGTTCTCGTTTTCGCCAACACCAATAATCAGTGGGCTGTCTTTTCTTACTGCAATCAGTTTGTCTGGGTCATCTTTACAGATAACACCTAGCGCATACGCACCTCTTAATCTTGATGTTGCTTGATACACAGCATCAATTAAATCGCCCTTGTAATAGTAGTCTATTAAATGAGCTACAACCTCAGTATCAGTCTCTGAAACCAGACTTACTCCGTGGTCTTCCACTAAAAATTTCGCTATCTCCATATAGTTTTCGATAATACCATTGTGGATTATCGCAATAGAGCACTCCATGTTTGTGTGTGGATGTGCATTTACATCTGTAGGCTCACCATGTGTAGCCCAACGTGTGTGCCCAATTCCTATATGTGATTGTCTATGAAAACCCTCAAGCTTTTTTTCTAGATTAACTAGTTTTCCTTTAGCTTTTTCAACAAAAATACCGTTATCATACACTGCTACCCCTGCACTGTCGTAACCTCTGTATTCTAATTTTGATAAGCCATCGATTAATATTGGTAATGCATTTTGATTACCAATGTAGCCAACTATTCCGCACATAATTGTCTGTCTCCTTTAAATATAATAATAATTAATACAAGGAGCTTTTTCATCTTTTTATTTGCCTTAACTTCCTTTTTGTTTTTATATTGCTATAAGTTTTGTAGGAAATCTATAGATGGGCATCACCTTAGAGTCATCCGCCGAATTTTCGATAAACTCTTTCCTCGTCAACCTGTTCCGCATACAGGTGCTGGCGCTATTTTTTAAAGCTCTTTTTGTCCTCCAATCTGTGTAATTCTGTTTTAGCACATATAATAGTATGCACTAGTATTTTCTCTTATACACAAACCTAAATATACCATAAATCGCATATCATGTCAATAATTTTATGTTATTCACAAAATAAAAGCATTAAATTAGGTTGTATTTCCCAAATAGATTAAATATATTCTTGCGAAGTTAGATATAACGTGCTATAATTATCTTAATATAAATTTGGGAGGCATAAATATGAATATTTGGCACGACATTAACCCTAAAAGAATTTTACCAAATGATTTTATAGCAGTTGTTGAGATTAGCAAAGGTAGCAAGAAAAAATATGAGCTAGACAAAGAAACAGGTTTTATTATACTGGATAGAATTTTACACACATCTACTCACTATCCTGCAAACTATGGATTTATACCTCGCACTTATGGTGATGACTTAGACCCATTGGACGTTTTGATTATATCATCAGTTACAATAGACCCACTTACCTTAGTTCGTTGTTACCCAATTGGTATGATTAGCATGATAGACAACGGAAAGTTTGACGAAAAAATCATAGCGATACCTTTTAACGACCCTACATATAATTCATACACAGACATAAGCCAACTTCCTAAACATATCAACGAGGAAATGTCTCACTTCTTTGAAGTATATAAAGCTTTAGAGAATAAAGAGACTGTAGTTGACGCTGTTAGTGGTAAAGAAAAAGCTATAGAAACTATCGAGATTTCCATTAATAGTTATGTTGAGCAGTTTTGCAAAGGTTAAATAAATCTTAATGGTTGGAGCAATTAGTTTGCTCCGACTTTTTTTGTTAAAATATATTGCATTTAAACTAATTATGGTGTAAACTAAGCATAAGGTTAAACGATATACTTTTTTTTAAATATATGTTGATTAGGAGAATTAAGATGAAAAAGCCAAATGTTATTGTAGTTTTAACAGACGACCAAGGGTACGCAGACCTAGGTTGCACAGGTAATCCGTGGATTAAAACCCCAAACATCGATGAGTTTTCATGGGAAAGCTTCCGTTTTAACGATTTCCACGTAGGTCCTTTGTGTGCACCTACTAGAGGTGGAATTATGACAGGTAGACGTGCATTAAGAAACGGTGTGTGGGCTACTTGTTGGGGTAGGTCAATTCTTAAAATTGGTGAGTATACTTTAGGCAATTTGTTTGAGGACAACGGCTACAAAACAGGAATGTTTGGCAAGTGGCATTTGGGCGACAATTACCCTTGCAGACCAGAGGACATGGGTTTTCAAAGAGTTGTAGCACACAAAGGTGGTGGCGTTGGGCAAACTCCTGATTTTTGGGGCAATAATTACTTTGATGATACATATTTCGAGGACTCAAACCCTACTCATTTTGACGGATATTGCACTGATGTTTGGTTTGAGCAAGCTAAGAAATTCATTAGCGAAAATAAAGACGAACCTTTCTTTGCATATATCGCAACAAATGCACCTCACAGCCCGTATCTTGTAGCAGAAAAATACACTAAAATGTATAGCGATAACAAAGATATTCCTAACCCAGATTTCTATGGAATGATTACAAATATCGACGAAAATTTTGGTGAGTTAAGAACTTTCTTAAAAGAAAACGATTTAGAAGACGACACTATTTTAATATTTATGACAGACAACGGAAGCTCTGGCAGTGCGCAGTTAGACAGCAAAACTCAGCTAGAAGTTAGAGGTTATAACGCTGGCTTGCGTGGCATGAAAGGCTCATACTATGAGGGTGGCCACAAAGTTCCATTTTTTGTACGCTACCCTAACGGAAATATCGTAAACGGAGAGACAAACGAGCTTTGCATGCACACTGATATGTTCCCTACTTTGGCAGAAATTTGTGGACTTACATATAAAGATGATTTACTTCTTGACGGTGTGAGTTTTGCTAAAACATTCAATGGTGAAAAAATGGATACAAGAACAGAATTTTTGCAATATAGACAAAGTTCTCTAATTCCAGAAAAGTGGACTAATGTAGTATTAAAAGATAAATATAGATTAGTATACGGAAAAGAGCTTTACGATATATCTGCTGACCCATCACAGCAAAATGATATAGCAGAGCAAAACCCAGAGCTTGTTAAGTCAATGAGAGAAGCACATGAAAAATGGTGGGACGAAATTTTAGATGAAGTAATCGCTGTTACTCCAATAGTTTTAGGCAACGAAAACGAAAATCCTACTGTGCTAAACGCTATGGACATGAGCGAAGTAGGCATGACAGCATGGAGCCAAAGCCTTGTAGCAAAAACACTGCAAAACTGTGGTAAATGGAACGTTAGATTTGACCACGACGGAGCATATAAGTTCACGCTTTTACGTTGGCCAGAGGAAGCAAAAAAAGCTATCAATGAATTTATTACAGAGGCTGAATATAGTGAACTTGCTGACTATGTACCTAGACAAGAGTTTAACTATCCCCATTTTAAATCTGCAATGCTTAATATCGACGGCAAAATATATCAAAAAAATATAACAGATAGCGACTTAGGTGCTGAGTTTGACGTTGATGAAATCACAGCACACGATACTATGATTGAAGCTTGTTTTATTACCGATGACGGCGAGAAATACGGTTCATATTATTTGAATGTTTTGGCTAAATCGTTGTAAGGGAGGGGTTTCCCTTCCCAAACCTCTCGACCAACCCCCATATTCTGCTAAATTAAAATGGTAAAATAACGATAATCCTCAAAATGGGACGGTCAACCCGTCCCCTACGAGTGGCAATATCTTAGGTTGGTTTAAATATCAACGAAGGAAAAATACAAATCAGTTACACGGCAGTGTAGGATAAAAAATTACACATAACACTGATAACAATAGGCTAAGGAGGAATAAACATTGCCAAAAATCATACTTATCTGTGGGAAAATATGCAGTGGAAAAACTACTTATACTAAAAAATTGATAAAAGAAATAAAAGCCGTGCATTTATCTGTCGATGAAATCAGTCTGGCAATCTATGGAGGACAAATTGGCGAAAATCATGCTGAAGTAGTATCAAAAATTATTAACTATATTTTTGATAAATCTATCGAACTATATAATAACGGATTTAATGTTGTAATCGATACAGGATTTTGGCAAAAAACAGACCGTATTGACGCAAACAACTTATATAAAACACATGGTATCACACCTCAGTGGCATTATATAGATGTTAGCGACGATTTATGGCGACAAAGAATATCTAAGCGTAACTGTGCTATTAAAAATGGCGAAGTTAACGATTATATAATCGATGATAACACGGTGGATTTCTTTTTAAATTTATGGGAAACACCGACTAAACATGAAATTGATGTATGGATTACAAACGATTGACGTGATAATGGGTTAGTGTACTTCATCGTATAACTATCGTAGTTTTCCCAATAACCCACCATATTTTCGCCTTTTTCATCACAAAGAAAAATCAATCTCTTTCAACCCATGATTTCTTAAGAATTGATTAGTTTTTGAAAAATGTTTGCATCCAAAAAATCCATTATATGCAGATAACGGGCTAGGGTGAACGCTCTCTAAAACTAAATGCTTCTTGTTTGTTATAAATGTTTTTTTGCTTTTTGCAGGGCCTCCCCACAGCAAAAAAACCATTGGCGTTTCTCGCTCGTTCAGCAATTTAATTATCTTATCTGTTAAAATCTCCCAGCCTTTTCCTCTGTGAGAATTCGCCTTGCCAGCTTCTACGGTTAGTACTGTGTTAAGCAATAACACACCTTGTTTTGCCCACGGCAAAAGATAACCATGGCTCGGTACTGGCAATCCTAAATCAGAATTTAACTCTTTATAAATATTCACAAGTGACGGTGGAGTTTTAACTCCGTGGTTAACCGAAAAACACATACCATGAGCCTGATTTTCTCCGTGATATGGGTCTTGCCCTAAGATAACCACTTTTACATCTTGATATGATGTTTCTTTTAAAGCATTAAAAATGTCATATTTATCTGGGTAAATCGTTTTTGTGCTGTATTCATTTTTAAGAAAAGCTCTAAGCTTTAAATAATATTCAGAGCTAAATTCATCTTTTAACAGCTCGTCCCAATCATTGCCTATATTAACCATAAAAATCTCCCTAAATCGTTTTTATTAATATATCATATATTACAAAATAACACAACTGTATTGCTAATTCTTACCGATTATGATAATATTAAAAAAGTGTTATTTATGGGGGTAATTATGAATAATTGGAAAATTAAAATAGCTACAATTTGGTTTGGTCAAGCAGTATCCTTGCTAAGTAGTAGCATTATGCAAATGGCTTTAATTTGGTATATTACTGCAAACAGTGGCTCTGCTACTCTTTTGAGCTTTGCTGCAATTATAGCATATTTACCACAAGCTATTTTAGGACCATTCGCAGGTGCAATTGTAGACAGATTTAACAAAAAATACATTCTGATTTTCTCAGACATGTTCATAGCTCTTGTCAGTTTGTCCTTAGGACTTTTCGCAATGTTTGGCGATTTACCATACTGGTCTATCATCTTAGTTCTAGGCTTGCGCTCTCTTGGTACAGCGTTTCACGACAGCGCCTCTAAAACAATCATAACTATGTTTGTTCCACAAGATAAACTAGCACAAGCAGCTGGTTTTAACCAAGCTTTCGATTCAATCTCCATGCTATTAAGCCCAGGGCTTGCGATGTGGCTATACGGTGCATTGCCTCTTTCATCAATTATTTTAATAGATGTTTTCGGTGCAACAATCGCAATAATTTTATTATTCTGTGTTAAGTTTCCACAACAAAATCTATCTAAAGCAAAAATGCATTTCACTTCTTTATTGTCAGAGGTCAAAGACGGCATCAATGTTATTCGCAGTTATCCTCACTTAATCACTCTGTTTGTAACTGGTATGTTTTATATATTGTTATATGCGCCAATCGGTGTTTTGTACCCTCACATCACAATGGTATATTTTGGAGGAGACACAACACAAGCAGGTTTTGTTGAGATTTTATTCTCGTCAGGCTCTTTAGTAGGAGCATTACTGCTGGGTGTAATCGGTGGTAAAATAAACAAAACTTTAGGTCTTGCACTCTCTATGATAGCTTATGGAATTGGCGTTTTTGTGAGTGGTTCACTCGACCCAGAGTTATATATAGTCTTTGCGATTATGTCGTTTTTCACAGGAGTTACCACGCCGATTTACCACGGAATTGTTAGGGTAATTATCCAGACAACAGTGCCAGAAAATTACCTAGGCAGAGTGTTTGCCGTGTCGAGAAGTTCCACTTTGCTTGCAATGCCGATTGGTTTAGCTGTAGCTGGTCCTATTGGAGATACTATTGGAGTTAACATTCTATTTATGGCACTTGGCGGCTTATCTGTTGTACTCGCTCTGATTTTTCTTAAAAATTACACGAAAGCTACAAAAATTCATTCATAATTTACACAAAAATAAAGCTGTGAGAAGCACTAAACGCCTCTCACAGCTTATATATTTATTCCACAATCACGAATTCGCCAGTTTTTTCCACAATACCTTTTGCTTTACTAGTTGAATATCCAAGAGCAGCCACACCATAAACCACGTGGTCTTCTGGTACACCTAAAGACGTAAGAAGTGCTCTAACTTCTGCGTTATCACAGTTTCCGTTGTTCAACTGGTTTATCCAAACAGAGCCTATCCCCATGCTGTGACCAGCAAGAGCGATATTCTGCAACGCACAAGCATTATCCTCTCTGCCCCACACGCTTTCTCTTTCATTAGATATAATTATTAACGCTGCTGGGTTGTAAAAATTATAGTTTTCTCTGCCCAAAGCTTTTCCAATAGCGTCAGCAAGCTCTTTGATTTTATCTTGATTTATCACGCCGATAAACTTCCAACTTTGCTTGTTCATTCCACTAGGAGCATATAAACCTGTTTTAATCAATAGTTCTATATCCTCTTTGCTTACAGGTTTATCTGAAAAATCTCTTATGCTTCTTCTGCTTAAAATATTATTTATTACTTCGTTCATTTTAATATACCTTTCTTTAAAAAATCACATGTGATAATCTACAGCCACAATACTATCAGATTTTTCAAGCACATACGGAACCACCACTCCGTGATGATACTCATCTTTTTGGTACTCTGCCAGTGCAGTTTCGGACTCTACTATAACTTCTAGTGCAATGTCATACGCACGGTCTGACGCCACAAAATTAGGGTGAGCCTCAATTTGTTTTGCTGTAGGCACTTTACCTCTCATAGACAACAACACGTCGATAAATTCCTTGTTGTTTTGCTCTGTGTTCTCTTTTAATTTAAAGAATACAATATGTTTAACCATGTTTTTTCCTCTTTTCTATAATATATTATGTACCATTTACACTGGTAAAAATAAAGCTACCAATCGCCACACTAACTGCCAAATTCAAGCTATCCACATCTTTACTTTGTGGAATAAAAATGCTAGTGTACTTCTCAAAATCCTTAGGCAAACCACTTGCTTCGTTGCCAAAAACCAAAGCGTATTTATCACTTTTAGGGCAAGAATTAATCTCTAAATCGTTGTTTCCTGTAAGCATAAACGGAAAAACATCTCTGTTTTCGCCACATTCAGCCATATAATCCTCATAGCTGTCATACATTTTAAAGTTCATTTTAAAAACAGAACCCATAGACGCTCTAATAACCTTTGGGTTAAAAATATCTGCGCATGGCTTGATTAACGCCACGTTCAATATGCCAAATCCCAAAAGCGTTCTAATAATAGTGCCTAAATTCCCCATGTCGGATATATTGTGCAACACCACATGAGCCTTACTGCAAGCATTAAAATCACATTCATACTTGTTAAAAACAGCACTTACATAAGCTTTTTCTTTGTCGCTTATAACATTTAAAGTCTTAGTGTCCTCAAAAAAGTCTATTCCATTTTCTTCGCATTTGCTCTTTAGTTTTTCTTTATCATTAAAATCTGGAGAGCAAAACACTGCACTTACTATCTCTTTTTTTGCCTCTATTAGCTCAAAACTAGGGAAAGGCCCTAAGGTATATGAGTAATCAAAGCTTTTTTTATATTTTTTTATTTTCATATTCAATCATTTCCATATCTTTAATCAAAACAATTTTAACACTTTATCTTCTTTTTTTCAATAGCTGTATAAAAATTAACTTAAACGGTATATAAAAAAGTAACATTTTTGTAAGAAATATAAATTTTTTGATAACTTTTGCAAGTATACTAAATTAAAGGTTGACGAATTAGTAATTTAATAGTAAAATAATACAGAAACATATAAAGATTTAGGAGAAAAATATGAAGAAAAATAAAATCATATTATTGTTAACATCGCTTATTTTAATCATAAGCTTATCTGCTTGTGATATATCTTTTAATATTGATGGTATTGACGATGAAGGACTAGTAACACAGGAGTACCCAGTAACAGTTGGTGGAGTTTCAATAAACTCTCAACCTACTAAAATTGCAATCGCTTCCCCTACTATTGCTGATGTTGTTTTAGCATTAGATTACGACAGCTCAGTAGTTGTGGTTACACCAGATTGTACACAAGTTGAGTACACTGCTGTAACAAAAGCGTCTACAGATGATTACGCAGCGTATGAGGCAGCAGGAGTTCAACTTGTTATTGCAACTGATTTAGACTCTATCGCAATAGAGACTTTCAAACAAGTTAACATTCCAGTTATCAATATCAGTTCAGCAACAAACAGACCTGACCTTGAGAGAATGTACTCTGAAATCGGCACGATTTTAGGAGGTTCTACAACAGGTGCCACTCACGGTGTAGATACAGCAAGAGACGTTTTCACTACTCTTGACGATATCGAGAGAATTATCCCAGACAGCGACACTATCCAAACTGGAGCAGTTCTTTTAGATGCAACTTCTGCTTCTATAACAGGCGACATGGTTGGTGACGAAGTTATTAAGTCAGCTGGTTTAACAAGTATTTTTGAGGGCACAACTGGTGGTACATATACTTATGCAGAGTTAAATATTGCAGACCCTAACTACATTTTCTGTCCAGTTGGTGTAAAAGATACAATTATGGCTACATCAGAGTTATCCGACTTAACAGCTGTTAAAGAGGGCAAAGTGTATGAAATTGATACTAACCAACTTCTTTGGGAAGGTAGAAGCCTTATTTTAGGCGCAACTACTATCGCTGGTATAGTTTACCCACAACTTAACGAGACAAATTACGAAGAGCCAACTGTTCCAGATGAACTTGAAGACGGAATTGATGAGACTTTAGAGGAAGCTTCTGCTTTACCTGATATTGAAATTCCTGATAACACAGACGTTCTACCAAGCGACGAAAGTTCTGATGATACATCAAGTGAAGAGAGTTCTGACGACACTTCAAGCGAGGAAAGTTCTGACGATACTTCAAGTGAGGAAAGTTCTGACGACACATCAAGCGAAGAAAGTTCTGATACATCTTATGCAGAAGAACACGCTAACATGGGCGACTATGTAGGTATTTCTTTCGGCACTAATGATGATAGAGTTAAAGAAATGCAAGAGAGACTTATTGAGTTAGGTTACCTAACCGGTGAGGCTGACGGCGCTTTCGGTAACGGAACTAAAGAAGCTTTAGAAGAGTTCCAAGAACAAGTAGACCTTGAAGTTACAGGCGAAGCAGACCCTAATACTTTAGCATATCTATACGATAACTAAATAACTAAAATTAAATGACTGGAGTGAATATCTAATGAATAGTTCTAAGAAGTATGAAATGGATATGTGCTCTGGTCCTTTGCTTTCTAAAATGATGAGATTTGCAGTACCACTTATGTTATCTGGTACTTTGCAACTGCTATACAACGCAGTTGATACTGTTATTGTCGGTAACTTTGCAGGCACACAGTCTCTATCAGCCGTTGGCTCAACAGGTTCAATTATCAACTTACTTGTCAGCGTTTTTATGGGTTTGTCCATAGGAACAAGCGTTTTAACATCAAAAGCTTTTGCTTCAAATAATTTTGACGATATGCAAGAGACTATCCATACTTCGGTAACTATATCTGTTATAATGGGTATTTTTGTTAGCATAATAGGCGTGATTTTAACACCTACAGTTCTTAGCCTTATGAACACGCCTGATGATGTAATTGAAAAATCAACTATTTACATGAGAATTTACTTCATAGGTATGCCCTTTAATATGCTTTATAACTTTGGTTCTGCTATTTTAAGAGCAGTAGGCGACACCAAACGTCCTCTATATTTTCTTACAATTTCAGGTATAATCAATGTGCTATTTAATCTATTGCTAGTAATAGTTTTTGGACTAGATGTAGCCGGTGTAGCGATAGCAACTGTAATATCTCAAGCAGTTTCAGCATTTTTTGTGATTCGTTGCTTAATCAAGAGCGACGGCGCACTAAAGTTAAATCCAAAGAAACTAAGCGTTAGTAAAAGCAAGTTAATAGCGATACTTAAAATTGGCTTACCTGCTGGTATACAAGGCTCATTTTTCTCGATTTCAAACGTGTTGGTACAGTCTACTATCAACAGTTTTGGTTCAGTAGTAATGGCTGGTAACGCAGCTTCTGCTAGTATAGAAGGCTTTATTTTCATAGGTATGAACTCTATGTATCAAACAAACATAAACTTTGCTAGCCAAAATATTGGAGCAAAACAGTATAAAAGAGCAAGAAAATGCCTTTGGTATTGCCTACTTTTAGTGTTCATTATTGGATCTTTTCTTAGTACTCTTGCAATTGTTTTCTCTGATAGTTTGCTAAAAATCTACAATAGCGACCCAGAGGTTATCATGGTGGGTGCAGAGAGAATGTTGAGAGTAACAATGTTTTATTTCTTATGTGGAATGATGGAAGTTTGCGTAGGACAATTACGAGCTATCGGATATTCACTACCGCCAATGTTTATTTCTCTGTTTGGTGTATGTGGTATCAGAATTTTGTGGGTGTACCTAGTTTTCCCTTATTTTAGCGATATTAATGTGTTATACTTAATTTATCCTGTTTCTTGGGGAGCTACGGTGATATTCTTGCTCACAACTTACTTAATATTGTCGCGAAAAATTCCAAAAATAGACGAACCCCGACCGATAAAAACCTAAACAATTATTTCGAAAGGAAGATATATTATGTTCAAACAAATTAAACCAGAAGATTTTGACTTCAACGCTTTTAAAACAATAGGAAAAGATTGGTTCCTTATAACTGCCACTAAAGACGGCAAATCAAATACCATGACAGCCTCTTGGGGTGGCATGGGAATTATGTGGAATAAACCAGTAGCGTATATTTTTATCCGTCCACAACGCTATACAAAAGAGTTTGTAGACAGTGCAGATTTATTAACGCTTTCTGTTTTGCCAAATAGTTTTAGAAAAAACTTAACATATTTTGGAACTGTAAGTGGCAGAGATGAAGACAAGATTGCAAAATCTGGCTTAGAGCTTATAGAAGAAGACGGAACAGCGTATTTTAAGGATGCAGAAACAGCAATGATATGCAGAAAATTATACAAACAAGAGATGTTTGAAGATTGCTTTATCGACAGTGAAAGCCGTGCAAAATGGTACCCAGAAAAAGATTATCATACTATGTATGTAGTTGAGATAGAGAAACTTTTGATAGCAGAATAAGACAAAAGCGAAGTATTAACCACGTGGTCGATACTTCGCTTTTTTTGTTACACTGTTATATTTTATCATTCACTAGAACTATTAATCTCTGTTATATTAGTAATTTCACGATAACGAGTACCTGGGTAAAATTCACATTCAATTCTCACAATTGTTCCAATAATATCATCATTCATATCATCTAATGACATATCATATCTCGTATCGCCAATTTTAAAGTTAATAATTTTTCCTCCATCAACCTCTACATCTAAACTGCTAGGATAATAGATAGAATAATCTTGAATTTCACCTGTATACATTTCTTTTTCTAGCACTTCTTCTGTTGGCTCACTTTTGCGAACTATAGGATTAATAACTTCGTAATATTCTGCTTTTTCCGAGATATGTGTTAAATAATTACTAGTTTGTACTACGTAATTCTTATTCTCGATTGTAATATATTTAGCTTGTTCTACAGTAGATGCAACAAACATAAAGCCTAATAAAAATATGAACAAAACATATAATAAAATGGCAGTAATAATACCACCTGATAATACACAAAAAAATCGTTGTGATAATATTTCTTCTCTGTTATCTTGTGGACGGTGGAAGTGAATTCTAATCAAGTGCATTATTGTTCCATATATAACCAATATACCTAAAAACAAAATAAACCACATCACCAATAACGGGATTGGCATAAATCCCAAACCAAATAATGGCATTATATGAATGATGAAAAAAGCTAGTACTAACGCTAATGATATTTCAATAGCTAATATAATACCTGTTTTCTTGAATTTTTCTTCTGAATATATATGTAACATCATGTTTTCTCCTTTCAATTTGGAGTTAATATCAAGAAATTTTAGCTATATTCTAATTATACATACTAAAAAGAAAAAGCTAATAATTTACCATATTTAGCAAGCGAAGTATTAACCGTATGGTCGATACTTCGCTTATATTTTATTCTAGTACCTGTTCTAATGATACTAGTGCATACTCTCTATAAACCTCAGTGAATTCACATTTAACTTCTACTTGCTTTCCAACAATAGATTCATCTAACGTTAATCCATAATCTTGATTTTCATCATATAGTATTGTTATATATCCTGTGCCTCTGGTTAAAACAATATATTTTTTTGAGGAATTACTTAATATTTCTACAACGCCTATATAAGTTGCACTTGGTGAAATATCCGTTGTTTCAGTATCATAAAATATAGGGTTTATAACTTCGTGAAAATCGACTGGGGTCCCATCATCTTTGTCAAAAACATACGCACCTACATTATCTGGCTTCGCAATATAATTTCTATCCTCATAAACGATGAATTCAAAATATCTAAAGTTAGAAGCAACTGATGCAAAGACCCATAAAAATATATACATAACTATTAAAAAAATGGCAGTAATGATACCACCTGATAATACACAAAAAAATCGTTGTGATAATTTTTCTTCTCTGTTATCTTGTGGACGATGGAAGTGCATTCTAATCAAATGCATAATTGTTCCATATATAAATATCGCCAATACAAGCGACACTAAGCTTATCACAAAGTATGGGATTGGAAGAAGTCCCCAATCATCTATTGACATTATATGACTGATGAAAAAAGCTAGTATTAACGCTATTGATATTTCAATAGCTAACATAATACCTGTTTTCTTGAATTTTGCTTCTGAATATATATGTAACATCATGTTTTCTCCTTTCAATTTGGAGTTAATCACTCAAACAATTCTTAGCAACCTATTGTTACTTAGTCTTTAAGTAGTTATTTGGTGGTATTTTGTCTTCTTCTATTTCGCTAATAGTGTTATCATTCAAATCCATTACAACATATACTTTATCAGTGCCTTTTAAGGCAGAACAATATAGTTTATCATCTTCAATAAACATTATATATAGCATATTGTAGTCAAGGGTCAAATCTCTTAAAGAGTGATCTATCGTATCATCTCCACCCATAGTTATTGTTACAATATAGAGCGGGTCAGCATTAGAATTTGCGATATAAATTTTGTCTTCATAAACACGATAAGAGAACCCAGCATATACGCCGAAATCATACAATAGATAATAACCCTCATCATTTTTTCTGTAAATTCCTTTATGAGATAGGCTCGCTTTTCCTACATCTCCAATATAATAATCACCCTCTATAGGGTCAATGTAACCATTGCGTATATCAAAATATATTAGCTCGTCTTCTTCTGGCTCACTCGGTTCGTAAGGCTGAAATAGTCCTGCTTTATTAGTTGAGTCGTCCGAACTTTCCATTTCATCATTTTCATAATTTGGTGAATAACACGCTGTAAACGTTACAGCTAAAGACAATAAAACTAATGATAATAATATTTTTTTCATAATATTCTCCCTACATTTCAAAATTCATTGTATTACCATAATAAAACTTAGCTATATCTTAATTATACATGTTTAAAATAAAAAGTCAACAATTTAACTATATATAGTAAGCGAAGTATTAACCACGTGGTCGATACTTCGCTTTTCTTCACTTTATATATACACTAATCTCACCTAACTAAATTATTCAACAATTATCTCATTGTATGTTTCGCCTTTAAGAATATTAAGTAAAACCGCTTTCCTAATTTCAATCATTTCTTGTGGTAACGAGTCTAACGCAAACCACTTTAACTCAGAGCATTTATCTGTTTCAGCTATGATAGGTAAACCAGAAAAGTTGTTAACTTTGAAATAAATATCGTAGTAAGTTCTGTTGCCATTTTTGCCTAATCTATGTGATAAATACGCAAATTCTACATCACGACTTACAATATCAATGCCTATTTCTTCTTTAGACTCACGAATTACAGCTTGAATAGCAGTTTCATCTTCGTCAACATGTCCACTGCCAGCAAAATCCCATTTGCCGTCCATATATCCTGTATTTTTTCTTTTTAATAATAAAATTTCATTTTCCTTATTTATTATTACAGGAAAAATAGCTGATAGTGTTTTGTAGTGTTCTGCCATGTTTTATCTCCTTTATTTTAGAATAGAATATACAGTCACAATAAACCTTTTCTTATCATCACTTATTCTTATCATAAATAATCTTTAGTCCTTCTAAAAGCAGGGTGTCGCTAATAACTATATCATGTCGGCAATGATTGATTATTGTGCTTGCTAGTCCACCTGTTGCCACTATTGTGCATTTATAACCTAGTTCTTCTTCCATTCGCATAATCAGCCCGTCTATCATTGCAGCTGTGCCGTAAATCATGCCAGATTGGATACATGTTTCAGTTGTTGTGCCAACTACTTTCTCAGGTGCTTCTAAGCTTATGCTTGCAAGCTGTGCTGCTCTGCTTGTCAGCGCATCAAGAGAAATTCCCATACCCGGGATAATGCTTCCACCTAAAATATAGCCGTCACGGTCAGTCACAAAAAGTGTTGTTGCAGTTCCCATATCTATAACGACATTTGGGTAAGAATACATTTTCTTAGCTGCTGCACAACCTACAATAATATCAGCGCCTAAGTTCGATACAGAACCGTTTTTCACTGCTAAACCATGCTCTAAATCGGCTGTAACCACCATAGCAGTTAGCGAGAAAACCTTTTTAATAGCCTTTGCAATATAACCAGTAAGCTTAGGAACAACAGAGCTTATAATC
Source organism: uncultured Eubacteriales bacterium (assembly GCA_964370775.1). Taxonomy (GTDB): domain Bacteria; phylum Bacillota; class Clostridia; order Oscillospirales; family Acutalibacteraceae; genus SIG603. The sequence continues at coordinate 1,671 of CAYJKT010000029.1, read as the reverse complement.
GCACCACTAATTTTTTTTTCATCTATATTATACAGCTTGATTATATCTCGAATTTCAGTCGCATACTGGTCTTCCATTCTCATTACATCAGTCGCCATTCTTGATACAAAAATTAGCTCTTCTTCTTTAAAAACTCCAAGAGTTATATTTGTGTTTCCAACATCTAACGCTAATAACATATTAACACCCTTTATCTATCAATAATTTTTTTAAAAACTGGACTAAGTGGTTTATATATAGCAAATATAACCACGGTACTCATTATACCTTTTATGAACGTAAAAGGCAAATTAAATGTTACCAAAGCAGTCAATAAATTTTTGTCAGTCGGCTCTGTTCCCACAATCGGGTTGATTAAATTATACATTCCTAGTATCGCTTCTAGTGGTAAAAAGTTGTAATAAACTGGATACACAACAAAGAAATTTGTCGCAACGCTAAACAGCGCCATTGTTAGTGAACCTAAAAATGCACCTAGCACTGCACCAGTTTTGGTAGGTTTTTTCTTAAATATTATCCCAGCTATAAGTACTAATGATGAACCTAACAGAAAGTTAGATAACTCTCCTACCCCACCAGTTGTTGTGAAAAATAAGTTTACCAGATTTTTTAGAAATACTACAGTTACGCCACTCACAGGACCTAACATATATGCAGCAAGCACTGCTGGGAGCTCAGAGAAATCAAGCTTTATAAAGCTTGGCATAAGTGGCACATTAACGCTAAAGAACATTAGTACTGCTGAAACAGCTGCTAAAATAGCTGTTACTGTCATTTTTCTTACATTTGTTGTTGATTTTAATTTCATAGTTCGTTCCATATTTCCTCCAATATTTTGAAAAAGTATATTTTATTTAGAGAAATTTACTTTTGCAAAACATTGATACAATTACTATACTTATTTATATTCTTTAAATATTTTAAAGATAACATATAAAATAGTACAAAATATAAGTAAAAAAGCCTCGTATAAATATACGAGGCTAAATTCACTAATAAATATATTATTAAGCAAACATAAATTTCTTCTATCATCCGGACTATACCGTCGGTTTTGGAATTACACCAAATCAGCTGTTAAGCTCGTGGACTTTTACCACCGGTGGGGAATTACACCCCGCCCCGAAGAATATTAAGTTTTTAAAATCAATTAAGCATTGATACCTGTAACAACACCTGAACCTACTGTACGGCCACCTTCACGAATAGCGAAACGTAGACCTTCTTCAATAGCGATAGGAGTGATTAGCTCAACGTCCATAACAACGTTATCGCCAGGCATACACATCTCTGTGCCTTCTGGAAGAGTTACAACACCTGTAACGTCTGTTGTTCTGAAATAGAATTGAGGACGGTAGTTGTTGAAGAAAGGAGTATGACGTCCACCTTCATCTTTAGAAAGAACATAAACTTGTCCTTTGAATTTTGTATGAGGTTTAATTGAACCTGGTTTCGCTAAAACTTGACCTCTTTCGATGTCTGTTCTTTGGATACCACGTAGAAGAGCACCGATGTTGTCTCCTGCCTCAGCATAATCTAGAAGTTTTCTGAACATCTCGATACCTGTAATAACAGTTTTTCTTGATTCTTCAGCAAGACCAACGATCTCGATTTCTTCTGATAATTTGATTTGGCCTCTCTCAACTCTACCAGTTGCAACTGTACCACGAC
>CAYJKT010000028.1:35964-40098 GCA_964370775.1 uncultured Eubacteriales bacterium | reverse complement strand
TGTAGTAACATCAGTCACTACACTATCAAGTCTAACTTTTGGGGGTCACATCAAACTTCATGGTTGCTTTTTGCTGTTGGTAGACAGCTGCTTCAAATTCTCATTTCAGCTGCTTTATGTAAGGGTGAGCTGTGCACGTTCGTAAGCATGGGTTTTGTGAATATGGTTAATTTGTATATTTTAACTATGATTTATCTAAATGCAGTAGTCTACTACATTCGTTGTAAATTTCGACGCTAATTTTACCATCTTCTCATGTTTTTTGAGAACTTCTCAGTATAAACTGATTTCAGTTCATCAGATGTAATATTATAACATAGCAAAACATCATTGTAATACATCAAAACATCTGTCATTTCTTCAATCAAATGATGTCTTAACGCTTCGTCAGTACACGCTGTTGAGCCACCATTTTTCTTAACAATGTCTATAACTTCGCCGACTTCACCTATCATCCAAAGCAGTTTGTTTTTGCCAACCTCTGGGGAAATACCTTCCCATTTGTCTTTGTACTTTTCTTGCAAATCTCTTTGCATATCAAGCATTTCATTTATCGTGAATTCTTCCATTTTAACCCCTTAATTAAATATACTTAATTTTATCAAATTATTTTACAGTTAAGTTGTATTTTTGCAAATCAGGATAACTTGCTGGGTTTCCGAAAATTTCGCAGTTAACATTTCCACCTAAATCAAGCACATTTTGCTTTCCACAACCCTCATAAGCTGCATTTGCTTGAATAATACAATCTCTGTTATTTTTAACGGTATAATTATAGTATGGCGTAGCTTTTGTCAAATCGTATTCTTTTCTGTTAAACCAACCCCACAAACTATTACCACTTACAGACACACCTAAACATTCTTCTACATAAATATGAGTGCTAAATTCGTTCTCAAAACTTATACCACTGCTTCGTATTGAGTTACCAGTAATAGTTCCACTTGTACAGCTATGCAGATAAATTCCAGGTCCGAAATTGTGGTCTATGCTGTTGCCAGTAAATTGCATTGTGTTAGACTGAGTAAGATGTGCGCCACCTTTTCTGTTCCATTCTATTCTATTAGCTGTCACCATAACAGTAGCCATTCCGGTAAAAACTGGGCGACCGAATTCGTCAGTACCTTCGATGTCCTCACCACTTGCATATAAGCCAGCACCTTGGTTTGCAGTAAGCTGATTATCAATAATCCAACCGTCGTATCCACTGGTGCAATCAATTCCGTGCTCTTTGTTTCGTTTAATCAAACATCTTCTAATAGAGAAAACCCACACTCTATCAAGTCTAATTCCACTGCCTGTAAAGTGTTCAATTCTGCAATCTTCAACACAAATATGTTGTTCGTTACCTATGTTATGTGTGTAAATTCCATGCATATTTTCGCCTAAATCTTTGCCATCTAACGTAAGACCTATAATTCGAGTTCCATACTTACCGTCTAGGTCGAACATTGCTCTTGCGTTACCATGAATAGGAGATATAATTGTTCTGCCTCTGTTTTCTGGGTTGTAAGGGTTGCCGTCTGGGTCTTTTCGAGTTCCAAGATACGCCCAAGCTGAATTCCCCATTAAAGTGATGTGACTAGGTAGTTCCATAGGTTCTATCATATATTCACCCGGTGGAAAAAATACAACGCCTGTTTCGTCCACAGCGTTGTCGATAGCTGCTAAAATAGCTTTAGTGTCATTGGTTTTGCCGTCTCCTAAGGCTCCGAAATTTTTTACATTTGAGTACATAACTAGTTCACCTTTCATTATTAATTTTACTATATTTTATCTAATTATATATTTGTAATAGCTAATTAGCAAGTATTTAAATAATTATTAACAATATAAACAGAAAATTCATAATTAATTGAACGGATTATTATTATAATTATCAAATCGAAGAAAATGATAGAAAAAAATGTAAAATTACTGTAAAAAATGTTGCAAAATATAGAAAAAGGTGATAAAATGAATAATATATTAATTACGGTTATTTTAGTTACATATTTAACAGATTGGAGAAACGAAATGAAACTTAGAAAAAAACTACTCGCTACTTTAATGGTAGCAGTAATGGTGGTAGGCCTAGTAGTTCAGCCTTTTTCTGCCGTAAATGCTGTAAGCAACAGTACCCCAACTGATGCTCAAAGCGCAGAAAATGAGCGACTAGTTGTAACTAGTGCTACTTTGAACGAAGACGAAGAAGTACAGGTGATAGAAGTAGGTAGTGAGGAGGAAATCAAATTTCCAACACTAAATGTTACTTTTGAAGATAACACAACAGATGCTATTGATGTAGAATGGACTGCAAACACAGAATTCGATATTAATACTATTGGTACATATACATACTCTGCTACTATAGATGAAGAAATCTATAAATTAGCTGAAGGGTTAGTGTTGCCTGAATTTACTGTAAAAGTCCAATTAAATATCAGTGATGGAACTAGAGCTATAGCTAGCGAAAGTGATGTAACAATAGTTTATGACACAAATCAAGACTGGGCGATTGATCCAGGTGAGATTACTGTGCCTGCAAAAGCAGGTGAATCAGTAGATTTACCAGAGGGTATCACACTTCCAGAAGGTAGATGGACGTATTATGATGATGTTAAAGATGAGTTAGTAGATTTTGTTTATGATAATCCTGAGACAACAGAGGTAGATGAAGGCACTGTAATAACTTCTGATATGTTGTATCGTGGTTCTCTTTACCTTACAAAAGTATGGACAGTTACTTTTGATGTATCAGAAGACGGAGTAGATCCTGAATATCTTATAGTAGATGGTGGAGTGATTTATGATTATTATGCTTCAGAAGTAGCAGAATTTTATTTGAATTATGAACCAGATGGTTGGATAATATGTGGTACAGATACAGAAGTTGTATTTGGTAGTAGTGAATCTAGAGCTATAGGAGAAAGTGGTGTAACAAGAGTTAATAGTGACTTAACACTTTGCCCGTACAGAATAGTTGAAGTGCTTTTTGTAAGAGACAATGAATATAAATCTAGTGAAAGTGAATATGATATAGTAGACAGAGGAAGTGTTAAATTAGGCAGTACTATTGAAGGAATAGGTAATCCATCAGGTGTTTTAAATTTTGATGGTTGGTACACTGAGCCGATGGGTGCAGGTGAAGAATGGATATTTGCACCAAACGAAAATGCTACAGTAGCTGAACAAGAGGATTTAACTGCTGTAATGGGTTATGAAGTTGCTAATGAGTACATTCTTTTATTCGCAAAAGGTGAACCTAGCTGGAGAGTGAACTTCCTTGACTCTGATGGAGTAACGATACTTAATAGTGCTGACGTAGCGATAGGTGACACTATTACTTCAGATACATTAGATTTAGAAGGTAATGCGCTAGGTGATCTGATTACTGGTAATGGTGTAACATTAGATGGAAAATATTTTATTTCTTGGTATGTAGATGTAGGAGGCGGTTTAGTTTGGCACTTTGGAGAAAATGGAACTGTAGTACAAGATATATATAATGGAGATTATTCTAAAAGAGAAATAAATTTACTTCCAGGCTTAAATGACGAAGATGTTAAGATAGTAGATTTTGACACAGACGGTGATGGTATTGGTGGTGATCATTCTTCTGTTATTGTACCGACTGGTGGAACTGTTGATGTAGGTAAAAAGCCTAACTTGGAAACTGCTCCTGTAAAATGGACAGACCAATATGGCAATGATTTTATATTTAATGAGATACCTAGTACTGGAAGTACAGGAGTAGCAGGTACAAGAGTTGATGAAAACTTGCTTTTAACTCCAAATTATACAGTTGACTTTGAAGATGGTACCGGAATCGTAGACGGAGATACTGGAACTAACCCACCTCAAATTCATAAAGTAGGTTCAAAAATAACAGTTATACCAACTACACCTGCAACTGCTACAACTGCGCCAACACGTTGGTATGTCGATTATAATAACAATGGCGAAATCGATGATGGAGAAGAATGGGATTTTGCAAACGATGTAGTTGAAAGCAATATAACATTAGTTCCTTCTTGGACATATAAAGTAACATTTGACGAATATTCAGATGGTGCTGATGATTCTGATGTCACCATATATGTTACAGCTGGTAAAACGATAGATAAAACTTTATTAGACGAAAATGAATTAGAT
>CAYJKT010000028.1:0-35954 GCA_964370775.1 uncultured Eubacteriales bacterium | reverse complement strand
TATGAAGCTGACGGTAATGAGTTTATATTTAATGATGGAGAATCCGGAGTAAGTGGAACAGAAGTTAATAGAGATTATGTTGTATCTCCTGCGATTGATGAGATATATGTTATATTTGATGATATGACATTCGATGAAGATCTTGAATCTATATTGCAAAATGAAGGTTATGGAGATTACATTGTTGCTGAAACTGATTCGATATCTGAGGGTTCTACTGTACCACTGAATCCAGATACTATCACTAACGAAATTACAGCAGATACACAGCTTTACGGAGATGGACTAGAATTAAATGGTAATGAATTTAAAGGTTGGTTTACTGAGCCTAACGGTAAGGGAATAAAATTTGAGTTTGGGGATAGTGGAACAATATTATCTAGAAACCATATTACTTATCTTGATGGGTGGGAAGCTGTAATCCTATATCCTTATGCTACTAAAATGCACACAGTAGACTTCGACACAGACGGAGACGGAACTGCTGACCCAGATAAAGATATTGAAGTAGAAGACGGAACAGGCGTAGATAAAGATAAAGTGCCAAGCATAGTGCCTACACCTGACAAATGGGTTGACCAAGACGGCAACGAATATGATTTTGACGACCCAGCTACACCTGACGAAGACGAAGGAACACCTGTTGATAAAGACATAACATTAACACCAGTTTATATAGTTAAATTTGAAGACGGTAACGGAAACGTAGACACAGAAAATGGAACTAACCCACCACAAGATGTAGAAATAAATGGGTATGTTTCAGATCCTACAAATCCACAAACTGGAAAAGGTGAACCAGATCTATGGTATGTTGACAAAAACGGAAACGACAAATATGATGTTGGCGAAGAATGGGATTTTGATAACGATAAAGTTACAGAGAGCATGACATTAGTACCGTTTTGGGAACACAAAGTAGATTTCGACACAGACGGAGACGGTAACCCTGATACTGGAAAAGACGTAACAGTAGAAGACGGAACATCAGTTGACAAAACAGATGTGCCAGACGTAGATAATATACCTGACAAATGGGTTGACCAAGACGGCAACGAATATGATTTTGACGACCCAGCTACACCTGACGAAGACGAAGGAACACCTGTTGATAAAGACATAACATTAACACCAGTTTATATAGTTAAATTTGAAGACGGTAACGGAAACGTAGACACAGAAAATGGAACTAACCCACCACAAGATGTAGAAATAAATGGGTATGTTTCAGATCCTACAAATCCACAAACTGGAAAAGGTGAACCAGATCTATGGTATGTTGACAAAAACGGAAACGACAAATATGATGTTGGCGAAGAATGGGATTTTGATAACGATAAAGTTACAGAGAGCATGACATTAGTACCGTTTTGGGAACACAAAGTAGATTTCGACACAGACGGAGACGGTAACCCTGATACTGGAAAAGACGTAACAGTAGAAGACGGAACATCAGTTGACAAAACAGATGTGCCAGACGTAGATAATATACCTGACAAATGGGTTGACCAAGACGGCAACGAATATGATTTTGACGACCCTAACACAGATGTAGACGAAGGAACTCCAGTTGAAAAAGATATAATCTTAACACCAGTTTACAAAGTAGAATTTGAAGACGGTAACGGAAATATCGACGGAGTTAACGGAACAAACCCACCACAAGAAGTAGAAGTAGGTGGTAAAGTAACTACACCTAAAGACCCAACAAAAGGAGAACCAGAGTTTTGGTTCGAAGATAAAAACAACAACGGCAAGTTTGACGAAGGCGATGTTAAGTGGGATTTTGAAACTAGTGTAGTAGAGAAAAACACAGTTTTAACTCCACAATACGAACACACAATTACTTTTGAGGGCAAAACAGATGGAGACGAAAACTCTGACGATGATGACTTCAAAAAAGATATTGTTGATGACGGTGACAAAGTAACTAAACCTACAGATTTCCCAGAAGATCCAAACGGTGGTCACCCAGACGAATGGTATGTTGAAGACCCTGATACAGGCGAAAGAAAACCATTTGACTTTAACGACCCAGTTGATGAAGATGTTACATTATACCCACATTATAAATATGATGTAAATGTATATGATTCTTATGCGGCAAGTAATGGAACAGGCACTTATAAACCTGGTGAAACAGTAACAATAAATGCTGGTAGCAGAGCAGGATATACATTTGGTGGTTGGACAGTTACTTTCCCTAATGGCGGGTCAGTTACAATTAACTTAGCAGACCAGTGGAGTGCTACAACTACATTTACAATGCCAAATGTGCATGTAAACATAACAGCTAACTGGACACAAAATGAGACAGGGGCAGTTGCTACACCAGCACCTACAGCAACGCCTACACCAAGCCCAAGTGCTAGCCCAACACCAACAGCAACGCCAACTCCAGAGCCAAGTGCAACTCCAGAGCCAGAGGAACCTGAAGCTACTGACGAAGAAGCAAGTGCAACTCCAACACCAGCACCAAGTGCAATTCCACTTCCTAATATAGATGACGGAAACGGTGGAGAACCAATGATACCAGAAAAAGTAGAAATTGGTGGAGAAGAACTAGGCGAAAACGACTATAACATTGATGAAAATGGAAACTTGACAATTAACCCAGATTACATTGCTACTCTACCTGATGGTGAGCATGAAATAGTAATCACACTTAATGGTGAGGAATATACATCAGTTGTAATCGTTGACGGAGGCATAGCGACATCAGCATCTGCGTTCCAAAAAACAGGTGGAGGTTGGAGTTTATTCGACCTATTGATGACAGTTGTTGCAATTGTTTTAGCATTACTTTACATGGTAATGAGACCTAGAAAAGATGATGAAGAAGATGAAAGATACAGAGAAGAAAGTGAAAAAGAAGAAGAAAAACGTAAGAAACGAGTTTTCACAAGTATTATGCTTCTAGCATTTGCAATCTTTAGTGTAATATTATTATTCATCACTCAAGACTTTACACAACCTATGATTATATTTGATATTTGGAGTATTATATTTGCAGTAGTAGCAGTTATTCAAGTTGTTATTATGTTTATTATAAGAAAGAAAAACGAAGAATCAGAAGAATATCAAACATACAGATAAAAATAATAGTAGCGAACTATCAAAGCACTAAGCTTGGGTAGTTCGCTACTTTTTGTTTGTTAATTTAACAGTTAAAGGCTTGCTTAACTTCTTTTAGCATTTTTATTATAGGTAAGTTGTATGGACATCGTGCCTCGCATTTGCCACACTCTATACATTCGGCTGGTGATACTTTTAGTGTAGAAAACCTAGATTTTGACCACTCAGCTAACCCCTCATATCTTTTTAAGTAGTTCACAAATAAAAAGTTAGACGGAATTTCAATTCCAACAGTACATGGCATACAATAGCCACATCTTCTGCAAAATTCATTGCCTAATTCTTCTCTAATTTTTATTACTTCACTTTTTTCATCAGCTGTTAATGGTGTTAGGTTAAGTGCAACTTTAGCGTTTTTATCAACTTCTTCAACATTTCCCATACCAGGGATTTGCAAATCAATAGCTTCGCTCTCTGCAATAAATCTTAAAGCCAAATCATAATTATCTAAGTTTCCGCCAGCTAGCGATTTCATTGCGATTGTAGCCATGCCTTTTTTCTTAGCTTCTATCAAAACGTCCTCACCGTGAATTTCAACTATATTATAAGGGAACATAACTGTATCTATTACATCACTATAGTCATCAACAGCTTTTTTCAGTGCGTCGATATTATGAAAAGTAGCACCAATAAAACCAATTTGCTTATTCTCCTTAGCCTCTTTCAATGCACGATACGCTCCGTTGTCAGAGAATATCGCTTCATAATCAGCAAGTTTAACATTATGCAACTGGTATATATCTATATAATCAGTTTGAAGATTGCGAAGACTTGTTAAAACTTCGTTCTTCATGCCTTCATAATCTCTAACCATGCTTTTTGATGCTAAAATAAATTTCTCTCGTCTACCTTTTAAGGCTGTACCTAAAAATTCCTCAGAAACAGTGTACCCTCTAGCAGTGTCTATGTAATTAATGCCGTATTCTTCTAATTTATCAACAACATCTTTTGTGTTCTCGATAGTATCTCTTTGAATTGGAATTCCACCAAAGGATATTGCAGTAACTTTTAAGCCGGTTCTGCCTAGTGTGTTGTATTTCATATTTACCTCCAAATATTTTGTTACATATAATTATAGTACACAATAAGTAAATTTTCAACAAAAAATAAATATAAGTAATTAGTTGAAAATATAAATATTAATTATTGAATATTATTTGTGAATTATTATCTAAATATATTGACAAATGTTAAATAATAATATATAATACAAGTAATAAATAATAATAATTACTATTTTGAATTCGGAGGTTTATTATGAGAAGTTACACTACATTTGACTTACAGTATGCTCACAGATTTTATGGTTTTAGAGGCGAGGCACAGTATTTGCATGGCCACACAGGTTATTTGACAATCGAAGTAGAAGACAGCGTGAACATGGGTGTAAATATGGTATTCCCATGTAATGAAATTCAAAAAACAGCATGGGATGTGCTGAAAAACTTCGACCATGCGCTGATTTTAAGAGAAGACGACCCACTTTTGCCTGCAATTCTAAAAGTGTATGAGGAAACAGGCATAAAAGACGGAGCTCCTCAAAATCAAATGAAAGGCGAGGCATTCAAAACAGATCTTGCTTGTGCATACCCTGATTGCCGTTTGGTTGTCACAAAAGAAACCATGACAGTTGAGGGCATGATTAAAATAGTTTACGACTTGTTAAAAGATAAGCTAAACATTGCTAAAATTACTTTTACAAGTGGTGTAAACGCAGCTTGCGAAGAATACGAGCCTAAAAACAACATTGATCGATGTCCATTATGTGGTATAGCTCTGAATGAAGACGGAGTTTGCACAAAATGTGGTTATAAAAAGTAATAAATACATAAAATCATGTTTAAAACGTTCTCTGAAAAGAGGACGTTTTTTTATCGATATTTATAATGGATAAATGGTATAGATATAAAATATTTAATTCGCATTTGGAAGAATAGTTCTCTTATTTCATTTACATTATTGACTAAATATGTTAAAATAACTAAGATAAAAGTATAAAATTATGTTTAAAGGAGTTAAAAATGGATATTAAAGTATGTATAGGAAGCTCATGTCATTTAAAAGGTTCAAGAATTGTAGTGGAGAAGTTGAAAAATTTAATTGCAGATAATAATTTGGAGAGTAAAACTAATTTATCTGGCACGTTTTGCATGGCTCGATGTCAGCAAGGTGTGTGTGTGTCTGTGGACGAAAAAGTGCACTCAGTTACACCTGAAACAGTAGAATCTTTTTTTGAAAAAGAAGTACTATGTAAGTAGTTTTGAACGGAGGTGGGATGTAGTGTCCGAATTTTTAAAATTAAAAAAATCCAACTGTAAAAACTGCTATAAATGTATTAGGTGTTGTCCTGTTAAGTCTATAAGATTTTCAGGTGGGCAGGCGAATATAGTTGGGAATGAATGTATTTTGTGTGGACAATGTTTTGTAAACTGCCCACAAAATGCTAAAGAAATAACTAGCAGTGTAGAGGCTACAAGAGTTTTGTTGATGTCTGGAGAACCAGTAATAGCATCGATTGCTCCTGCATTTATTGCAAATTATGACGGTGCTGGGATAAAGTCTATTAGCGAAGCTTTAAAAAAGCTTGGCTTTCATTCTGCTGAGGAAACAGCTATTGGTGCAACCATTGTTAAAAATGAGTATCAACAGATGATAGACAGAGATAAAAGGGATATTGTTATTACGTCGTCATGTCATTCAGTTAATCTACTTATCCAAAAATATTACCCTAAAGTATTGCGACATCTTGCTGATATTGTATCGCCTATGCAAGCCCATGCGCTAGATATAAAAAAGAGATATCCAAATGCTAAAGTTGTGTTTATAGGTCCATGTGTTGCTAAAAAAGATGAAGCTAATTACTATGAGGGTATAGTTGATGAAGCTTTGACTTTTGAGGAACTTACAGAATGGCTTAATGCAGAGGGGATAAGCATTGAATGTAACGAAGATAAAGATAGTATAGACAAGAGTTTAGCGAGATTTTTCCCTACATCAGGAGGAATACTTAAGACTATACAAAACAAAAACCCTGATTATACCTACTTTTTTGTTGATGGTGTAGAAAACTGCATGAAAGCATTAACTGAAATTGAGGAAGGTAATTTAAGTAAGTGCTTTATAGAAATGTCTGCTTGTGTTGGAAGCTGTATTGGTGGACCTGTTATGGAAAAATACAGAAAAAAACCTCTTGCAGATTATATGAGTGTTAATAATTATGCTGGAAATGATGACTTTGATGTGGACGAACTTTCCCATGATTATATGAGGAAAAGTTTTACACCAATTGAACTAAGAAATGTAACTCCGTCTGTAGTAGAGATTGAAAATATTTTAAAGCAATTAGGCAAAGAAAAGAAAGAAGACGAGCTAGATTGTGGTTCTTGTGGGTATAATTCATGCAGAGATAAAGCAGCGGCAGTATATTATGGGAAAGCAGATTTATCCATGTGTTTACCGTCACTTTATGAAAAAGCTGAGTCGTTCTCTGATATAATAGTGGATAATTCACCTAATGCTATTATAGTTTTAAATAACGACTTAGAAGTTCAAAGAATTAATACAGCTGCGTTAGGTTTGATAAATATTAGAAGAAAAACTGATGTTTTGGGTGAGCCAGTTGTGAAGATTTTAGACCCAACTATATTTTTAAATGTAAAATCAACAGGTATTGCCACAAAAAACAAGCGTACATATTTAGCAGAATATAATAAGTTTGTTGATGAGTCAGTGGTTTATGATAAGCATAACAAGGTTTATGTGTGCATAATGAGAAACGTGACAGAAGAAGAAGAAGAACGTGCAAAAAAAGAGGCTATAAGTAAAAAGACTATAGAAACCACAGATAAAGTTATTGAAAAACAAATGCGTGTAGTGCATGAAATTGCTTCGCTACTTGGTGAGACAGCTGCTGAGACAAAAATTGCACTGACAAAGCTTAAGGAGTCGATAAACGATGATTAATTTGTGTGCAGATATAGGTTTTAATAGCCTACATAAATATAGAGAAGAGTTGTGTGGAGACCAAGTTGAGATAGTAGAGGGCACAGATGGTTCGACTACAATAGTATTAGCAGACGGATTAGGTAGTGGAGTAAAGGCAAATATATTGTCTACCCTTACAGCGAAGATTATATCTACCATGATTTCAGAGGGCTTAAGTATAACTGATTGTGTTGAGACAATTGCAGAGACTTTACCTGTGTGTTCAGTGCGTGGAATTGCATACTCAACTTTTACTATTTTTAGGATATTTAACGATAATAGAGAAGCTGAGATAATTCAATATGATAATCCAAGAGTTATACTTTTAAGAGATGGTAAAAATTCAGAAATTCCGTACAATGAAATGATTATTGGTGGTAAGAACATTCTTGTGTCAAAAATTGATTTAAGAGAAGACGACATGTTTATTTTAATGAGCGACGGCTGTATTCATGCAGGAGTTGGCAGTGCCTTAAACTTTGGTTGGGACAGAAAAGAGATAGCAGAGTATATGGAGCCACTTTCTGAAGTAGGTTACACTGCAAAAACTTTGAACACCATTTTACTTAATGAATGTTTTTCTTTATATGGTGCAATGCCAGGTGATGACACAACAGCTTGTACAGTTAGGATAAGAAAAAGAAAACCGATGAATCTTATTATAGGCCCTCCATCAAACAGAAATGATGCGGACAGAATGATGTCTTTGTTTTTTGCAAAAGAGGGTAAGCATATAGTATGTGGTGGTACTACATCTAACATAGCTGCAAATTTTTTGGGTAAACCTTTGGAGACAACACTGGACTTTTTTGACTCAGATGTTCCGCCTACTGCAAAAATTGAGGGCGTAGAACTTGTGACAGAAGGAATAATCACTATTAATAAAGTGTTGACTTACGCAAAAGACTATTTAGAAGACAACAATTTTTATGCAGACTGGAGCATTAAAAAAGACGGTGCTTCATCTATAGCTAGACTGCTTTTTGAAGAAGCTACTGATATAAACTTCTATGTAGGAAGAGCTGTAAATCCGGCACATCAAAATCCGAACTTGCCTATTAATTTTAATATTAAAATGCAGTTGATAGAGGAATTATCTGATTGCCTTAAAAAAATTGGAAAAAAAATAAAAGTAAGTTATTTTTAGAAAGGGTAAAGATGAATAGATTTGATACAAAAGTACAATATTTAAAATATAAAGTTTTAAGAGAAGTTGCAAAAAATGCTTGGGAAGACACATTGCTTGAAAAAGTAACTGATATACCTAAAGAGATTGTATCAGGTAAAGAGTCCACAATGCGTTGTTGTGTATATAAAGAGAGAGCAATACTTGCTGAAAGAGTAAAAATAGCAATGGGTGGTGATAAAAGCAACCCAAATGTAATAGAGGTTATCGATATAGCTTGTGATGAATGTCCTGCGTCTGGTTATGTTGTTACATCTTCTTGCAGAGGTTGTTTATCTCACAGATGTTTTGATTCATGCAGATTTGGTGCGATTTCTTTTGATGAAAACTACACAGCACAAATTGATATAGAAAAGTGTAAGGATTGTGGCGCATGTGCTAAAACATGTCCTTATCATGCGATAATAAGCAGTAAAAGACCATGTGAGAGTGCCTGTAAGGTTGGCGCTATTAAGAAAGCAGAAGATAATAGTGCAGAAATAATAAATGAGAAATGCATAGCTTGTGGTGCATGTGTTTATCAATGTCCGTTTGGCTCTATAGCTGATAAATCTTTTATATTAGACACAGTAAAAATAATTAAAGATAGTGATGAAAATAAAAATTATAAAGTATATGCAGTTGTAGCTCCGTCAATTTCTAGTCAGTTTCAACATGCAAAACTAGGGCAAGTGGTTACGGGTATAAAAGAACTTGGTTTCTATACCATTATAGAAGCGGCACTTGGTGCTGATGCAGTAGCATTAGAGGAGTCAAGAGAATTAGTAGAAAAAGGATTTTTAACAAGTTCATGTTGTCCTGCGTTTGTAATGTATATAAACAAGCAGTTCCCTGTAATGGCAGAGCATATATCACATAATCTTTCTCCAATGGCAAGAATTGCAAAGTACATTAAAGAGACAGACCCAACGTCAAAAATTGTATTTATAGGTCCATGTACTGCTAAAAAAATGGAATTTCAACTAGAAAGCGTAAGACCTTATATAGATAGCGTTATCACCTTTGAGGAATTACAAGCACTTTTTGACAGCAAAGATTTAGAGCTATCTTCTTTATATGAAGACGTTTTGGATAATGCATCATATTTTGGAAGAATTTTTGCAAGAAGTGGTGGTTTATCCGATGCAGTTGCTCAGGCGATGAAAGAACAAGAGATAGATTTCGACTTAAAAGCAGAAAGATGTAACGGAATTGATGCCTGTAAGTTGGCGCTGCTAAAATCATCTAAAAAGCTGATTGATGTCAACTTTATTGAGGGTATGGCGTGTCAAGATGGTTGCATTGGTGGAGCAGGTTGTTTGACACATGGACCAAAAGATAAGGCGCAAGTTGACAAATATGGTATGGAAGCGTACGAGAAAAATATGTTAGACGCGGTAAAGATTATGAGTATATGATTTAGCACACAAAACTAAAAGAAATATTTAGCAATTGTAATTGCAAAATTTACCATGATAAACAAGTAAAATCAATCGATTGCTTATTTTTCACAGTAGTTTGTTAATTAAGTATGAATAATATTAAGGTAAATTTGTTTTATCGAATAAATTTTTGTGTTAGAAAATCATTAATATTCATCAGTTTAAGCGACATGTATAAAATGTACAAACTAAGTGATGTATATATATAAATTACGCTGATTAATTCGACAAGGATTGACATAGATTTAACATAATGATATACTTGTGAATGTTTAGTGATGATAAATAAAACATTGCTTACACATACAAATTTTCAGATAAATCTGCATAAGCTAGAAAATGGAAATTTGTAGAAAATTTTATGAAAAAGGTGAACAGGAAATGAAACTTAGAAAAGTTCTAGCTGCAATTTTAGCTGCAACAATGCTATTATCAACAGCTGCATGCCAATCTGGTGAAACTACATCTAGCACAGATGAGAGTTCTGCTACAGAATCAAGCACAGCTTCTGAGGGTACAGAAGAATCTTCTGCAACAGAAGGCGAAGAAACAACTGGTGGAGAAATGGACGAAGTTCAAGAGCTTAATTTAGTATTTAGCGATCTTGCAACTTTAGACGTTAACGATGCACGTAATGCAAATGAGTTCCAAGTTATGTCTCATATCTTCGAAGGTTTATTCCGTACATTTACAGATGAAAACGGAAACGACTATGTAGAAAATGCTGGTGCTGAAAGCTTCACAGTTTCTGAAGATGGCTTAGTATACACATACACACTTAAAGATCAAGTTTGGACAGACGGAGTTGCTGTTACTGCTCAACAATATGTTGACTCTATCATCAGACTATTAGATCCTGTAAATGCGTTCTCATATTCTTTCTTAGCTTATGACATCGTAAATGCAGAAGCATACTATAATGAAGAAGTTACAGCTGAAGAAGTTGGAGTTAAAGCTATTGACGACAAAACATTAGAAATCACACTTCACACAGCGATTCCTTTCTTTAATGGTAAACTAACAAACGTTTGTTTCTACCCAATTAGACTAGACGTTATCGATGCAGCTGGCGACCTATACGCTACTGATTTTGAGAAACACGTTTTCAATGGTCCTTTCGTAATTGAATCTAGAATTCTAGAGAACGAAATGATTCTTGCTAAAAACGAAAGCTACTGGGATGCTGAAAATGTACACTTAACAAAAGTTACATTAAAAGAAGTAGCAGAAGCTTCAACTCAATCTCTACTAATTCAATCTAAAGAATTAGATGTTGTTACAGCTACATCAGAGTACATTGCTAGCTGGCAAGAGAACGAGAACCTAACTCAAATCACAAAATACGCTCCAAGCGTTAACTACATGTCATTTAACCAACATACTGGTGGTCCAACAGAGCTTATGAACAATGCAAAAGTTAGACTTGCTTTCTCATTAGCAATTGATCGTGTAGAGTTGAACGAGTTAATCTATGAAGGAATTAACACACCAGCTTATGGTATTGTTCCAGATGGTATCATGGTAGGCGATACAGAGTACCGTACATTAAATGAGCAACCTCTATTAGCTTTATTAGAAGAATATGACACACCAGAGAAAATTCAAGCTCTTTTAGTTGAAGGTATTGAAGAAGAGGGCAAAGATGCTTCTGATTTATCAGCTTATGAGTTTACAATCATCTCAATCGCATCATCTACACAAGCAGCTTCTCTACAAGAGTATTACAGACAAACTTGGGAAGAAGTTTTAGGCGTTAAAATCAATACAAATATGCTTGCAGACTCAAGTCTATTTGTTGAAGAGAGAAACAACAATAGATATGACCTTGTTAACATGGGTTGGAATGGTGACTACAATGATCCTCTAACATTCATGGAACTATGGAACACAGATAGTGGTTACGCAAAATTCATGGGTGGTTATAGCAATGCTGAGTTTGACGACATGTTTAACCAACTTGCGACATTGGGCGACGAAGAAGCTCGTGCAGAACTATATGTAAAAATGGAGAATAACTTAATAGCTGAAAATGCAGGTACTGCTCCATTATACTTTACAACAGATCAATACTTTGTTCAAAATTATGTTAAAAACCTAAGCACACCAATGTTTGGTACAGAATTCGAATTCAGTAGAGCATATATTTCTGGTAAATAATATCTTAGTGAAATAGTGAACTGCGAGGAAAGCTTGATATATAAGCTTTCCTCGTTTCGCACAAAATGTAATTGATTAAATTTGGGGTAAACAAAATGATAAAATACTTTTTTAGGCGTCTAGCAATAATGCTTGTAACATTATACATTATTGCTACTGCTACGTTTTTCCTATTGGCAGCTGTTCCTGGAGACGCACTTTCTGCAAGGACAGATACAATGCCAGAGGAAATTAAAGTTCGTTTATACGAAAAATACGGTTTAGATAAACCGCTGATGGAACGCTACTTTATCACTTTTTCTAGTATGTTACAAGGTGATTTTGGTGAGTCTATCATCTTTGAGGGACAAACTGTTTCCTCTATTATTCAAACAAAAGGTCCTGTATCTGCAAGACTAGGTATACAACAAATGTTGCTTGGTGTTTCACTAGGACTTATACTTGGTGTTGTAGCTGCTATGAAAAAAGGCACTGCTCTCGATTATGGAATAGTTACACTTTCTGTTTTCTTAATATCTATTCCTCACCTAGTTTTAGGCTTGTTGCTTCAACAAATATTTGCTGGGCAACTCGGCTGGTTCCCAGTTATAGGCTGGCCAAAAGGTGATGACTTATGGTTTGGAGGATGGGAATATACTGTACTTCCAACATTAACTGGTTGCTTTACATACATTGCAACTTATGCAAGACTTCTAAAAACATCAATGCTTGATGTACTTAACCAAGAATATGTTTTAACAGCTGAGTCAAAGGGTCTTACAAGATGGCAAGTTATTAGACGCCATGTTATAAGAAACTCATTTATTCCAATTATTACTAACCTACCTATGAGCGTAGCTATGTGTATTACAGGTTCTTTCTTTATAGAAAAAATCTTTGCAATACCAGGCATTGGCTTGTATTTTATAGAGGCTGTTAATGGTAGAGACGTAACAATTGTTTTAGGTCAAACAGTAATTATATCTGCTATTTATATAGCAGTTGTGTTTATTACAGATATGCTTTATACAGTAGTTGACCCACGAATTCGTCTAAGTGGCGGTAAGAAATAAGGAGGCAAAATAATGGAAAATATAACAGAAAAAAGTTTTAAAAAAGTCTCTAAGGGTCGATTTAATTCTGATTTAATAAGCAGACCAACTATCACGTATTGGCAAGATACATGGAGACGTTTAAAGAAAAACCCTATAGCAATGTTTGGTTTAGTTTTATTAATCATCTGCTTGCTAATGGCGATTTTTGCGCCAATTTTAAGAGGATTAGACTATGTAACTATTAATGCAGAGGCTAAAAATATGGAACCAAACAGCGAGTTCTGGTTTGGTACGGACTCGCTAGGTAGAGACATGTTCTCTCGTATTTGGGTTGGAGCTAGAGTTTCACTATTAGTAGCATTAGTATGTACTGGTATTCAAGTGGTTCTAGGTTGTGCAATCGGTGGAATTATGGCATATTTCGGTGGCTGGGTAGATGAACTACTTATGCGTATTATCGAGGTTATCACTTCAATTCCGTCTCTTTTAATCACGCTGTTAATAATGATGGTACTAGACAAAAGCCTATTTGGTTTAGTTTTTGCTATGAGCATTACATCATGGTGTTTTACTGCACGTCAAATGCGTGGTCAAATTATGCAATTGCGTGAGTCAGAATACGTTATGGCGGCTGAGACTCTAGGTGCAAGCCCTGCTAGAATTATCATGCAACACTTTATCCCAAACACAATCAGCGTTCTTATCCTTAACATTGCTTCAAGTATTCCGCGTTATATCTTTAACGAAGCTTCACTTAGCTTTTTAGGAATGGGACTAGAAGCTCCAAGCATAAGCTTAGGTGTTTTAATATCAGAGGGAAAAATCGATTTATATCCTTATCAATTGTTCTTCCCAGCATTAATACTATGTATAATTGTTTTGGCGTTTAATCTATTAGGCGACGGCTTAAGAGATGCACTAGACCCAAGACTACGTCAATAGGAGGCAGTATGAAAAAGTTATTAGAAGTTAAAAATTTAAGAGTTTCCTATAACACTTATGCAGGAGAAGTTCAATCTGTTCGTGGGGTATCTTTTGATGTTCACGAGGGCGAAGCTATTGCAATTGTTGGAGAGTCAGGCTGTGGAAAATCTGTTACAGCTAAAGCTATTATGAGCCTTATTAAAACACCACCTGGTGTTATTAAAGAGGGTAGCGAAATTATTTATGACGGCAAAGATATATTAAAGTTTAGCAAAAAGGAGTTAAGCCAGTACCGTGGGGGAGAAGCTACAATTATCTTCCAAGATGCGCTTGCTTCACTAAATCCAACTATGAGAGTTGGCGACCAAATTGTAGAAAACATTTTAGCTCACAGAAAAATGAGCAAAAAAGAAGCATTTGCAGAAGCTGTAGAAATGCTAAGAAAAGTTGAAATTCCTAATCCAGAACAACGTGCAAAGCAATATCCACACGAATTTTCAGGTGGTATGCGTCAACGTGCTATGATAGCGATTGCCTTTGCATGTAACCCAAAACTTCTTATTGCAGACGAACCTACAACTGCACTTGATGTTACAATTCAAGCTCAGATTGTTAAGCTAATTAAATCTCTGCAAAAAGATATGGGAACATCTGTTATCCTAATCACTCATGACCTAGGCGTGGTTGCAAACGTTGCACAACGTGTTGTAGTTATGTATTCAGGTATGGTGGTTGAGAGTGGAAACTGTGATGATATTTTCTATTCACCTAAACATCCATATACATGTGCATTGCTTAACGCTATGCCAAGACTTGACTTAGAGAATAAACAAGAGCTATACTCAATCGAGGGTACACCTCCTGACCTATTTGCTCCTCCTAAAGGCTGTCCTTTTTCTACAAGATGTAATTTCTGCATGGAAATTTGCTGTGAAGAAAACCCAGAGTACACACAGTTTGCAGACGGACACCAAGCAGCATGTTGGTTGCACCACCCATTAGCAAAAGATTGCGACAGACCAAAAGAAATGGAGGAAAAAGCATGAGCAAAAAATTGATTGAAGTTAAAGGATTGAAAAAATACTTTACTGTAGGTGGCAAAAGAACATTAAAAGCAGTTGATGACATCAGCTTTTTCATTCGTGAGGGCGAAACGCTAGGTCTTGTTGGTGAGTCTGGTTGTGGTAAAACAACTTGTGGAAGAACTTGCATAGGTATCTATGACAAAACTGACGGAACTGTTTTATATCACGGAAAATACGATCATAATATGAATAAGTCAGAGATTAAAGGCTTTAAAAAAGACGTGAAAATGATTTTCCAATATCCTTATGCTTCACTTAACCCTAGAATGACTGTTGCAGATATTATCTGTGAGGGTATAGATATTCATGGACTTGCAAAAAATAAGCAAGAGCGTACCGAGCTTGTGTATAAATATCTTGAATTAGTTGGACTAAATAAAGAACACGCAAGTAGATTTGTTCACGAATTTTCTGGTGGACAACGTCAACGTATTGGTATTGCTAGAGTTTTAGCAGTTGAACCTAAATTCATTATGCTTGACGAGCCTGTATCAGCTCTTGACGTATCAATTCAAGCTCAAATAGTTAACTTGTTAATCAAGTTGCAAAAAGAGATGAAACTTACTTATCTGTTTGTTGCTCATGACCTTTCAATGGTTAAGCATATTTCAGACAGAGTTGCTGTTATGTATTTGGGTTCTATGGTAGAGATTACTTCTTCAGAAGAATTATATAGCAAGCCACTTCACCCATATACACAAGCATTGCTAGAAGCTATTCCAATCCCAGACCCTGAGGTTGAAAGACAGCGTGAGCAAAATGCTACTGGCTTAAAAGGCGATGTGCCAAGCCCGATTGATCCTCCTCCAGGTTGTAGATTTGCTGGTAGATGTAGCAAAGCTATGCCGATTTGTAAAGAGGAATTACCGAAATTAGTAGACCAAGGTAACGAGCACTTTGTTGCTTGCCACCTGTATAAATAATATAAAGGAAAAATTTATGGACAAACTGAAAATGCTTGTGAAAGATATATTAATGGTTGCACTTTACTCTGTGGTAGTATCTGTTGCGTTGATAATTTTAATAGGTATAATAGCATTAATTGCTAATGGGTTAGACTATTTAGCTATCGTTAACTTCATACGTTCTGGGATGCTTGTTGTAGGCTCGCTTACAATGTTGTTATCTGCGTTTATTCTGTTAATGAAAAAAGAAAATGCTAGTAAGCTTAATAAATTGAAGTTTAAAGACAGATTTAATTTGATTAACTATTTTGGTATTCTAATTACATTTTCAGTTATAGTCATAATTTTTGCAATTATTTTCGATATGTTACTTTATGTTTAGGAATGAAAAGGTGGAAAAATGTTAAGCGAAGTTCAAATTAATAATTATATATCAGTACTAAAAAGCGAGTTAGTACCAGCCCTTGGTTGTACCGAACCTATAGCGATTGCGTACTCTGCTGCAAGAGCTGCTAAAATTTTAGGAAGTACTCCAAAGAGAATAGAAATTCATTGTAGCGGTAACATAATTAAAAACGCTAAGAGCGTTGTTGTTCCTAACACTGATGGTCTAAAAGGAATAGAGGCTTCTGCTATTATCGGAGCGATAGCAGGCAACAGCGATAAAAAGCTTGAAGTTTTAACTGATGTAAAACCAGAGCATATTGAGCTGTGCAAACAGCTATTAGATGAATGTTATTGCAAAGTGAAGTTGTTGGCTGGTTGCAGTAATTTACATATTATGACATATTGTTATAGTGACACTGATTGTGCTATGGTTGAGATTGTAGATAAGCATGTTAATATAGTGAAAGAAACTTTTAATGATGAAGTTATTTTCAACATAGAAACAGAACCTAAAAAACCGTCTGATGACAGAAGCTTTATATCTATTGAGGGTATATTGCAGTTTGCTAAAGAGGTTGATTTAGCCTTGGTTACTCCAATGTTAGATACTCAAATTAACTGCAACACTGCTATTGCAAACGAGGGTTTAAAAAACGATTACGGTGCTAAAATTGGCAAAACTTTGCTAGAAGTATACGGAAACGATGTTAAAACACGAGCAAAAGCGTATGCGGCAGCTGGGTCTGATGCAAGAATGAGTGGTTGCGTATTGCCTGTTGTTATAAACTCTGGCAGTGGTAATCAAGGCATGACAGTATCTTTGCCTGTTATCGTTTATGCTAAAGAGTTAGGTGTAAGCAAAGATGAGCTATACAAAGCGTTAATCATAAGCAATTTAGTGGCTATTCATCAAAAAACAGGTATTGGCAGATTGTCGGCTTATTGTGGCGCTGTTAGTGCTGCGTGTGGTTCTGCTGCTGCGATTACATATTTGCACGGTGGAGATTACG
This sequence comes from uncultured Eubacteriales bacterium, assembly GCA_964370775.1. Lineage (GTDB taxonomy): Bacteria > Bacillota > Clostridia > Oscillospirales > Acutalibacteraceae > SIG603. Next base: position 18,726 of record CAYJKT010000028.1, on the reverse strand, counting down.
AGGCGATAACTAGAACAATCACAAACACACTTGCGAATGTATCCGGCATTGTGTGTGATGGCGCAAAGCCGTCATGTGCTGCTAAAATTGCGTCATCTGTAGATGCAGGTTTAATGGCTCACTTTATGTCAGCTAGTAATAATGCGTTTATGTCTGGTGATGGACTTGTTAAAGATGATGTAGAGAATACGATAGCTTCTATCACAAGAATGGGTAGAGACGGTATGAAAATTACTGATATTGAGATTTTGAACATTATGATAGAAGATGATGGCGACGACCAAGAACAATAAACAAACTTAATTAATCAATTACAGAACAGCTTTGATGTATTTATCGAAGCTGTTTTTCTATTAATTTGAAATGTTCATAAATTTCACTTGACTAGCACCTAAGGTGTGGGTGTATAATATAAGTGAGGTGATAATCATGTTAATCAATGAAGTTAGCAAACAGACACATTTGACTAAAAAAGCTATAGAATACTACACAGGCTTAGGTTTTGTATCTCCAAATATTTTGGATAACTCGTATAGAAATTATAGCGAGGTTGATGTTGAAGTTCTTAAAAAAATCTATGTTTTAAAAAAGCTTAATTTATCTATAAAAGAGATAAAAACCGTTCTTGATGATAGCTCTAGCATGGTTTTACACGATATTGTTGTTCAAAAAGAGTTACTTACTGCTTATGATGACAAAAAGAACAAAATACTGAAAAAATTAAGCACAGGTAGCACCTATTTAGAGGTGAGTTCTGAACTTGAAATTTTAGATAATAGCACTAATATAATAGATAGGCTGAGAGAGATTTTTCCAAGTTATTTTGGTAGATATTTGTGTATGCATTTTTCTAATTTTCTTTCAGAACCAATAGTCAGCGACGAACAGAAGCAAGCTTTTGATGAGATAATAAACTTTTTAGACAGCACACCTACCATATCATTCCCAGAGGACGTAAAAGAATATATAGATAAAGCTACTGATGAAATTAATGAAGTAGATATGGCTGAAGTTTATGAAAAAGTTAAATCAGCTTACGATGATACCGAAAACTATATTAAAGATAATAAAGAGTTCATTAAGGAATATATAAGCTTTAAAGAATCTGATGAATTCAAACGTACGCCAGCATCAAAAATGATGGAAATCATGAAAGATTTTAACGCGGCAAATGGATATAATGATGTGTTTATCCCTGCTATGGTTAAACTGAGTAAATCTTATGCTGATTACTATGCGAAAGTGCAAAAAGCCAATGAGATATTCTTAAAACAGTTTCCAAACTGACAAGTTGATTAAAACATAAAACAACCATGAAAACTTCTTTATGGTTGTTTTATGTTTTAAATTTATTTAGTTATTATATTGAATTTTAACGATATTTAATTGACAAAAATAAAAGCAAAGAGTATAATTAAACAGACTCAAGGAGGATGAAAATGGTTAGAATAATTACAGACAGTTCCTGCGACCTAAGTTTAGAGGACGCTAAAAAAATGAACATAGAGATTTTGCCTATTAATGTTCATTTTGATGACAAATCATACACACCTATGGTAGACCTAAGCAACGAGAAATTTTATAGTATGCTTAGTGAAGCGAAAGAGCTACCGACTACTACTCAAATCAGCCCAATTGTTTTTGAGGAAAGTTTTTCTGAACATATAAACAACGGTGACGAAGTTGTTGGATTGTTTATATCAAAAGAGCTTAGTGGTACTTATCAAAATGCAGTAAACGTTGCTAACTTTATTGATAACAGCAAGATCCATGTAGTAGACACTTTGAACACTACTTTTGGTTTAGCACTTTTATTATCAGAGGCTGTTAAAATGCGAGACGAGGGCTTAAACGCACGAGAAATTCACGAGAAAATTACTGCTTTGGTTCCACGTTTACGTCTTGTTGCTTCTGTCGAGACTCTAAAATACCTTAAAATGGGTGGCAGACTTAGTGCTGGTGCAGCGCTAATTGGTGGAATTCTTGGCATATATCCAATAATTTCAGTGGTTAACGGTAAAGTAGAAGCTATTGGAAAAGCAAGAGGTCAACAAGCAGCTTATAAATTTATGGAAGAATACATTAAAAAGAACGAGATTTCTTCTGATTATGGTGTGTCTTTTGGTAACTCTAATGCGCCAGAGCTTGGAAAGAAAACGATTAAAACTTTTTCACATTATGTAGGAAAAAGAGACATAATCAATACGCAAATTGGTAGTGTTATTGGAACTCACATAGGTTCAGGCGCTACTGGTATTGCTTTTATTCAAAAATAAAGGAGTATCACAATGGGAAAATATTTAGGTGAAGAATATAAAAAATTAGGTTTTGGTTTCATGCGTTTGCCAATGAACGGTGACACTATCGACATGGAACACACATGTAAGATGGTTGATGAATACATGGCAAAAGGCTTTACTTATTTTGACACAGCGTATGTGTATATAGGTGGTAAATCTGAGGTAGCAATCAAAGATGCAGTTGTTGACAGATACCCACGTGATAGCTTTCAAGTTGCATCTAAATTGCCAATCTGGAGCTTAGAGAACCTAGATGATATGGAAAGAATTTTCCAAGAGAGTTTAGATAGAGCTGGTCTTGAGTACTATGATTTCTATTTACTACACGCACTTAACAAAAATTCTGCACAAAAATGTGACGACTTAGGTTGTTGGGATTTTATTGCTAAGAAAAAAGCAGAGGGAAAAATTAAACATATCGGTTTTTCATTCCATGACAGTGCAGATGTGTTAGATGATATTTTAACAAAACACCCAGAGAGCGAATTTGTTCAATTGCAAATCAACTATATCGACTGGGAAAGCGAGAATGTTCAATCAAAAAAATGTTATGAGACAGCTATAAAACATAATAAACCAATCATTATAATGGAGCCTGTAAAAGGTGGCACATTAGCAGGACTTCCTCAAGACGCTGTTAACCTATTAAAATCAAAAGAGCCTAATTTATCAGTTCCGTCATGGGCTATCAGATATGCTGCGTCTTTCGATAATGTAGTTACTGTTTTAAGTGGTATGTCTAACATGGAACAACTTAACGATAATATTTCTTACATGGAAAACTTTAAAGCTTTGACAAGTGACGAGCAAAAAACTATTGATGAAGTAGTTGAGATTATAAACAGAGTTCCTCTAATTCCATGTACAGATTGCAAATATTGCGTTGAGGGATGTCCTCAACAAATTAACATTCCAGCATATTTCTCTGCTATGAATCATCATAAAAAATTTGACACTGACCAAACTGTGGCAAGTAACATGAATAGATTTAATGAGATAGCTAAAGATGGTGGAAAACCGTCAGAATGTATCGCTTGTGGACTATGTGAGAACTACTGCCCACAAAAAATAGAGATTATAAATGAACTAGCAAACATTGCTGGCGTTTACGAAAAATAAATACTAAACACCGACAATTTAGTGTTGTCGGTGCGTTTGTATTTTTACGAGTTTTGTTAAAAAAAGAACTTAACTTGTATTACATATTTTACTGAAAGAAAAATCAAAATGAAAATTACAAAAGATAAAATATCAGAATTTTTACTACTTAATGCCGGAATTTTGCTACTAGCTGTTGGAATATACTTCTTTAAGTTTCCAAATGATTTCTCAACAGGTGGAGTAAGTGGAATTACAGTTATCCTAACAGCGTTTCCTATCCCATTATCTGGAAGCACAATAATGCTTATAATCAATATGTTTTTCTTGATTATGGGATTTATTTTTCTTGGAAAAGAGATGGGGGCGAAGTCAATTTATGGCACACTAGCACTGTCATTTATGCTACAAGCGTTTGAGTTCATAGCTCCACTTGACTCACCTCTAACAGACCAAAAAATGCTAGAACTTGCGTTTTCAATCATCTTGCCTGGAATGGGTTCTGCTATATTGTTCACGCTTGGCGCATCATCTGGTGGAACTGATATTTTAGCGTTAATTATCGGCAAAAATACAGGTTTTGAGCTTGGTTCGTCTCTGCTATTAAGTGACTTTTTAATAACTTTGTCTACACTGTTCTTTTTTGGTATAGAAACTTGCCTGTACTCGGTGCTAGGTTTAATACTTAAATCTTTCGTTGTTGATAATGTGATTGAAAATATCAGCACAAAGAAAGTTGTGATTGTGATAACTCAAAAAGAAACAGAAGTAAAGGAATACGTTACAAAAGAACTAAAGAGAGGCATCACAGTATGGGGTTGCGTTGGTGGATTTACAGGAGAGAAAAAGGCTACAATGCTAACAGTTTTAACGAGAGTGCAAGCAAAAAGCTTGCGTACTTATGTTAGAAGCATAGATAACAAGGCTTTCATAATTATGAATAACTCAACAGAGGTTATTGGTAAAGGCTTTTATAGGGCGAATTTATAAGAATATAAAAACTGGGTGTGATGAGAATAAGTCTATCACACCCAGTTATATTTTGTTATCTAACGTCAGAAGTACCTTTTTCCATTAAATATGTAGCTTGTAAATCAGCCAAATGCAGTTTAACAGCAAGAGGGTATTTGTCATACGCAACGCTTATTGCAAACGAGCCACCTCTAACACTTTCATCAAATCCACCCATGTGCCAACGGATAGCTACAGCTTCGTCAATTTTAAGCTTCATAAATCTTTCGATTAGAAACACTGATTTCTCGCCGTGCCCATAAGGGAACATATCGTCAACTGTGTAAAAAGGAACTTTCTCCCATTTACCAGTGTCATCATTTTTTACATTTCTTGTTGATGTTTTATAGAATTGAGCTTTGCAAATATCATGGAAAAGTGCAGCTATAGCAAAACTTTCTTCGCTGTCGCCCTCTTCAAAATATGTATTTCTTAAAGCTTCATACACATTCAAACTGTGCTGAACCAAACCACCCTCACAAGCACAATGGTATTTTGTGCTTGCTGGTGCTACGAAAAAATCTGTTTTCTCAAGCCAAGCCAAAAATTTTTCACTGCCGTCTCTTGTGATATGCTTTTTGTAAATCTCTATAAATTTTGCTTTGTAGTCGTTGTTTGTACTCATTAAAAAATCCTTTAATTAAAATGTAAAATCAAACTGTTCGGCAATCCTTGCATAGTCCTTTAAACACAACATCTTCATTAGCAATGTCAAAACTGTATTCATCTGAAATTGCTTTTAAAGAATCTTGTGAGAAAAACACTCTGTGCATATCAAGCACTTTGCCACAATTTTGGCAAATTAAATGACTGTGTGGTGCTACGTTTCCGTCAAAATGTTCTTGACCATTAATAACGCCCACACTGCGAATTTTTCCGTCTTCACAGAATTTTTTTACATTTCTATATACTGTGCCTAGGCTTAAATCTTTAAACTTAGGGCTTAATTCGTTATAAATCCACTCAGCTGTTGGGTGAACATCAGTTGATTTTAATGTTTCCAAAATAGCTACTCTTTTTCTACTATAATTTTGTCTTACAGGCATATAAATGCAACTCCCTTTTGTAATCTTGATATAATTATATCATATTGATTAAAAAAAGTAAATAAAAAATAGTAATTATTTTTAATTTAATAATCTATTAATATAGCTATTTGATTTCTTCACCCAATAACTTCTTCATTGCGTTTTGATATTTTTCAGAACACACAGCGATAACATCATCGCCTTTGTTCAAAACTGTAGAACCATTTGGTATCATCATATCGTCGTTTCTAACCACGCTTATAACAAGCATACCTTGTGGGAATTTAATATCTTTAAGTGCAACTCCGTGATATTTCGTTTTATCTGACAACTTAATTGTACAAATAGCACCCTTACCTTTACTAAAACTAGCAAGCAAATGCATGTTGTCAAGATTAGCTTCTTGCTCAATTAGTTTTGTGATAATCTCTGTACTGCTTACTGCGTAATCTACCCCCAGCAAATGGAAAGTCTCCAAATTTCTAGGGTTGCTTGAGCGTGCAATAACTTTTTTAGCATTAAAATAGTTTTTAGCAAGTTGAGAGGCAACAATATTATCTTGGTCGCTACCTGTTACAGCCATAAAGCAATCTGCATTTTTTGTGTTAGCAGTTTCTAAGGCTGCAACATTTGTGCAATCGCCACAAACTATCTCAGCGTCAATCTCGTTTGCAAGTCTTTGGCATTTCATTTTATCAGCTTCAATTAAACTTACATAGTGTCTTTTTTCTATCATTGCAAGCGCTAAATGCATTCCGATTTTACCACCACCGGCAATTACAATTTTCATAATTTACTCCATTCTAAGCTCAGATAATTTTTAGTCAACACGTTTTGCAAGAACTAGCTTGTCGCCTGCTTCAACCTTAGGGCACTCGTAAGGAGTATTAAGCAAGAAAGAGCCACTTGCTCTTATAACGCCAAAGACACTTTCTTCTTCCGTACCAGCTACAATAGATATACTCTTACCGATATGACGTTTATCTGCTTGAATGATATTAAAAGCTATAGAATTTGTGCCAAAGCTAACTTTTTTTTGCTCATAAGGTGAAGTTATAGCAGAGATTATGCTCTCTGCACTCATGTTAGTAGGGCAAACAGTTTGCAAACCGAAGCTTTCAAAAATGTACTCTCTAAAAGGGTCAGATATACGAGAAACAACTGTTTTTACACCAAAAATGTGTTTTGCAATTTGTCCAACTGTTATGTTTAAATTGTCGTCAGAAGTCGTAACCGTGATAGCGTCACAACTTTCGATACCAGCATTTTTTAGATTGTTAACGTCCATTGGGAAGCTTTGAAAAGTAATGCCACCGAATTTTGGACTGAGTTGAGATAGCTTTTCTTCAAGCTCCTCAACAATTGCCACGTCGTGTCCGTCTCTATCAAGTGCTTCTGCAATTTTTCTACCCAAATGCCCAGCACCTATAACTAAAATATTCATAATAAACTCCGTTCTAAAATTAAGCTTTAAGCTTGACCATCCTCTGGGTTGCCATCAGTTGACGGAGTGCTTTCATCGCTAGATGTATCATCAGAACTTTCGTCGTTTTCAGAGCTATCAGAACTCTCAGTGTCGGAACTTTCCTCAGAAGTTGTAGAGTTTTCATCGCTCGTATCGCTAGAAGTATCACTGCTAACCTCAGTGGTAGTGCCAGCGATTAAACCTTGTGCATCTTGCATTGTAGAGTTAATGCTCTCGCAAAAACTTGAGTGAATGTAAGCTGTTTGTCCATTAAATTCAATCTCGTTCCAATCGTCACTAGTAGATATATACATAAAGTAATTACCAGTGTTAGCAGTGCCTAAAATATCATTGTCAGTTCCAGGACCACTTCTTACGTTAATACCGTCACTTGTAACTCTAACCAAAGTAACACGCACATTTCTTCCCTCTGATATTGGGTCAGCGACTGGCTCTGTCATACTGCTCTCTGTTCCAGTTATAGATACATTGAAGTCTTCATCTGTTCCATTTGAACAAGAAACAAAAGTTACAGCCATTGCCACGCATAATATATTTAAGATTAATTTTTTCATATAATCACTACCTTTCTAGTATTTATTTATATTTTACCACAATTTTTTATTTTTTCAATCGTTTTTTTATCAAAATTTAATTGTTTAGGTAATTTTATAGTTCAAATTAATAAGTTTTCATAAGTATTTAGAATTTTCCACCTTTAATTGCTGTTATTACAGACCTTACATCATTTTTTTCTAAAGTCATTTCTGGCAATTCATCTTTAAAATTTTCTAGATAATGTGCGTCGGAGTCTCTTAATATGCCCATCTCTTTAATATCTGGGTGATCGTTTAAAAATGCTTCTATCTCGCAATTGTCGCTAAGCTCTACACAGCTAAAACCGTATTCTGGTGGAATAGAACCAAGGCTTGCCATTAAGCTGTAAGAAGATTTATCAATATGCGCAGGGACAGCAATCCCACCGTAAGGTATAAGAAGCTCAGTTAACTCATAAGCGCTAATGTTTGTAGCGTTTATAAGCATTTTGTCTACTTTGTCTATAGGTTCATCTTGCTCGTTCATAATAACTTGTGCACCAAAAATATGCTCTTTATTTTCAATATTAGGGCTTTGTTCATATACATATTCAGAAAAACTCATTGCACCCTCGAGTGTGAGAAAATAGCACAAAACATGTGCTTCCTCGGCAGTGCAAAGCTCCATACCGGGAACACATGTGATGCCCATTTTTTTGGCTATTTCCATAATTACTGGCAAATTTGCACAGGAGTTATGGTCAGTTACGGCGATTATGTCGCACCCTATAATACTTGCCATGTTGACAATGTTATTTGGGGTCATATCCATATCGCCGCAAGGGGAGAGGCAAGAGTGAATATGTAAGTCGTACTTATATTTATTCATTTCATCAACTCGTTAGTTTTTATTATGATATTTGCTGTGTCTGTGCTAGTTCTATATATAACAATCTCGTTTTGTTCTGCCTTCTTTTTTGCATCTTCATCAAGTGCTGAATTGTCAGTCAAAACAACGGCACAAACATCAGTTAAAGAAGCCACAGCTATGGTGTTAACATTACCCATAACAGTGAACCACAAATGCTCGTCCTTAGCTTTGCTTATAACCCAACTAAGTAAATCACATGCATAAAGTGAGCCTACTTCTCTGTTTTTGTTTTCTCCGTCTACCAAAAGTTCAAAACCTAGTTTTTCAGCTATTTCATATACTTTCATACAAACCTCTTACATTAATTTTCCAAGTTTCTCTTCCATCAATTTTTTAATTATAAAAACACAATCAGTTTCTTTTCTATATCCTTTTAAAATGTCCTCAGCAAATGCTCTGCAACTAGGACTTCCACAAGCTCCACAGTCAAGTCCTGGTAGTTTTTCTTCTATGTTTCCAATCTCAACCATCATTCTCATTGCTTGTTTTAAGTCGCTAGATAATGTTAAAACGTCAGAATATTTTAGAGGCACTGTCCAGTGCATTAATTCATTAATATCAATATCAGTGTCTAAATGATTTTTAGCTACTGGCAGATATTTCCTTAATGACTGTATTCTAGCCTTTGCAACAAAAGGATTTTCAACGCATAGAACACCACCAACACAGCCACCTGTACATGCGTTAAGCTCAACAAAATCAACGTCGCCAATGCGTTCGTCTTCAATTTCTTCAAGCACTTTTATAACATGTTCAATTCCGTCAGCTGCAAGGTATTTTTCTTTTAATAAAGCTACAGATTCACCACCACTGGTTGCCCAGCTAACACCGATAATTCCAGAATGAGATAAGTTTTCAGTCTCTGTCAACTTATCCATTTTAGAGGAAAGTAAAGGGTAGATGTCGCTGATTGCGACTGCTCCGTCCACATCTGATTTCTCTAAGGTAACTGGTGACTTAATCTCTGATACTTTTGCTGGACATGGAGTTATGAAAATGCAAGCTATCTCGCTTTTGTCAATATTTTGTTCTTTTGCTACTCTTTCTTTTGCAATTTTTGCAGCAATTTCCATAGGAGAATTAAACTGCAAAACATGTGAGCATAAGTCAGGGAAGCGCACTCGAATAAGCCTAACCACAGCAGGGCAAGCCGAGCTGATAATTGGCTTTTGTATGTTAGGGTCTTTCATGATTTGTCTTGTAGCTTCGCTAACTAGTTCAGCAGCTATTGCGACTTCAAAAACGTAATCGAACCCAATTTTTTTAAGACCAGTTAACACATAATCTACATCATCAAGATTATTAAACTGGCCATATAGAGATGGGGCTGGTAAAGCTATCTTATACTTAAATTTATCAAAATCGTTAAGATGTGAATAGATTGCTTTTTTTGCGTGATGTGGACATACTCTAATACATTCACCACAATCAATACATCTTTCCGTTGTGATAACAGCTTTTCCATCTCTTACTCTTATAGCTTCTGTTGGACATCGTTTAATGCAGTTAGTGCACCCAACGCATTTGTCCGTATCAAGCGTTACAGAGTGGTAAAATGACATGCCGTTACCACCTTTCTTATTCTTCGTTAGGATAAACTACCATTGTTACAGTTGTACCAACACCAACGGTGGAATCAACATGAAGCTCATTTGTGTATTTTTTCATGTTAGGAAGACCCATTCCAGCACCAAAACCCAAAGATCTCACATTATCAGGCGCTGTAGAGAAACCCTCTTGCATAGCCTTGCTAACATCAGCAATGCCAGGTCCTTTGTCCTCTAAAATCATCACTACTTTATCAGGGTCAATGTCGACAGTAGCAGTGCCACCACCAGCGTGTATCACCATGTTGATTTCACCCTCGTACATAGAGATAGCCACTTTTCTTATAACATCAGCATTAAAACCGATTTTTTTAAGTTTCTTTTTTACGTCACTTGAAGCCTCGCCTGCTCTAGTAAAATCGTCACCAGGAACCACATATTTTAGTTCTAGCATACTCATGTGTCACAGCCTCCTCTTAAACCGTTGTCATAAAGTAGACCACAGGCTGTAAACATTCTGTAAGTAGTTGCAAGAATTGTAATGTGCTTTTCTTTTGCAAGCTCTACAACTTTTGGGTCAATAGGTTTTCCTCTAACAAAAACGATACAATGCATGTCCATCATCTCTGCCGTTCTAACAACTTGTGGGTTCATAAGGCCCGTTAATAGAACACTTTGGTCTTTAACAAAAGCTAGAACATCGCTCATCATGTCGCTACCACAGGCAGTTTTTACTTCGTCTTCCATATTTCCCTCGGAGATAACCTCTGCTTTTAGTATTTTTGCTATATCTGAAACTGTCATAATGTCATCCTTCCTTATAAGAATTTGATAAAATTATAACACATTTTAACTTTTATATGCAATATTATAATTAATTGTTAGTAATATGTTAATAATTTTTAGCATAGATTTATATGTTAATGTCAAATATATGTTGATATTCAACCAAATATGTGATATTATTATAAACAAATAGCCTAAGTTGACGAAATATTGAAAGTTTTATTGTATTTTAGTTCATCTTAGTGTATAATTTACTGTGTTAAGGTGATAAACTCTTAAACTGACTATTTAATGTAAGAAAGGTATGAATTTATGCGTGTATTTAATTTTTCCGCAGGTCCTTCAATGTTGCCTGAAGCTGTCTTAAAAACTGCTTCTAATGAAATGCTTGATTATAACGGAAGTGGGCAAGGTGTTATGGAGATGTCCCACCGCTCGAAAGTTTATGATAATATTATTGTAGAGTGTCAGTCTTTATTACGTGAAGTAATGAATATACCTGATAATTATAAAGTTCTGTTTTTACAAGGTGGTGCGTCAACTCAATTTGCTATGGTTGCACTTAATCTTATGAAAAACAAAAAAGCAGACTATGTAGTTAGTGGACAGTTCTCTAAAAAAGCTTATGAAGAAGGCACTGTTTTTGGTGATTGCAAAGTGGTTGCTAATTCCAAAGACGTTAACTTCTCTGCTGTTCCTGCATTTAACAGTGCAGAATTTAGAAGAGATGCTGACTATTTGCATTACTGCATGAACAACACTATTTTTGGTACAAAATTTTCTGATATTCCAGAAACTGGCGATGTTCCACTTGTTGTGGATATGAGCTCTTGCATTTTGAGCGAGCCTGTTGATGTAAGCAAGTTTGGCATCATTTATGCTGGTGCACAAAAAAACATGGCTCCAGCTGGTTTAACAGTTGTTATTATCAGAGAAGATTTGATAACAGATGATTTAGTTGGTGTGCCTACAATGTTAAAATACAGCACTCATGCGGATAATGATTCTATGTATAACACTCCTCCTACATATTCAATTTACATGTGCAAATTGGTTCTTGATTGGATTAAAAACGAGATGGGTGGACTAGAGAAAATGAAAGAGCATAACCTTAAAAAATGTGGTTTGCTTTATGATTTCCTAGATAGCTCTAAATTGTTTAAAGGTGGGGCAGAGAAAGATAGCCGTTCTATGATGAATGTTACTTTTGTAACTGGCGACAAAGATTTAGACGCTAAATTTGTTAAAGAGGCAGAAGCTTTAGGTTTTGTTAACCTAAAAGGACACCGTAGTGTTGGTGGAATGAGAGCTTCTATATATAACGCAATGCCTATCGAGGGTGTTGAAAAATTAGTAGGATTTATGAAAAAATTTGAGGAGGAAAATTACAATGCATAAAATATTTTGTCTTAATAATATAAGTGAGGTAGGCACTAAACGCCTAGGACCAAACTATGAACTAGCTGAGTCAGCAAATGGGGCTGAGGGAATACTTGTTCGTTCAGCGTCAATGCACGACATGGATATGGACGAAAGCCTACTTGCAGTAGCAAGAGCTGGCGCTGGTGTTAACAATATTCCAGTTGAGAAATGTAGTGAAAAAGGTGTGGTTGTTTTCAACACTCCAGGAGCTAATGCAAATGCTGTTAAAGAGCTAGTTTTGGCTTCACTATTTTTAAGCTCAAGAAAAATTGTTGATGGCATCAACTGGGTTAAATCATTAAAAAATGAGGGCGATGAAGTTCCAGCTCTTGTTGAAAAAGGAAAAGCTGGCTTTGCAGGCCCTGAGCTACAAGGAAAAACTTTAGGTGTTGTAGGTCTTGGTGCTATCGGTATTTTAGTAGCTAACAGTGCAAGACGACTAGGTATGAATGTTTATGGTTACGACCCATTCTTATCAGTAAGATCTGCATGGGGACTATCAAGCGATATTAGATATGCTAGAACTCTAGATGATATTTACAAAAACTGTGACTACATCACTTTACATGCTCCTTTAGCTAAAGATACAAAAGAGATGATTAACAGCGAAACTCTTGCAAAAATGAAAAACGGAGTTAAAATCTTGAACTTCTCTAGAGGCGAACTAGTTAACACAAACGATATTATCAGCGCTTTATCAGTAGATAAAGTAGACACTTATGTAACTGATTTCCCAAATGCTGAACTTATTGGTAAAAAAGGAGTTATTGCAATTCCACACCTAGGAGCTTCTACTCCAGAATCTGAGGATAACTGTGCTGTTATGGCTGTTAACCAAATGAGAGATTATATAGAAAACGGAAATATAAATAACTCTGTTAACTTGCCAAGTGTAAGCTTGCCTAGAACTCCTGGTTGCAAAAGAATTTGCATTTTACATAAAAATGTGCCAAACACAATCAGCTTGTTTGCAGCTACTTGTGGTGACACTGGAATTAATATCGAGAACATGATAAGTAAAGCAAGAGGCGACTATGCTTATACAATTCTTGAGGTTACAGGTCAACTTGATTCATTTACAACTGATGCTTTTGATAAACTAGAGCCAATTGTAAAAGCTAGATTTATATAAAATAAGCTAAAACAACACCACTTTTAGTAGAATGAACTGTCTACTAAAAGTGGTGTTTATATTTTGTTATCTTTTCATATTTTTATCCAAAACATTATATATTTCATCATAATAATGTTGCAAGATGTTTTTATCAAAATCGACATGTCCCATATCCATAAGTGTTTCTACTACTGATAAATCAACTTCATCATAAGAATTATAGAAACGGATAGAAGGTAACTTGTTTAGGTATAGATTATATACACCAGAAACTTTCTTGCTGACATTATCAAATGCTATGCAAGGTGTGCCTGTAATCAATCCAAAAAGCATGCCATGAAGCCTATCAGTTACAAGAAGTTTATGCTTGCTAAAAACTTTTAGCAAGTCTACAACATAAGGTTCTCTTGTATCTTCATCAAGCTTTGTATCAATTACGGTTGTAGTATAAGTGACATCATAATTGTTTTTAACGATATAATCTTTTACTTTTTCAAGATTTTGGTTAGGAACTCTCTCTTTATCTGTTCTTAGGCAAAACAGAACACCATTACGCTCAGTTTTTTCAATATCAACTTTCAGCATTGCCACCAAATCTGGTGCAAGATATGCTTTTTCCTTATCAAATTCTAAAGTGTCAATTGTAAAGTCGTAGGTTTTTTGATCTCTAAGGAAAAGATGTAAATTTTTAGCTGAGTGAACTATTTTCTTGAATTCTTGCGTTAGTTTTCTGCCAGCTTCATCATCACTAAAGTACATTACATGAGGTAGTAGCAACATTAGATTATTCTTGCCTATAGTCAACGCTTTTACAACACTTTCGTGCTCCATCTCCCAAAGAGTACCGATAAATCCACCGTCATATATAATTAGAATATCATCTTCTCTTAGCTCTCTTTCAATAATGTCAGAAATCAAGATACATTCTTCTGTTGCAAGCTCTATAACCATATAATCTTTTTCATATTTTTTAAGCAACTGCTGTTGAGCCATTCCAATTGCTTGGTCGCCCAAATTACCATGCTCTGGTTTATTAAAAATGAATATTCTAGCTTTGTTTTGCGAATTAGCAATATTTATTTTTTTCATAAAACTTTCGCTGTATTTTTTTCTTCTAGTAAAGTTCACTAGTAATATAGTTTTTGCTATCTTTAATATAGGTTTTGGTAAAGTCATTGTATAACTCCTTCATAAATATAGAACTAATTATATAGCTTGTTCAAACAAAATGCAAGCTATCTTTAAAAATTTATTAGAAAAAAATTAATAATTTATTAATATCTATATTATTATACCCAATTAGAAATATAATCTATTACGGAGTACTTATTTTTTTAATTAAATCAGAAAATTTGTCTGAAAGTAGAACTATGTTTCTCTCATCAAAAACAGTGTCTTTTGCAGTGTGAATTCTTGAGACATAATAGCCTAAAAGTATGTTTTTTCTAAACGCCGCCACGCCAATATTTATAGGAAAGTTCATTTGGTCTGACGGATAAAATGCTCTAATAGCTCTATCCTGTACTATGTTTTTGTCATCAGCAGACACCATGATACTATCTAGCAAATCAGCATACTTAAGGTGTGCTTTTTTGTTTTTTATAATCATAATGTGGTCGCCGTCAGATACACAGTCAAAGTTCACAAGTAAAGTGTTTTTCATTTTCTCTTTGTGTTTTTGCTTAAACGCCATAGAGCCTAATGTGCCGAGTTCTTCGTTATCAAAAAACACAAAAGCTGCTTTTTGCTTTTCTTCTTCTGTTAACTTGTTCATAATTTCTATTAAAGTTATTACACCAGAGGTATTATCATTAGCGTTGTTTTTGTTAGCTTTACCTTTAATAATATAAAAAATCATCAATGCAAGAAGAATATAAACAAGTACAAGTGAACTTAAAGCTGTAAAAAGGTTATCAGGCATTATCTCAAAATATAGATGTTGAAGTGTAAATATTATAGTAGCGATAATTACAGCTAAGCCACCTTGATACAAAATATTAGCTAGAATATTTTTAGGTGCTAAAAAATTTGGGAACGGAAGAACTGCCGGTGTATCATAATGTGCAGTTAGAATAATATCTGCGTTTTCTACATCGCCAACAACTATATTTCGTGATTTAACGAGAGACGTGCTTTCTTCAATATTAACTCCACTGATATTATTTTGTATAAGCTGAATAAAATCGCTTTTTTGTTGATTGCTTTTTCTAACTTGGTGATTGTTAAATATGCTCTGTGATAACTCTGTCATAATGCCTCCATAATTTTATTTCTAATTCATATTACATTAATTAGTTAAAATTGTCAACGATATTCAACGTGTAGTAATATATCAGCTTGTTCACACATATTATTGTACAAAGATAAAAAAAGAGAGGATATGTGTTATGCAGACAAAGCTATCTCATACTAATTACAATTGTTTTGAAACAGTAAACAACGAGAGCATAGAGTGCCCTATTGATATAGAGTATTCATTGCCTGAATATCTTCCTGATATTCAAAAAATACTAAAATGTATCCCTTATGTTGAAATCACAACTTATTCCTTTACTCAGGACAAATTTATGTGTGAGGGTAAGCTAGTGCTGTATGTTCAATATATGGACGAAAAAACAGGCTGTGTACGAGTTTGCGAGATTGTTAAAGAATACTCGCAAGCTAGAGACATAGAGAAATCTAGCGACAGAGTAGTGGGTAAAATCCACGCAGGTACAGGGCATATTATATGCAGAGCAATTAGTGCTCGAAAATTGGACATTCATGTACCAGTAGTGATAGACATTAGCTTTTGTGTTCAAAAACAGGGCAGAGTGACAAGTGACGCTGACGGAGTAGAAAAAAGACACGAGAAATACTTAGTCTCACACGGAGTGAACGCAATTAATCACCAATTTGTGATAGAGCAAGAAATAGAGCTCCCTAAATCTTCTGCTCCGATAGAAAGCATACTTAGAAAAGACATAAATGTTAAAGATGTATCAGCCACAGCACAGCTAGGTAAAATCCAACTAGAGGGAATGGCGGACATAAGTTTGATTTATAGGTCTTTTTCTGAAAGCTTAAATGTAGAGAAATTATCCTGTAGTATCCCGTTTATACAATATGCAGAATATGGTGACATTGACACAGATAATATAGTATATGCAGAAATTGATGTGTGTGAGTTCTCTGTTCAACCGAAAGAAGATTACGTTGGTGACAACACGATTTGCAGTGTGTTTGTTAAGATGAATGCTTGTTTGACTATTTATAAAAACAAAGAGTTAAGCTTGATAACAGACGCGTATTCCGTAGCTAGTGAAAGCAAAATGAAGTACGACACTATAAATCTTTTGTACTTGCAACAGATATATAAAGAAAAACTTAGCTACACAAAGAGCATTTTCCTAGCTGATGACGAGATTGAAAAGCTCTTAGATTACTGGTGTGAGGACTGTAGCGTTACGGCATACCCAGAGAAAAACAGAATTAATTATAGAGGTAAATACAGTATATGTCTTGTGTACCAAGGCAGAAGCAAACAGATATTTTGCATTACTAAAGCTTTTGATTTTACATGCACTAAAGAGTTTGACGATGTTAAACAAAGAAAGTGTGACGCAAGCATAAAAATGAGTGTTAAAGACTTTAGGATAATTGACGGCAATAACATTGAGTTCACTTGTGAGGGTATGTTAGTTGCAGCTGAATTTGTAACTCAAAGCAAAAAAATACTTGCTGATGTAGAGATAAGCGACAGCGAGCAAACTAACAAGAGTAAAGGTATAGTTGTTTATTACAGCAAAAAAGATGAACTGCTTTGGGATATAGGTAAGACTTATCACATTCCAGTATCGTCAATAATGGAAAACAACAGCTTAACAGATTCTACAGTTTCACCAGGTGGTCCGTTAGTTATATTTTGATAAAAAAATAGCCAATGTTTGGCAGAAAAGGAGCAGTATTTAATGATGAATATTTATGAAGATATAAGAAAAAGGACCAATTCACAGATTTTTATTGGAGTAGTTGGCCCTGTTAGAAGTGGTAAATCTACGTTTATCAAAAAGTTTATGGATACTATTGTAATACCAAATATAGAAGACGATATGCAAAGGGAGCGCGCTATAGATGAGCTACCTCAATCGGCTTCTGGTAGAACAATTATGACAACAGAGCCTAAGTTTATCCCAGAAAAAGCTGTTAATGTAAAAGTGGAGGAGTCTGCAAGCTTTGATGTAAGGTTAATCGACTGCGTGGGTTACATAGTGCCGTCAGCGATAGGGTATATAGAGGATGAACAACCTAGAATGGTGAAAACTCCGTGGTTTGAGGAGGCGATACCTTTTAACATGGCGGCGGAGCTAGGCACGAAAAAGGTTATAACAGAGCACTCTACAATCGGTTTGGTTATCACAACTGATGGCAGTATATCTGACATACCTCGTGATGAGTATATGGAGGCAGAAGAAAGAGTAATTGATGAATTGAATGAAACAGGCAAACCATACATCATGCTTTTAAACTGCGTTGACCCTTACTCTGAAAGTGCTAAAGATTTAGCAAAAGAGTTAAGCGAGAAATACAGTGTGCCAGTACTACCTGTTAACTGTATTGATATTACAGAGGAAAGCATTAGAGAGATAATATCAACAATTTTGTTCCAGTTCCCAGTAACAGAGATTTGCTATAACATACCAGCATGGGTGCTTAGTCTTGACAATAATCATTGGCTGAAAGAAGCGATAGTAAGCGAGATTAAAAAGAACTCAGCTATTGAAAAAGTTAAGGAAATCAAGTATATGATAGAGACTATCAGCACTTGTGAGCACATACAAAACATAGCTGTAAAAGATATTCAGTTAGGCACTGGGCAAGCTTTTGTAGACGTAATGCTTCATTCATCACTTTTCTTTAGAGTTTTAGGAGAAAAAACAGGCATTGACCTAAAAGATGAAAGCGCATTATACGACCACCTAATGGAAATGGCACAAGTTAATGATAAATTTAGGAAGTTGCAGTCAGCGTATGACGATGTTTTGGAAACAGGCTATGGCATTGTTATGCCAGATATTGACGAACTAAGCCTTGAAGAACCTGCTATTATCAAACAAAATGGTAAGTATGGAATAAAACTTAAGGCTTCTGCTCCGTCGATACATATTGAATGTATCAAACAGAAGTATAGAATTTCAAAAAAGCAAGCAAATAAAATCATATACCAAGACTTACAATATAGAGATATTTTGGGTAACTTAATATTGTGTAAATAAAGGCATCTGCTTTAAAAAGTGGGTGTCTTTTATTTGCATTTTTTTACAAACAAAAGGAATGCGTGCTAGCACGAAAATTATTGCTTGACAAATAGAATTGTTTGTGATACAATGAAAATAGATTAAAAAACATAGCAAACAAAAAACAAGCATTAATATAATAAAAGGAGCAATAACTATGAGCTATAAATACACGATACAATTAGAACTTGCAAACGAAAAGGAGCGAGAAA
>CAYJKT010000027.1:0-40179 GCA_964370775.1 uncultured Eubacteriales bacterium | reverse complement strand
CCTTAACATCTCGAAAACCACGTAAGATTAATAGGATTAACACTTTATCATTGACTGAATACAGTACAAAGAGTATAATGTAGTTATTACAGAGAATTCCCTTGTCCATTAGTGAGTTTGGATTGAGGATAATGGGCAATTATTTATATAATGGATGGTAGAAGTATGACAAAAAAATTATTCAACTTATTTATTTCTTGTATTCTAGTTTTAATTGCTTTGTGTGTAGTTTCATTTTTTCTTAATACGGAGAAAGATATACAGTTAACTTATGATGAAACAGGTATGACAAAGCTTGATAAATGGACATTAGAAACCAACGGATTAAATACACCAATCGATATGGTGAATTTTAGTCCACAAGATACAAACTTTGAACCTTATAGCCTTACAAGCAACATATCCACAAGTCAATATGCAAAACCTGTTATAGTTTTTGAAAGCATGCACCAAGTTTTTACTCTAAGCGTAAATTCTGAAATTATTTATGAATTTGGGCAAGACGACAGCACAATTTTCTCTCTACCTAATGGAGGAATTTGGCATTTTATAGAGTTGCCTATTAATTCAGATAATAATGTACGCATTGATATTATTCCAAGTGATGACAAAACTTCAATCGGCCTAAAGGATATATATTTGTCAGAAAAAAGTGATGGAACCTTGTATTTAGTATATAAAAATGCTATGAAATTGCTTATATCATCAATTATACTAATAATTGGTCTTACTCTATTAGTGACTAATTTGTTTATTTCCAGAGGCTTAAAAAAAGATGATTCAATATTATACTTAGGTCTGTTATCGACTAACATAGCTATTTGGTTAATTAGCGAAACTAATTTACTGCAATTTTTTGTGGGTAATACATTTATACTAGGAAACTTGCCGTATTGGTCAATTCAACTGCTGTTCATACCATTTATCTTTTATGTAGATAGTATGTATACACCTTCACATAAGTCAATATCAAAATATTCTTGCATTGCATTTATTGTGAATTTCCTTGTAACAACTGTGTTGCATATCGCAGGAATAGCATTTTACTTTAATACATTGTGGACAGTACATTTGCTTATGGTTATCACGTTGCTATACTTTATTTCTTCTTTATTATACGAAGCTTTTGCGAAAAAGAATAAAGATGCAAAAGTGATATTGTTACAAATTTCATTTTTAGTTTTTGCGGCTTTAGCAGAACTAGGTGTTTTCTATTTTGGTGATAACATGAACTCAGTAGGAGTAAGCCTTCAAACTGGCATGCTATTATACCTTATGGCTTGTATTGTAGCAACTTCACTAAAACTAAGAAATATTTGGACTGACAACTTGCATACAAAATATTTAAGTGAAATTGCATATACAGATATATTAACATCATTACAAAACAGACATGCGTTTGAAAGAGATTTAGAAGTATTTAAAAACAGTGAGGACTCAACAAAAATAATAATTACCTTTGATTTGAATAATTTGAAGTATTTTAATGACAATATGGGACATCAAACAGGCGACAATTATTTAATCTTTTTTGCTGAATTAGCACAGAAATATTTAAGTGAATTCGGAGTAACTTATCGTGTGGGTGGCGATGAATTTACATCAATACTATATAATGTTCGATTTGATACCTTAGAAGAACGTTTGCTTACCATTCAAGAACAATTTAAAACATTTGATAACAGTAATATGTCAGGTGTTGCCGTTGGATATGCACATTATAATAAAAACGATTACCGTAATATAATGGATTATCTTCATCATCTTGATGAATGTATGTTTAAAAACAAGGCAATCATAAAACGAAATTTGTGATAGCATTGCACAGAATTCTTTAGTACTTTGATAATTTGGTTAATTTCAATTACCATTATGAGAATTTGTAGATATAAATTGATACCTTAAGTTTACTACAGACAATAATAATTAACGGAACACAAAAATATACACTTATTTTAAGGCACGGCTTAGGCTGTGCCTTTTACTATTTTATAAGAGTATAGAAGCTGTAGTATAATAACCCATAAAAATAATTATATTAAAATGCAAACTAAACCCTTGACAAAATTAAATAGTTAGGTTAATATAGTTAGTATAAAGTAGTTAGTTTAAAATATCTAATTTAATCAAAGATAAAAGGAGCACAAAAATGAGTGGAAAATTAACAAAAGCACTACACAAAATAACACACGATACAGCATTATATGAACTTAAGCGTCTTTATTCTCACGATAAAAAGAGTGTGCTTTCATATCATGACACACTATACCTTAATATCATTGAGGCACACCCAAACGAGTATACATCATCACAAATTGCTGATTTGTTAAAAATAACTCGTCCGTCAGTGACAGAAAAAATCAATCAATTATGTAAAAAAGGGTATATTTTAAGGACACAAAGCGAAACAGACAAGAGAGTATTTTATCTATCGATAAATCCAGACAGTCCTAAAGATTATGAAACTACAGCAAATTGCGAAGAAGAAATGGAACGTGAAGTTATAGCAAAGTTCGGAGAAGAAAAAGTAGATATATTTTGTGAAGTAATTGAATTTTTATCAGAACTTATGTTTGAAGATTTTAATGAGGAGAATGAAAATGAATAGCCCACTCGCAGAAAAAGATTTGTCAAAAAAACTATCTGGATACAAAGAAATTTGTGCTTTTATGAAAAGAGTTTTCCCAAAAGAAGAACTTATGCCGATGTGGCTTATAAGGCTAGCAACATTAAAGAAAAATTATGATTTTAAAGTCTATTATGATAATGATTTATTTGTAGGGATTTTATTTACAATAGAGTCAGATGATACAGTATTTGTGTTTTATCTCGCAGTAAATGACAAAATTCACTCAAAAGGTTACGGCTCAAAATTATTACAAGTGTTATTTGATAAACACCCAGATAAGTCAGTGACATTATTTATTGAAACTATGGACGATAAAAACGCAAAGAATTATGAGCAAAGAGTTAAAAGACTTGCATTTTACGAACGAAATAGCTTTATTCATACAGGAATAAAGGCTGGATTTAAATCTCCTTTCATTGATATTTTATCAACTGATAAAGAGTATGATGCTATAAAAGCTAAAAAACTTATGAAATTTATGCCAATGAAAATATTTTGTGACAATCAAAATAGAGAGTAGTGTGATTATATGAGCGAATTAAGCATTAAAATTATACCAAGAGAAAAATGGGATGAAGTTCAGACTTTGTCGGTTCATAATGAACAAAGGCATTTTATAGAAACTTCAAAGCAATGTTTAAATGATGCTAAAAATGATGCGTACAATATGAAGTGGAATTTCTATGGGATTTATGCACACGATACTTTGATAGGATTTGCTATGCATGGTGAAAATAGGCTCTTATTTTATAAACAAGTGTGGCTTGATAGATTTATGATTGATAAAAATATCAAGGCAAAGGGTATGGCAAAAAATCTATGGAATTACTTCTTAAAAAAATGTACGAAGAATATGGCTGTAAAAAAATATATCTATCTGTACATGAAGATAATTACAATGCAATTAGGCTTTATGAAAAATTATGGTTTAAGAAAACTTTGTTTAAAGACCCAAAAGGCGAGAGAATTATGACAAGGAAAAATAACATGAGGAGGAACAGATGAAAATAGCATTATCGAATATATTTGCACGTTCTGTTGCAATAATTATAACTGTTATTCTACAAATTGGATTATGGGTAGGACTTATATACTTGCTCGGTGATTTTTCCGAGTGGTTATTTATCATACTGCCCATTTTCAGCCTTTTATGTATAGTGTACATTATTATACAAGACACATATCAAGAGAACAAAATAACATGGATTATACTAATGTTTACACTCCCTTTAGTTGGTGGTTTAATTTATGCGTTTTTTAGTGGGCATAGGGTAAGTAAGCGAAAAAAAGCAATTTATAAAAAGATTGACGACAATTTTGAAAGTGCAATGGTTAATTTTGAAAATCAATATTCAGAATTATTAAAAGATGATATACAAGCTCTTAGACAATCTGAATATTTGAGTAAAATAGCTTACGCTCCTGCTCATATAAATACAAAAGTAGAATATTTTAAACTAGGAGAAGAAAAGCTAAGTGCTATGATTTCAGAGCTTAAAAAAGCCGAGAAGTTTATCTTTTTAGAATACTTTATTATTGAAGAAGGTAAAATGTGGGGACAAATAGAAAAAGTTTTAATCAGCAAAGCAAAAAGTGGAGTTGATATTAGAGTGCTTTATGACGATTTCGGTTGCTTAACTACTTTGCCGTCTGATTTCAGCAAAAGGCTTAGTGCACATAAAATAGATTGTAGGGCATTTAATCGCTTTAATCATCTTTTTAATTCAAATTTTAACAACAGAGATCATAGAAAAATATGTGTTATAGACGGAAATGTAGGTTTTACTGGAGGTATTAATTTAGCTGACGAATATATCAATCATAAAGTTAAGCATGGACATTGGAAAGATACAGCTGTTATGTTAAAAGGAGACGCTGTGTATAATCTAACAGTTATGTTTCTTTCAATGTGGAGTTCTGTTACTGAAAAGATTGAGGAATTTTCACAATATAAACCAACAAAGTCTTATGAAACCGACGGTGTAGTACAACCTTTTGGAGATATGCCCTTAGATGAACATGCTGTTGGAGAAACTGTTTATATGAGTATGCTTAATCGTGCAGAAAACTATGTTTACATAACTAGTCCTTACTTGATTATAAGCAGAGAAATGATGGTATCTCTTATGAATACAGCAAAATCAGGAGTTGATGTAAGACTGCAAGTTCCTGGTGTTCCAGATAAGAAATTTGTACAATTTCTCTCTCGTTCTTATTATGAGGAACTTATAAAAGCAGGAGTGAAAATTTTTGAATACACTCCGGGTTTTATCCACTCAAAAATGTTTATTAGCGATGATAAGACAGCAGTTGTCGGAACGATAAATCTCGATTATCGAAGCTTAAGTTTGCATTATGAATGTGGTGCATGGTTATATCGTTCATCGGTTATAGCAGATATAAAAACAGATTTTTTAGATACACAGAAAAATTGCAGAGAAGTAAATCTCGATAATTTTGAACATAAAGAAAAATTAGGTATGCTAAAGTTTATCGCTTTAGGAATATTAAGAACATTTGCTCCGTTGATGTAATATAATACTTTGATTAAAACAATTACATAATAAAAGGTGGTTAGTGAAGTGGAAAACAACCAAAAAGAGGAATTGATAAAAGAATATTTTAGAATGTGGGTGGAGCGTGATTTTTCTAAGATAGATACTATTTTTGATGAAAATATATATTATAGTGAGTGTTACGGACCAGAGTATTTTGGGTTATCTGAAATATATTTGTGGATTAAAAATATGCTAAAGCAACAAAAGGTACTTGAATGGTCGATTAAGCGCTTTATACATTCAGAAGATGTAACAACAGTGGAGTGGTATTTCAAGGAACAACAAGGAGATAATGTACATTCATTTAATGGTGTATCTTTGATTGAATTTAATGTTTGTGAACAAATATGCATTATTAAGGAATTTGAGTCAAAATCAGACCATATAGCTCCTTATCACCATAAAAATTAACAGATTAATTGTATGGGAATGTTTTCCTTTACTAAATGTTTGACTAAATTAAAACGTAAGTGATGTTGTTGCTTGATTTTCGTTGACAAAGCTACAAAATAAGTTGTATAATCAGTAACATATACACAATATTCTGTTATCTGACAGGTATGATAAAACAGAATTGATAAATCGTTAACTGACTATACTATTAAAAGGAGAATATTTATGAACAAAAGAATATTTGGAAAAACAGGCGTAGCTGTTTCGGAAATAGGACTTGGCACATGGCAATTAGGTGGCAAATGGGGCGATGCTTATGACGAAGAAAAAGCAATGACTATACTTAACACAGCATACAATAACGGTGTTAATTTGTTTGATACAGCAGATGGTTACAACGGTGGTAAAAGTGAATTATCAATAGGCGAATTTATTAAAGACAATAAAGACGTTTTTGTTATAACAAAAGCTGGTAGAGGCTTAAATCCACACACAGCAGAGATGTACACTATAGAAGCTATAGAAAAATTTATTGATAACAGTGCAAAAAGAATGGGAGTTAAGCAATTAGACATGGTTCTGTTGCACTGTCCACCTAGTGCAGTTTATGACAATAAAGCACTTTTTGACGGACTTGATGAACTAAAAGCTAGTGGTAAAATTGCTCATTATGGTGTTAGTGTTGAAACTGTTGAGGAGGCTATTAAGGCTGTAACTAATTATGACGTTTCAGGCGTTGAAATTATTTTCAATATGTTTAGACTAAAACCTTTAGAGGAATTTTTTACCCTTGCAAAAGAGAAAAATGTTGGCGTAATTGTTCGTGTTCCTCTTGCTAGTGGACTTTTAACAGGTACGTTATCTAAAAACAGCGTTTTTGGTGCTAATGACCACAGAACATTTAATAGAAATGGTGAAGCTTTTGACAAAGGAGAGACTTTCTCTGGTGTTCCGTATGATACTGGTCTTTTGGCAGTTGACGAACTAAAAGAGCTTTTCGGAACAGAAAAACTTGCACCAATTGCTCTAAAATGGGTTTTAATGCACGACGCTGTTAGTACTGTAATACCTGGTGCTAGCGCTCCTGAGCAAGTAATTTCTAATATAGAAGCTACAAATTTACCTGACTTAACAAGCGAGCAAATGCGAAAAGTTGAGGAAATCTATAACAAATATATCAAAGAACATGTTCACCAAAGTTGGTAATATATTCTTATGAGCAAACTTAGGGGAGCGATTAGCTCCCTTTTTTGTGTTTGAATGAAAATATATGAGAAATTTTGATGCTCTATTTTTATATTCTATATTGTAAAATTAACTAATTATTATTAATGTATATAATCATTTCGGATATAGTTTTATAGTGAATAGAATACGGAATTTCTACATTGACTATTGGAGAGTGTAGTAGTAATATTAACTTAACAGACATAGTTTTTATTGTTACATATTATAAGTGATTATGTAACCCAACCATTATTTGGAGGTAAATAAATGAAAAAAATTGCAACAATTTTAGTAATTGCATCAATGCTAGTTTTCTCATTAGCTGCATGTGAGGAAGACACTTCTATGGATTACGAAGATAACACAGCCGCAACAATGGAAGACGAAGTAGCAGTTGAAGCAGATGACACAGCTGGTGAGGGTGAATTACAAGAAGGGTATGTTTATGATGATTTGGCGCCGTTAGTTGAGTTTGGTCTTTTAGGTGCATCAGGAGACAAAATGGTACTTATCGGATACAACAGTCAAGCAGAGGCATTTTATTTTGATGTAGACACAGCAGCTGGCACAGCGTATGTGTACGCAGGATCTATGGTTATGACACCAGAAGGTGTAGCTACAATCACAGATATGCAAACAGGAACAGAGGTTAATTATACAGTAGGGGACACTACAATAATAGCTGAAGATGGAACAGAGTATGATGCTATGTCTTTAGATGCTCAAGAAACATTAGAGAGATTACAATCATTCTTTGATGCATTATAATTAATGTGAAACTGTAATATGTTAATCGTAGGTTCGGATTATATATCCGACCGAGCATATATAAAGAGAAACAAGGTTTGACAAATTATATGTCAAACCTTGTTTCTTATTGAATAATAATTGTACCCCTCTACTTTTTGTTGACGGACTACAAAATGAGGCGTATAATATTATTAATACAGAAATATCTCATTATCCCAATGCTTAGTTATGTTTGTGGATAATGTGAGTGTCATATATATTTGAGGAATTGGAGGAAATATGAAGAACCCATGGACTATGATATCGCTAAGTGATTATGAAAATCACATGAGTTATGAAAATGTTGAACAGCTCCAAACGCTGAATAAAATAATGAAGCAGCAAATACAAGATAATTCTATATCTTCGGTAATGATTTTAGGTATAGCTGGAGGCAATGGACTAAATCATATTACAGACACCATAGAAGTTATTTATGGTGTAGATATTAATGATGAGTATTTATATGAATGTAAAAATAGATACACTAACATAGGAAACAAACTCTCTTTGCTCAACTTAGATTTAACTAAGATACAAGATGAATTACCAACAGTAGATTTGTTAATAGCAAATTTATTTATTGAATATATCGGCATAGAAATGTTTAAGGCACACGTAAAAATGGTTGAACCTAAATATATTTCCATTGTTTTGCAAGAAGAAGGTGTGATGAACAAATTAGTATCCGATACTCCTTATTCTGAAAAACTGTCAGTAGCTGATTTAGCTTACACAAAGATTACTGATTACGAAGTTACTAAGGCATTGAACTCCGTATCATATTCTCTGAAAAACAAATTACTTTACAGCCTGCCTAATGGAAAAAGATTTGTTTTATTAGATTTTGAGAGAAATTAGAAATGGTTATAATTATTTATTGATATCCAATTACTATCACACAAAAAAGCAACAACTACTGCACGTTTTTATGCAGAAATTGTTGCTTTTATATTTTAGTGTAAATTTTTACTTCACCATAATTACTTAGCAGATAAAGCAGCCATTGTAATATAGTTGTATGGTTGGTTGAAATGAGGTAGGAAGAATATGTCTAGAAGTTTTAATTTATCTATAGTAACTTTCTCTTGAACAGCAAGAGAGAACATGTGGATAGCCATAGATATATCATATTTAGATGCAATTTGTGCGCCTAAAACTACTCTTGTAGTTTTGTCGTAAACAATTTTGATTAAAACTTTTTCGTTTTGTTCTTTAATAAATAGAGGTTTTTGGTAATCTTCAAAAGAAGTACTTTCTGCATCAAAACCTAGTTGTTTAGCTTTATTTAATGTAAGACCAGTTGATACCATTTTTAAATCCCAGATATTGATACCGTTAGACCCTTGAACCCCAATTGTTTGTAAGTCTACTCCACATACATTATACGCTGCGATAATTCCAGAACGCACTGCATTTGTTGCAAGAGCAATATAATTTGCATCATTAGTAGAGTTATCGTAAACATTTGCACAATCACCAACTGCGTATACATTTTTAATACTTGTCTCTTGATTTTTGTTAACTTTATATGCGTTGTCTTTAAATAGCTCTAAGTCGTTTCTGCAAAGAGAAGTATTAGCTCTAAAACCGATAGCCATGATAACCATGTCAGATTTATATTCGTTTTTATTAGTAACAACTTTCTCTACCTTGCCATTACCAACGATTTTTTCTAATCTCTCACCAAAAGCCAGTTTAATTCCATGCTCTTTTAGGTTGTCGTTCATCAAAGATGTGAACTCTGGGTCATAATAATTACATAAACATGTGTCAGCTATGTCAACCAAAGTAACATTTTTATCTAATCGTTTGAAAGCTTCTGCAAGCTCAACGCCAATGTACCCAGCACCAACTACTGTGATGTCTTTTATATCAGGATTTTCTAATTTTTTAATAACATCTTCTGCTTGTTGGTAAAGCTTAACCATTTGCACATTTTCTAAATCCATGCCCTCTATATTAGGTAAAATTGGTGTAGAACCTGTTGCGAGTATTAGTTTATCAAAGCTTTCTTCGTACTTTGTACCGTCTTTAGCTGTTGCGTAAACAACTTTTTTTTCAAAATCAATGCTGTCTACTTCTGTCTCCATGTGGACTTTTGCACCTTTTTCTTCTAATTTATCTTTATTAGAATAAAATAAGCCCTCTGGCCCGTCAATTTGTTTACCTATCCACAATGCCATACCGCACCCTAAGAAGCTGATATTGCTATTTTTGTCGAAAACCACAACTTCGTTTTCTCCACCAAAACCTAGAACTGTGTTTATTGCTGCTGTACCTGCGTGATTTGCACCTACTACTACTATCTTGCTCATGTTTATTCTCCTTAAAATTAATAATAATAATTATTTTTATTTATTATAACACTATTTATTTATAGTTGTCAAACAAAATAATTAATAATTATGTATTTAATATATTCTTCAATTAATAACACGGTATAAATAAATTTTGAAAAAAATGTAATTTAATGTTGTATTATGGAAAAATTGTAGAATAAATTATGTATAAACTTATGCTTAATTTTGGAAGGAGTAGTATTATGAGTTTCTCAAATACTGGAGGAAAAACTAGTTCGATTAAAAAGGCAATCATGTTAAGGTTTGGTATAATTTTAGGGTTGTTTGCGTTTTTTCTTGTTTTAATAGTGAGTTGTATTTTTCTTGTTGTTCAAGCAAAAGAAGTAGTTGCTCAAAATAATTTACACAAAGAGTATTTATATCAATATCAAATAGCTAAGTATAGTTGGGGCGAGGAAATAATGGAACATGTTGGAACAGGGCATGCATTTGATGGTGAACTGGATGCTGACCAGTGTACTGTAGGAAGAATGAAAACAGCTGTCCAGTCATTTACTGACCCATATTTAGCTAACTTTTTAAGTGAAAATGATGCAATTCATCAAGAGATGCACCAGTACGCACAAGAATTAATAGCGTTACCAGATGACGCTTTTGACGAGAAATTAGATATGTATATCAATAAAGTTGAGCCGTTAATAGTTGAAGTTACTAGCATAATTGATGGTGAAATTGATATATTATCAGTACAGTCTAGTGAAGCAGAAGCTAGTTTAGACGTACTAGTTTACACATACTTAGTTCTTGCTGTTCTCGTTTTGGTAATATTAGTTGTTGTATTATTAACTACTCTAGCTTATATAAATAAAAATGTTATAGCTCCTATTAATATGTTATCTGCTGAAAGCAGAAAACTAGCAGATGGCAAGCTTGATTTGAACTTTGATACTAATTGCAGAGTAAAAGAGGTTAATGAACTTGCAGATGCTTTAATGTTCTCAACTTCACAGCTTAAAAATATGTTAGAGAGTATAAGCGAGTGCATGTCTCATCTATCCAACAAAAACTTTACAGTGTACCCAAATGGCGACTTCAAAGGTGATTTTGAGGCGTTAAGCACTTCCGTTAATAAACTGATTGACAACCTAAGAGGTGTTATGTCTAACGTAAAATCATCTGCAACAGAGGTTGCACATGGTTCAGAGCAAGTTCAAAGTACATCACTTGCGTTTGTACAAGGTGCGCTAGAGCAATCAGAAAGTATTGTTAGACTATCAAGTGCTATTGAAAATATATCTGAAAAAGTTTCTGAAAATGCTAAGAATGCTAGAAATGCGAATGAGTTGTCAAAAGATGTTGAAACAGTTGTGGATAAGAGTACTTCTGAGATGAAACAACTTATGCTTGCAATTAACGAGATAGCACAAACTTCATCTGATATTGAGAAAATTATCAAAACTATTGAGAACATTGCGTTCCAAACAAACTTGCTTGCACTTAATGCAGCAGTTGAAGCAGCAAGAGCAGGTCAAGCAGGTAAAGGATTTGCAGTTGTTGCTGACGAGGTTCGTAGCCTTGCAAGTAGATCAGCTGAGGCTGCACAAAATACCACAATGCTTATTGAGGCTTCATTAAACGCAGTTACACGAGGAACAAACCTTGCTAACAGTACTAACGAAGCATTTACAGAAGTTTCTGAGAAGAGCAGAAGTGTTATCGATTTAGTAGCTAAAATCTCAGTAGCGTCTGAGGAGCAATCTGCTAATATCGAGGAAATCAGCCAAAGCGTAACAGAGATTTCTGGCGTTGTTCAAACAAACACAGCAACAAGCGAAGAAAGTGCTGCTTCTAGCGAAGATTTATCTAGACAAGCTAAGAAAATGAACGATGTAATTGCACAATTTAGAGTTTAATTTAATACATATCGAGGCTAGCTAATAAGTTACCCAAGTGATATATAAATGAATGTAAGGTAGAGTATAGATACTCTGCCTTATATTTTTTGTCTAAGATAGCAATAGTTATAATTAAAACAGTTAAAAAGATATACTATAAAAATATTGCACAAACATTTTCGGAATGCTCAAGACCATTCCCTACCACCGATATGTGTATAGAATGAAGAAATGTAATTTTTTGAAATGGGTTTATTGACAATCGCAGTTACAATCTTATTATATTTTACAAATAAAGTAGATAACTTAACTTAATTTAACATAAATCGAGCTTTGTTAAATTATTTAACCTATTTTAATATTTTTATGGTTTTTATTTTAATTATGTTTAACTTCAACTAGTTTGCAAATTTACAATTACATGGAATAATGAGTGCAAAGAGAAAAGGAGGCATTAACCTTGGAAACAACGTACAATTTGAAACCCACTGTTAAGGTAACTGCTAATAAAACAAGAAAAAAGATAGATGTATCTAAAAAAGTCACACCGTATTTATTTTTAGCTCCTGCGCTTATATTCTTTGTATTGTTTAGCTATTATCCGTTTATTAAAACTATTTTTATGAGCATGACAATCACAGATGCTCAAGGGCAAATAAAAAAGTTTGTAGGACTTATGAACTTTGAAACACTATTTGCAAGACCAGATTTTGTGGAGATATTACTTAACACATTAAAGTTTATCCCAATGACAGTTATTCCGTCTTTAGCAGTAGGTTTAGTGCTTGCTGCTTTGGCAGAGAAAAAACTTAGAGGTTTTTCATCGGTTACAGAAACACTGTTCACTTTACCAATGGCTACTTCCTCAGCAGCTGCTGCTGTGTCATGGGGGCTTATACTAAACCCTGTTGTAGGTTCTCTAAACTTAATTTTAGGAACAGATATTAATTGGTTAACTGACCCAGACTGGGCGATGTTTTCAGTAGCAATGGTAACTACTTGGTTAGGTTTTGGTTTTAACTTTATCATTTTGTTAACAGGGTTAAGAGGTGTTTCTCCTGATATAAAAGAGAGTGCACAAGTGGACGGAGCAAATTGGTGGCAAGCATTTACTAAAATCCAATTACCAATGATATCACCTACAATATTCTTTGTGGTTTTCACAAATGTTATGGGTAGCTTCCAAGCTTTTGGTCAAATCAACCTTTTAACAAGAGGAGGCCCTGGTATTAGTACAACAGTTTTTGTTTATGATATTTACCTAGAAGCTTTCAGGAATTATCGTTTTGGTAGTGCATCTGCTGAGTCAATTATATTGTTCTTATTCATGTTAACATTCACACTAATTCAATTTAAATTCGAGGACAAAGGAGTGCACTACAGTTGAGTAATTCTAAAATACTAAAAAAAATGTCACCTGAAAATAGAGTAGGTAAAAAATTCACACAAAAATTAACTACTATAGATATTATAAGAGGTTTCGTGTGTATCGCAGTGGGATTAGTTATAGCGTTTCCGTTAATGTATGCTTTTTCTATGAGTGTAATGCCAGAGGAAGAAATAGTATCCTACCCACCAAAAATTTTGCCAACTATGTTCACTTTAGAGAACTTCGTAGCAGTGTTTGATACAATACCAATTTTAACATTTGTTTTTAATTCATTGCTTATTGCTATGATTATTGTTGTGGTTCAATTACTTACTTCATCTCTAGCAGCTTATGCTTTTGTTTATTATGATTTTAAGTTTAAAAAATTAATTTTTATTGCAATTCTAGCAACAATGATGATACCAGGAGAAGCAACTCTAATATCTAACTATCTAACAATAGCGTCTTTCCAAATGCTTGATACATACTTAGGTTTGATAATTCCGTTTGGTGCATCTGCAATGGGAATATTCCTAATAAGACAAAACTATTTAACTATCCCAAAAGAGCTTAAAGAAGCGTCTGTTATAGATGGCTGTAGCGATATTAAGTACTTTGTGTCTATATTAATGCCAATATCAATGCCAACTCTTGCTGCACTTGGTATATATACTTTTATAGGAGCATGGAACCAATATCAATGGCCACTGCTTGTAACAAATTCAGAGAACTTAAGAACTGTTCAAATAGGACTAAGCATGTTGCAGTTCTCAGATGGATTATCTTACGGACTTGTTATGGCTGGTTGTGTAATCATACTAATTCCTTCACTAATCGTGTTTGGAATAGGTGGAAAGAAAATGATAGCTGGCGTTACAGTTGGCTCAGTTAAAGGGTAAAATTTAAGGTAACAAATTATTAAGTTATCTAAATATATGAAATTATTTTTGAGAGGATTTATTTATGAAAAAGAGAATTTTAACAGCATTATTAGCGAGTACATTACTATTAAGTGCAACTGCATGTACAACAGCGTCAGCGTCAACTGGTACAAACGAAAGTGGAACAGCTTCAACATCTAATGGTGAAGCAGTAGAGATTACATTCTGGCACTCAATGGGTGGTGCAGGTGCTGAAGCTATCGACACATTTGTGGCCGATTTTAACGCAGAAAACAGTGATATAGTTGTTACAGCAGAGTACCAAGGAACTTATGATGATGCGATTACAAAAATCAGAGCAAACATGGTGTCTGGTCAAGTACCTAATGTTATGCAACTATATGATTTGGGAACTCGTTGGATGATAGATAGTGGCTATGCTATTCCAATGCAAGATGTTATTGATGAAAAAAACTTTGATACAAGTGTTTTCGAGCCTAACGTTTTAGCATATTATACAGTAGACGATAAACTACAATCAATGCCTTTTAACTCATCAACACCTTTGATGTACTACAACAAAGATTTATTTGCAGAAGCAGGTCTTGACCCAGAAAACCCACCAGCAAACTTTGAGGAACTAGAAGAAGCATGTAAGGCTATTGGTGAACTAGGTGACGATAAAGTTGGTATGGCTATGGGTATATATGGCTGGTACTTTGAGCAATATTTATCAAAACAAGGTGCAACTTATTTCAATAATGGCAATGGTAGAGACAGCTACCCAACGGCTGTTGAGTTTGACAGCAACGGTGCAGGTCTTGAATTCATTAACACAATGAACGAACTAACTTTAGCAGGTTATAACTCAGATTTAGGCAGAGATAGCGAATCAATCACTAATTCATTTGGTGGTGGTCAAATCGGTATGATTTTTGGTTCTACTGCGTCTCTAACTTCAAACTTAGCAGTAGCAGGGGACAATTTCGAGCTAGGAACTGCTCCACTACCTAACCTAGGTGATGAAGGCGGCGTATCTATCGGTGGTGGTTCTTTATGGATGCTAAATACAGGCACACAAGAGCAACAAGATGCTACATGGGAATTCCTACAATATGTTACAACACCAGAGGTTCAATATGACTGGCACGTTGCTACTGGATATTTCCCAATCAATGTAAATACTTATGATTTAACAGAAATGCAAGATCACTTAGCTGCAAACCCATTGTTCCAAACAGCTATCGACCAACTTCACGCATCAGCTCCAACAGATGCAGGTGGTTTGTCAGGTGTGTTTACAGAAGCTAGACAAATTATCGAGAAAAACTGGGAGTTTATGAACAACGGCGAAATGACACCAGAAGAAGTAATAAGCACTAGTGCTAGTGAAATCAACAACGCTATGGAGCAATATAATCTTGCAAATTACGACTAATTTACTATTGATTATTATAGAACATAGTATTACAATATAAGAGGCAATTAATTAATTTGCCGTGCATATTTAAGTGCACGGCAAATTGTTATAACAAACGTGATATATTTTAAGATAAGAAGGGGAATATACTATGAAAATTTTCGCACATAGAGGCGCAAGTGGACACGCACCAGAAAATTCTATGGAAGCATTTAAGCTATCTTACGAGATGGGAGCAGACGGAATAGAGCTTGATGTTCAGCTGACACAAGACAACGTGCTTGTTGTAATTCACGACGAAGATATTAAAAGAACCTCTAACGGAGAGGGACTTGTGATGAACAAAACTTATGAAGAACTTTTAAGCTATGATTATGGCGCATGGTATTCTGACGAGTTTAAAGGTACTAAAATTCCTACATTAAACGAGGTATTAGATTGGCTTAAAACCAACACTATGGAGCTTAACATAGAGATTAAAACTATGCCTCCTTGGTATAACAGAAAACTAACAGAAAGAGTTATGGAAGAGGTAGAGAAGTCAGGGCTTATCGATAGAATTATTATATCTTCATTCGACCACCAAGCGATTAAAGACACAAGAGAGATAAACAAGGCGATAAGAACTGCGCCTCTATATGTATCTAACATTTTAGATGTTGAAGATTATTGTGTGAAAAATAACTTTAACTGTGTGCACCCTCTGTTTCACTCTGTTACAAAAAATATTGTAGATAATTGCCATACAAAAAATGTAGCAGTTAATGTGTGGACAGTTAACAAAAAAGAAGACGCTTTAAAGCTTAAAGAAATAGGTGTAGATTGTATTATTACAAATTATCCTGAAATTCTTAAATAAGAAAAAGGTTGTGACAAAGTTTTTTGAACTAAGTCACAACCCTTTTTATGTATTATTACAGAAATTAGTATAGTTGCTTTCCGCCGTTAGGGCCAGCACTTTCGTCGAAAATTTTATCAACAGAAAATGTCCAAACTGCTTTAATTTGCATATTCATAGCTGCAAAAGTTTCAGCCATTGCATCGTATAAACCACCGTCAGTGTGACGTTTTTCAACTGTTCCGTTAACTAAGTAAGACTCCATTCCTTTAACTGCCAACAAAGCTACTTTGTCATTAGCTTGTAGGTTTGCGCTTGTTGTGTTCATGAAAACTTCTGCCACACCTAAAGTGTTATCGTCTACCACCATAACGCTACCTGCTACGATAGAGTGAACCTCGCCTGTCGCAGACACACTGCTTACAACTTTAATGCTCTCTTTGTCTTTAAATAAATTGCTAACTTGTTCTAGATTTTTCATACTATTTCTCCTTGCTCATTTTTTATGATTGACTTTGTTTTTCTTAGCTGATATAATTTTAGCATGAAGAAGAATAAGTGTCAATAACGCATAATAATATGAGGAGGTAAGAAAAATATGAGTGAGTGTAAGGCTAATCATTGCCCATGTACAGAGGAATGTCCTCTGCAAGTGGCGTTAAAAAGAATAGGTGGTAAGTGGAAAATACCGATTATTTGTGCTCTATCTGGTGACCAAGGTATTAGGTATAATGAGCTTATGAAAAAAGTTCAAGGTATAACCAACACTATGCTTGCTTCTTCCCTTAAAGAGCTAGAAAAAGACGGTTTGATTACTAGAGTTCAATATAACGAAATGCCGATTAGGGTGGAGTATTTCATTACCGACAAATCAAAAGACTTGCTACCAACTTTGCACTCGCTAGCATTATGGGGGATGAAGTAAAACTTTGCTTGAAAGGAGATTTATATGATTAAAATAAACAAAATATCTGGTGGTGGAGTAATGGCGAATTACAAATGTAATGCAGCGTGTAGGCATTGTTTATATGCTTGTTCGCCTACTAGAGAAAACGGATATATAAGCGAGACAACAGCTACCGAAGTAGCGATAACCTTAAGGGAAAATGGTTGCAGAAGCGTGCATATTGGTGGGGGAGAGCCTCTTTTAAATTTCGATGGATTAATTTTGCTTTGCAATGCTTTAACAACAAACGGCGTAATGATAGACTATCTAGAGACCAACGGTTTTTGGGCAGTTAACGAAGATAAAGCTGTTACGTATATTAAAGAATTATTAGAAGTGGGAGTAGATACACTATGCATATCTATTGACCCTTTTCACGCTGAATACGTACCAGTTTTCTTACCTTTAAAACTGGCTGAGTTATGTAGAGAAAACGGTATGGGTTACTTCCTTTGGCAACAATCTTTTGTTAAAAATCTGCTAAAACTAGACGTAGATAAAAAGCAAACTAGAGGTAGTTTGAGTCAGATGTTCGGCGACGATTACATAATAGACACAGCAAATCATTATGGCATAAACTATGGTGGCAGAGCTGTGAATATCGAGAGAGAATATGGAAAATTATCACCTCTTGAAAACTTGTTAAGCAGTATACCCTGTCGGAATTTAACTTCTACTAATCATTTTCATATAGATATGAATGGGCACTTCATACCACCTGTTTGCACTGGTTTGGCAGTGCCATTAGCTGAGATTGTGGACGGACTAGACGAGAGAAAATATCCAGTGTATTCAGCGCTTGCTATTGGCGGAGTTACAGCACTTTACGAGATAGCAAAGGAAAATGGATACTCACCAAAAGGAAAGTATCCATCAAAATGTGCATTATGTTTTGATATGAGACATTATTTATCTAAGCTAGATAAATTTTTAGAACTTAATTACAAGCACTATGAAGCCTCACTTGATTTTTACGATTAATTACGAACCGGTAGATTTATATTTGCTTAAACCAAACCTAAATAATAAGTAACACGGAATGGTAAACAACACTGTAAATAGTGGCAAGAACATAAATAAAATATTATTGCTGTCACCAATTAAATATAGCAATGGATAATATTGAAATAGTGAAACTGGCACAACAAAAGTGAAGATTTTAAGCACGTAATCACCATAAATCCCCAGTGGGTATCTGCCAAATTCACGAACACCATCTGTAAAAATGTTCATAAACTCTATGCCGTCAATTGTGAAAAAACTAACGCCTGCATAAAGCATAAACGTACTTGCAAAAACGATAATTCCACCGATTAGCATAAATATAAGCGTGATAACTTTGTCGTAAGTCCATGTAACTCCACTGCTAGGAACAGCGTACGCAAGCATAATCAATGCTTGCAAAAATCTGCCAACTCTTGTGAACTCTATATTAGAGGTAAGCACTTGCAAAACTATGTTACGTGGTCTAATTAATATACGGTCTAAATCTCCGCTTCGTATTAAACGAGGAAACACGTCAAAGCCTCTAAAAAAACATTCAGCAATAGAAAAAGACATTAACATTATAGAAAAGCAGAGCAAAATCTCGCTTAAATCGTAACCGTTAACCACGTTAAAACGTAAGTACATGAAATACACAGATAAAAACGCTGTGAAAGAGATTAAAAATTGACCAAATGCAGACATGAAAAAAGATGACTTGTACTGCATTTGAGATTTGATTGTCATTAAGACAAATTTTGCATAAATCTTCATGTTAACCTCCTTGTACTTCCACTTTTTGGGTGGCATGGTTCATAATTAATTTGCCGATTACAGTTAGAGCAATTAACCAAGCAATCTGCACTAGCAGATTAGGAATTACTTCTGATACAGAAATATATTCAACATATATTAAAAAGGGTGTGCTTTGTATAGAAGCAAAAGGCAGAATGTTTATTATAGGCTGTAGCCATTCTGGGAAAAATGGAATGGGAACTAGAGCACCTGTGAAAAATTCTAGCGCAGAAACGGTGAGTATTCTTAAGCCTCTTGCTGATAGCGTGTATATAGCTGAAATATATATAAGCATTGTGAATGAGACTATCACAAATAAACCTAGGATAGATGATAGCACAAAAGGTAATACAACTAACAGATTGCTAGGTAGGCGAAGAGCGAAAGGTTCAGGTAGTAATGAAGCAAAAACCAGTATAGGTACACATCTAAGTACTGCTCGTGATACTCTTGTTGCTAAATTTTTTGTGAACCACATAGCGTATAAATCGATAGGTCTTGCGAGTTCATAAGATATATTACCTGTAGTGATTGTGTCAAAAATTTCTTCGTCAAAATACCAGTTCATATACAGTGTAAGAAATGCTTGTTGAAGCCAAATATAGCTAGCTAGTTGTTCGAATGTCATTGGAAATGATGAAGAATCTGTTTGATAAAATGCATAAAAAAGCAAGAGCGTTAAACCACCCCATGCAAATTGAGTAGCCAAACCACCAAGAGCTGCTGCCCTGTATTGCATACCAGTTAAAAAGCGAATTTTGAAAAATGATGTGTATTTTTTCATAACTCACCTATATTTTAAACTCTTTATAGAGTGACACTACCATGTCTTCTGCACTGGTAGAACTTACGGAAATATCTTGAATGTCAAGCACTGATGATAAGTAGTTTATGGTGCTTGCAACTGTTGTGATCTCTGTATCGATTTCAAGCTCTAACAGTCCGTTAAGGTTTTTAATTATGTTAGTTCCGTTTGGTGGGCTAAACGTTACACTGTCACTAGCTAAATATTCCACAGTTAAAGTCTTAACGCTGGAATTCCTTTTTTTTAGCTCGTTTAGGCTTCCATCTAAAAGTATTTGCCCTTTGCCGATAAGCAAAATTCTTTCAGTAAGTGCCTCTATATCTTGCATGTCATGTGTGGTTAAAATAACTGTGGTTTTGTATGTTTGGTTGATTTTTTTAATAAAGTCTCTGACTGCAATTTTAGAAACTGCATCTAGACCAATAGTTGGCTCGTCTAAAAACAATATTTTTGGGTTGTGTAATAGCGATGCTGCGATTTCACATCTCATTCGTTGTCCTAAAGATAGTTGCCTAGCAGGTGTTTTTATAATCTCTGTTAGGTTAAGAAGTTGAATAAGTTCATCAGACATTTTTTTATAAGCCTTATCATCTATTTTGTAGATTTCTTTCAAAAGCTCAAAACTGTCGATAATTGGAACATCCCACCAAAGCTGAGTGCGTTGACCGAATACAACGCCGATATTTTGGGCGTGTTCTGTTCGTTCTTTGCTTGGGTTGTGTCCGTTGATAACTACACTACCACTGTCAGGCGTTAAAATACCACTCATAATTTTAATTGTGCTACTTTTGCCAGCTCCGTTAGGTCCAATGTATCCAACCATTTCGCCGTCGTTTACCGTAAACGAAACATCTTTCAATGCGTGGATATAGGTGTAGTCCTTTTTGAATAATGATTTTACTGCGTTGGAGAAGCCTCCATCTCTTTTTGCTACTTTAAAAGTCTTGTTAATGTTTTTTAGTTCTATCACATGCATCACCTCCTTATTTGTGCGTGATAAACAAAATTATGTACTTTCTGTTAAAAAAGTCGGATTGATATTATATAACATATTTATTGATGTGTCAAGACAAATTTGAGTATTTTTCGTAAATTTATTTTATACAGTTCAACACATTTTGTCCTCAGCATATACTATTATAAGGGGTGTTGATAATGAGAAGACATAGACGCAAGGGAATTCGCTTAAAACCGTTCACAAAGATAGTGGTTTTGCTGGCGATAGTAGTGATATTTTTTGTTATTTGCGAAACTGGTGTAAGAAAACTACCAAGAGAATATATCCAGATAAATGCACAGAGTTTTGCATACAACGCAATTAGCGAAGTGATAGAAAAAAATTTTTCTGATATAGAAGATACATACAATTTGTTTATTAATGAAAATGGGAACTTGACTTATATAGAGAGCAATGCAGATGTTCTTGCTAAATTAAAATCGGATTTAAACAAAAAAGTAAACGAAAGTTTAAACGACAATAATTTTACTTACATACCTTTTGGTAGCCTAACAGGCATTAGTTTGTTAGACGGTTTTGGTGTGAAAATTCCAGTAAATATTTATTACACAGGAAGCAGTGCAATTGAGATTGAAAGTGATGTAACTTCTAGTGGAATTAATCAAAGTTTATACATAGTTAAAGCTAAGATAAGCGCAACTGTGGCTTCGACATCAATAAGCAATAGTTACATGCAAACATTTGAGTATGATTATGTGCTATGTGAGGTCATTTTTACAGGAGAAGTACCAAATATCGATAACAGAATATGGTAAATAATAAAAGAAAATTACATTTTAATTAATAATTAGTTAAAATAGTGTAACTACTATGTACAAAAGAACAAAATGGTAGTAAAATAAAACTAATTAATGTTTAAGAGGTAAATATGGATTTTAAAAATGTAATTGATGAGATTAATTACTTAAAAGAGAAGATAGAGTATTACTCAGAGAAATACTATAAACAAGATATTAGCGAGATTGGTGACTTTGAGTTTGATGCATTATATAGAAGATTAGAAGAACTAGAAACAGAGTACCCACAATACAGAACAGAGGACTCTCCGACCATGAAAATTGGTGGGGATATTTATAACAACTTTAACGAAGTTGAACACAGAGTACCAATGGAAAGCTTGCACGATGTTTTTTCTGATGACGAGCTTAGAAGCTTTGATAGAAAAATCAAAGAGCAATTGCATGATGCTGTATACACTTTAGAGCACAAGTATGACGGTTTATCTGTTGCACTTGAATATAGAGACGGTGTGTATTTTAGAGGTTCAACTCGTGGTAATGGTACTGTTGGTGAAGAT
Organism: uncultured Eubacteriales bacterium; assembly: GCA_964370775.1. GTDB lineage: Bacteria > Bacillota > Clostridia > Oscillospirales > Acutalibacteraceae > SIG603. The sequence continues at coordinate 18,032 of CAYJKT010000027.1, read as the reverse complement.
GTTACAGAGAACATAAGAACAATTAAATCTTTGCCTAAAAAAATTAAGACAGATATTCCGTATATAGAGCTTAGAGCAGAAGTTTTTATGACAGAAAGCTCTTTTGTGAAGCTTTGTAAAAGACAAGAAGAACTAGGAGAGAAGATTTCCAAAAATCCTAGAAACGCAGCAGCTGGCTCTTTAAGACAAAAAGACCCTAAAATCGCAGCTTCAAGAGATTTAAGTATAAGCGTGTTTAATATACAATATTTAGAGGGCGAAGGTCCGACTTCTCATGTTGAGGCACTTAATTTAGTAGAAAAGTGGGGATTTCCTACATCTAAATTGCAAAAAGTGTCATCAGACATAGAGGAGATATTAAAAGAAATTCATGCGATTGGAGATACTAGAGGTACTTTAGATTATCCAATTGACGGTGCTGTTATTAAGCTGAATGATTTTAGCCATAGAGATATTTTAGGCTCTACGGCAAAGTTTCCACGCTGGGCAGAGGCTTATAAATATCCACCAGAAGAAAAAATTACTACACTTTTAGATATAGAGATAAACGTTGGTAGAACAGGAGTGCTAACTCCGACAGGAGTTTTTGAACCTGTGAATTTGGCTGGCACTACTGTCACAAGAGCAAGTTTGCATAATCAGGATTTTATAAGCGAAAAAGATATTAGAATAGGCTGTAAAGTTGTGATTAGAAAAGCTGGGGAGATTATTCCAGAGGTGCTAAGCGTTGTGGAAAAACCAGAGAATTCTGAACCGTATATCTTGCCTACAGTGTGTCCGTCTTGTGGAGAAGTGACTGTTAGAGATGAAAACGAAGCTGCTGTAAAATGTGTTAACAATAATTGCCCAGCACAAAGTTATAGAAACCTCATTCACTTTGTATCAAGAGAGGCTATGGACATTGAGGGAATGGGTTCGGCTGTTATAGAGCAGTTGCTATCTGAGGGTTTGATTGTTAAAGCTACTGATATTTATAGGTTGAAAAAAGAGGATATTGTAGAGCTTGAAAGAATGGGCGAAAAAAGTGCGGACAACCTTTTAACTTCTATAGAAAAATCAAAAAGCCGTGATTTAAGCAATTTGATTTTTGCACTAGGTATACCACAAATTGGTTTAAGCTCTGCTAAAATACTATCTGCAAAGTTTAAAACATTAGACTGTTTATCAAATGCAAATATAGAAAGCTTATCCGAGATAGACGGTTTTGGCGAGATTATGGCAAGGTCTGTTATAAAATATTTTAGTGATGAAAAAAGCAAAGAGCTAGTAAGTGAAATTCACGAACTAGGGATAAATACAGAAAGCCTTGCAGTTATTAACGACATGCGTTTTGAAGGCAAAACCTTTGTTTTAACAGGTACTTTGCCAACAATGACACGCACACAGGCTAAAGATATTATAGAAAGTTTTGGTGGAAAATGTTCATCATCTGTTTCTAAAAAAACTCACTACGTTTTAGCTGGTGAAGACGCTGGCTCTAAACTTGTGAAAGCTAATGATTTAGGTGTTGCTGTTATTACAGAAGACGAATTAATGGAAATGGTAAGAGGTGAAAATATTGAGTAATGAAGCTGTAAGCTCTAACAAAAATGTAGATGATGTTGACTCATTTTTAGAAGAGATAAAAGAAGTAAAAAGGGTTGAGGAAAGAGGCGCACTGGTATATCAATTTAAGTCTGATATAGAGAGAGAAGACCATAAAGCGTTTAAGTATAATTCAGCATTGTTCAGCAAAAAATGGGTGCTACCAATGTACGTTGGTATGCCTATTGTGTGTAATGTTGGTTTATTAATCACAACTCCTGGCACTAGTCCATTGTTTGCAATGGGTGCAATGATTGTAATGTATGTAATTATTGCATTGTTCATAATTTTTAGAGTAGAAAAAACTATGAAAGCTATGGATAAAGACACACCCTCGGTCTTGAAATCAACTCCTACAACAATAAGCTTTTTTGAAAACAGAATATATAATATGAAAAAAGGCAGAACAATTAAAGCTCCTTATGATAACGTTACAACTGTTACAAAAACTTCTAAAAGAGTTTTTATTTATTTTGATAACGGAAAAGCTATGGTTTTAAGACGAGCAGATATAGAAGAAAAAGCAAATTTTGATGAGTTTATTAAGTTTGTAAAAACTAAAATAAAAGAGACTAGATAAAATTATTTGCCAATAGGCGGAATGGAGATAACAATGATAACAAAATTAGAAAACCTATATCCACTGGAAACACAAGTTCAAGAGGGTAGATACAGCGAACTTAAAGCGAATTTTAAAGAATTTTTCGGCTATGACGACGGTGTAGAATTTTACAGCGCACCTGGTAGATCTGAAATTGGCGGAAATCACACAGACCATCAAAGAGGTAGAGTTATTGCGGCGTCTATTAACCTTGATATTATCGGTTGTGTTGCAAAAAGAGATGATAATACTATCGTTTTAAAAAGCCATGAGTATTCAAAATACGACACAGTAGATATTTCTGACTTAGAAGCAAATGAAGCTGAATATGATAAGTCTTCTGCGTTAATCAGAGGCGTTTGCGCTAGATGTAAACAACTAGGTTATAATATTGGTGGATTTGACTGCTACACTGTAAGCAACGTGCTTAAAGGTTCAGGTTTATCAAGCTCTGCTGCTTTTGAGGTATTGGTTGTTACAATTATTAACCACCTATATAATGATGATAAAATCGACCCTGTTACAGTTGCAAAAATTGCTCAATATGCAGAAAATGTACACTTTGGTAAACCGTCAGGCTTGCTAGACCAAAGCGGAAGCTCAGTAGGTGGCGTTACAGTTATCGATTTTAACGATAAAGAAAATCCACTATATGAAAGCATTAGTTTTGACTTACATAAATTCGGTTATAATCTTTGTGTTGTTGACACTGGTGGTAACCATGCTGATTTAACACCTGAATACGCTGCTGTTCCAACAGAGATGAAACAAGTTGCAGGTTTCTTTGGTAAAGAGGTATTAAGAGAAGTAGACGAGAAAGATTTTTATGCTAACATAAAAGTATTAAGAGAAAAATTTGGTGATAGAGCTGTATTAAGAGCAATTCACTTCTATGATGATAACAACACTGCTAAAGCTATGGCAGAAGCTTTAAAAAGCGAAAACTTTGAAGCTTTCAAAGGCTATGTTGTAAAATCTGGTAATTCATCATTCAAACACTTACAAAATGTTTTCTGCTGTGCTAACCCAAGCGAACAAGGTTTGTCTTTAGCTTTAGCATTAACAGAAAAAGTTTTAGAGGGCAAAGGTGCATATCGTGTCCATGGTGGTGGATTTGCTGGCACAATTCAAGCGTATGTACCATTTGAATTACTAGATACATATAAAAAAGAGATAGAAAATGTTTTTGGTGAGGGTTCATGCTATGTATTAAGCGTTAGACCTGTTGGCGGAACAAAAGTTCTATTATAATGACTTAACTGAAATACGGAGGAGCCATAAAGCTCCTCCTGTTTCGGGAAAAAAAGAGAAATTTACCTTTTATTGGAATAAGTTATGTTTAGGAGAGTTGAAACATGTTTTTTATTCTTTTTATATTATGGATAGCATTTAATGCAAGAATTACTTTAGAGATTGTATTGGTAGGGCTTGCAGTTAGTGCAGCAATATATGCTTTTTGTTGGAAGTTTTTGGGATACAGCCCAAACAAAGAAGTATCTATGGTGAAAAAAATACCGACATTTATCTTGTATTGTGGTATCTTGTTAAAAGAAATATTCACAGCTAACATTATAGTTTTAAAACTGCTAATAACAGGAAAAAAAGTGAAACCTGTTATGTGTCATTTTAAAGTTAATTTAAAATCAGATTCTATGCGAGTGCTGTTATCTTACTCTATAACACTTACGCCGGGTACTATCACAGCAGAACTTATAGACGATGAATTTATTGTGCATTGTCTTGATGAAAGCTTGGTAGCAGGTCTTGTTGACGGTGGATTTATAAAAGTGTTACAAAAACTTGAAAGTTAATGAATGTAAAGAAGGTTAGAATATGAATATCGAAAACGCATATAATGGTTTATTTACTGTATGCTTAATTGCGCTAGCAATTCTAGTTTTTTTAGGCTTCGCAAGAGCTATTAAAGGCCCGAAAATAGCTGATAGAATTGTTGCTATTAACATGATTGGCACGGTTATTATTATTTCTATAGCAATTTTGAGTATATTAATTGGCGAACATTATTTAATTGATATTTGCTTGATATATGCTATGATTAGTTTTTTGAGCGTTGTGGTGCTTACAAAAGTTTATATGGGTGCACACAAAGAGGAAAAAATTAAAAAGAAAAAGGAGGAAGAAAAAAATGGAGTGGATTAGATTTGGTTTAGCTACTTTATTTTTATGTGGTGGCTTTTTGTTTTTAATTGTTTCAATGTTTGGTGTGTATAGATACAATTATGTGCTTAACAGAATGCAAGCGGCGGCGATGGGGGATACACTTGGTATTGCTCTTTCGTTAATCGGCTTAATTATTGTTTTAGGTTTTTCATTTGCGTCGCTCAAATTAATTTTGGTAATTATATTTTTATGGGTTGCAAGCCCAGTTTCCAGCCATTTGATTAGTAGACTTGAATACACTACTAAAGACGAGGACGAAGAAGATAAATGGGAGGAAAGAAAATATGATTGAGTATAAAGACATATTGCTTATTTTTTTGGTAGTGTGTGCTATTTCTGTTACTCTATCAAAAAAGCTTATTAATTCTATTATAATTTTTATGTCATACAGCTTGGTTATGGCTGTTATTTGGATAATGCTTGAGTCCCCTGATCTTGCAATTACTGAAGCTGCTGTTGGTGCTGGTGTTAGCTCTATTTTGTTTTTTGTAACGCTTAAAAAAATCAAAGCAGTTGACCACGAGGAAGAAAACGAAGTACCAGAGGACATTAAAGATGTTAAAGCACATTGGGAGATGAAAATATTCTCTAAATCGTACTTTGTGACATCAATCATCGTGTGCTTTAGCTTGATTGTTATTTTATTATCAGTGGTTTCATTGCTACCGTCTTTTGGTACGGATATAAATCCAGCTAACAACGAAGTAGCTAGGGTGTATTTAGAACAAGGTATGCAGTCAACTGGTGCAGTTAACATTGTTACTGGTGTTATTTTGGACTACAGAGCGTTTGATACATTTGGTGAGTCATGCGTTTTATTCATTGCTGCTACTTGTGTTATCATCATGCTTAGAGTTGACACAAAGTCAGATAGTTTATCTATGGCGACAGACGAAAACGACAGAATTTACGAGCCGAAAAATGATTTGATGTTGCAAAAAGCTGCTAAAATTCTTGTGCCTATTTTGATATTATACGGAGCTTATGTTATTATCAATGGTCACTTGTCTCCTGGTGGTGGTTTCTCTGGTGGCGCTATTATAGGTTCTGGCTTGATATTATACCTAAATGCTTTTGGATTTGTAAAAACAGAAAAATTCTTTACATCAAAAGTATACAAAGCAATAACTTGTGGTTCTTTAACTTTCTATTGTTTGGCAAAAAGTTATTCGTTCTTCACAGGTGCTAACCATATAGAGACGTTTATCTCGCCTGGTACACCTGGTAATATTTTTAGTGCAGGACTTATTCTGCCACTTAATATTTGTGTAGGGCTTGTGGTTTCATGCACAATGTATTCTTTCTATGCATTTTTTAGGAAAGGTAATTTATAAGGTGAACAATATGAATATAGAGATTTTACTTACTAATCACTTTGATGAAGTTATTTCAGTAATACTTTTTGCTATTGGTTTTACAACTTTATTACTAAGCAAAAACTTAATTAAAAAAATTATCGGTTTAAACATTATGGATACTGCTGTGTATCTATTCTTGGCGATTAAAGGCTATATTTTAGGCAGAAAAGCACCTATTATTGTTGATGGTATAACAGAGGCTGAAAATTACATAAATCCACTACCTAGTGGACTAGTTTTAACAGGTATTGTTGTGTCTGTTAGTGTTACAGCTATTTTGCTTTCTATAACAATTAGACTTTACAGAAGATACCACACACTAAATTTAGATGAAATTATGATGCATTATGCGAAAGAAGTAGAGGTGTAAGATGGCGCTTGTACAGAGTTTTCCCTTTTTTTGTATAGTACTTTGCATGTTTGGTGGCATTATTTCATCTGTTTTGAACTCTTGGCTTGCTAAACGTGTGTGCATTACAATAATATCACTTGTAATAGTAATGTCAACATCAATTTTTGCGTTCACATTGTCTACAGGAACAGATTATGTTTACATGATGGGTCACTTTAGTGCACCTTGGGGCAATGAGATTAGAGTAAGTGTGCTAGAGACGTTCATGGCTTTGTTTTTCTCTTTGATTATGCTATTTTGTGTAGTTGGTGGAATGAAACACACAGAAAAAGACGTAGAGCCTAAAAAAATCAACTTGTACTATCTTTTAGTTAATCTATTGTTAAGCTCTATTTTAGCACTAGTTTATACCAACGATATTTTCACAGCTTATGTTTTTGTTGAGATAAACACAATTGCTGCATGTGGTTTGATAGTTATAAGACAAAAAGGACATACAATAGTGGCTGGTATTAGATACATGATAATGAGTATATTGGGTTCTGGTTTGTTTTTAATCGGAATTTGCTTTTTGTACTCAATAACTGGCCACCTAAATATGACAAACATCAAGGTTGAAGTATCAATTCTAATGGTACTTCATGAATACAGCTTGCCTATTGAGGTAATTATCGGCTTGATATGTGCTGGTCTTGCGATGAAAAGTGCGTTGTTTCCTTTCCATTTCTGGGTGCCAGACACTTACGGCTATTCAACATGTGCTACAGCGTCAATGCTGTCAAGCCTTGTTTCAAAAGCATATATTTTCTTGCTAATTAAATTTATGTTCCGTGCTATATCTTTTGATGTTATTAAAGAGAGCAATATATTAAACCTGCTGTTCTTCTTCGGCGTTGCTGGTATGATAATGGGTTCAATTGGTGCGATTAGAGAGAAAGATTTAAGACGCATGATAGCATATTCCTCGGTTGCACAAATCGGTTACATTTTCATGGGTATAGGCATGGGAACAACTGCTGGAATGATAGCTGCTATCTTCCATATCATAGTTCATGCTTCAACAAAATCACTGCTATTTATCTCTGGTGCTGGTTTAACTCAAGTTTCTGGAGACAGCAAAAAATTCAACGACTTAACTAGTGCTGGTTTTAGGCATTTCCCAGCTGGACTTGCGTTTTTGGTAGGTTCACTATCTATGGTTGGTATACCTGCTTTTGCAGGCTTTATGTCAAAAATTTTGTTTGCGACTGCCGCAGTTGATGCATCTGCTTGGGTGTGGATACCATTAATAGCACTGGCTATCAGCACAATACTAAACGCATTGTATTTCTTAAAAACACTATTGCGTATTTTTACAAGAGACCCAGAGCTTGTAAAGCTTAACAGAGGCTTGCCAGATAAAAGCAAAAGATATATTTTTAGCCTTGTAATGCTAAGTGTTATTAATATATTTGTAGGTCTTTTTGCACAACCGATTATCGATGTAATAGGCATTGGTTTAGAAATGTTTATGGTATAAGGAGGGGAATATATGACAGGGAATATAGAATTATTGTTTCCGATAATATTACCTATTGTTGGAGGCACTGCACTGCTTTTCTTACATAAACTTAATAAAACAAAAGCGATTAGAGTAATATTTTTATCTGTTTTATTTTTAAGTGTGGGATTAGCTGTGTTTAATCTGTTTGGTGGTACTAAAGAGTATAATATTGGTACACTTGCAGAAGAGTTTACTATTAAGTTCACATTAGATGGAATTGGCATATTTTTCTCTGCCCTTACTAGTCTTATTTGGCTTGTGACAGGTGTTTATGCGACCGAATATTTTAAGCATGAAGAAAGAGAAAACATGTTTTTTGGTTCTTATCTTATGACTTATGGAGTTATTATTGGTATAGATTACTCAGGAACGCTTTTAACTCTTTATGTTTTTTATGAGCTAATGACTATTGTAACTGTTTTGTTTGTTATTCATTCAAGAACAAGCGATGCAGTAGCGACAACTTTTAAATATCTATTTTACTCACTATTTGGTGCGTTCATGGGCTTGATAGCAATTTTCTTCATTGTATATTATGGAGGAAGCCTAGACTTCACAGCTGGTGGATTTATGGCAAATGTGTTATCAGACCAAGCAGTAGAAGAACACAAAGGCGTTTTGCTTGTAGCAGCGTTGCTTGCTATACTAGGTTTTGGCACAAAGGCTGGTATGTTTCCTCTGCATGGTTGGTTACCAGAGGCTCACCCAGTAGCGCCAGCACCTGCGAGTGCTGTGCTTTCTGGCATTATCACAAAATCAGGTGTAATTGCTATTATCAGAGTAGTTTACTATATCTTTGGCGCAGATTTTATAAGAGATACTTGGGTGCAGTACACTTGGATGATACTTGCACTTATTACTGTTGTTATGGGTTCTGTAACAGCATTAAAACAAGACCACCTAAAAAGACGACTAGCGTATTCAACAGTAAGTCAGGTGTCTTACGTGTTGTTTGGTTTATCGCTATTAAATCCAACAGCTTTTGTAGGATCAATGCTACACGTAATTTTCCATGCACTTATTAAAGTATCGCTGTTCTTATTAGCAGGAGCAATTATATATAAAACAGGTCTTACAAGCGTAAATTCTATGAGAGGACTCGGCAAAAAAATGCCGTTAACCTTTGTGTTCTTCGGAATATCCTCACTTGCTCTTGTGGGTATACCACCGTTAAATGGATTTATTAGCAAATGGTATTTAGCAAACGGAGCAGTGGAGTCATCAACAGGTGTATTTACTTGGTTAGGTCCTGTTGCACTTTTGTGCAGTGCGATTTATACAGCATTCTATCTGTTCCCGCCGGTTATAAATGGTTTTTACTTATCACCTAGTGATGATGTAGAAAAGATAGATAAAAAAATAAACATAAACATGACAATGGCAGTTCCGCTTGGAATTTTTGCAGTGTTGATAGTGCTAACAGGAATATATTCTGCTCCTTTGGTAGAATTTATAACTAAAATAGCATTGTCAGTGTTATAAGGGGGTAAAAATATGGCTGAAGAATTAATTTTACTTCCAATACTTATACCAATAGTAGCTGGCATATCTATTTTTACAATCAGATTTACGTCTATCAAAAGAATGCAAATCTATATATTTATTGCAGTATTGTTAAACTCTATTTTTACGATATTATTGCTTTTTAATGCACCTAATGGTAGCTTTAATATGCTAGAAATAACAGATACTGTTACATTGGTGTTGTCTATAGACGGACTAGGAAGTGTGTTTGCATTCCTAGTGGCTTTCATGTGGCCGTTTGCTACAATGTATGCATTTGAATATATGAAACACGAGAAAAACTTACCAATGTTTTTCGCTTTTTACACAGTTAGTTACGGAGTAACCATGGGTATAGCATTCTCTGATAATCCGTTAACAATGTACCTTTTCTATGAATTTTTAACACTTGTTACAACTCCATTGGTTTTACACTCACAAGACAGAAAAGCAGTTAAAGCTGCTAGAAAATACCTGTTCTACTCAATTTCTGGTGCTGCAATTGGCTTTATTTCTGTAGCGTTTGTTATAGTGTATGGTCTAAACGGTGACTTCGTTTATGGTGGAAATCCAATACTTTACAGAGTATTTAACGAAGATGTAATTTTAAACGTGACTTATATTCTAGCATTTATGGGATTTGGCGTTAAAGCTGCTGTGTTTCCGTTTCATGCTTGGTTGCCAGTTGCCTCGGTTGCACCGACACCAGTTACAGCGCTTCTTCATGCAGTTGCAGTAGTTAAAGCAGGTGCGTTTGTTGTTATAAGAATGACATATTACGTTTATGGTGCTGATAATTTACGAGGAACTTATGCACAAAGCATAGTGCTTACCCTAGCGGCAATCACTGTTATCTACGCTTCGTTCATGGCAGTTAAAGAACAACATTTTAAAAGGCGACTTGCATATTCTACAATAAGCAATTTATCTTACATTATGTTAGCTGTTGCTGTTATGACAAACCTAGGCTTATACGCTGCTTTAATTCACATCATTTTCCATGCGATTATGAAGATAAATGCGTTCTTTAGCGCAGGTGCGATCATGGAACAATCAGGAGCACATTATATTAATGAGCTAGAGGGAATGGGCAAAAAAATGCCGTTTACCTATATCTGTTTTTCTATATCAGCACTGTCACTAATGGGTATGCCATTGCTTGTTGGATTTGTCAGCAAATACTATCTGATAAACTCAGCAATTGATTTAGACTCAAACTTATCTTACTTAATGATAATAGCTCTGTTTATATCAGCAGTTTTAACAGCTGTTTACATGCTTGTTATTGTGGTAAAAGCATTTTTCCCAAGACAACACATTGTGTCTAAAGATGCGTCAGACCCTGGCATTATGATGAAACTACCAATAGGCGTATTTGCGTCTATGGTGGTAATATTTGGAATATACTCTACTCCAATTTTAAATTATTTGGAGCAAGTAGCAAACGGAATAATATAAGGAGATACACATGAATATTTTTTCATTTACATTAGACGGTTTTAGAATACTTCAACTTGTGTTAACTGTGATTATTTTTGCTGTATCAACAAGTCTAACTACAGAGTATTACAAAAACCTTAAAGATACTAAATTCAATAAAATACAATTACTTTTTACAGCTTTAACCTTTGTTGGAACTGTCGGAGTATTTGCAAGTGCAAGTTTGTTTACGATGTTCTTCTTCTTCGAGATAATGTCGTTTGCTTCTTATGGTTGGGTGTTATTAAGTAACGATAAAAACGCTAAAAAGAATGCAGACTTCTACTTATATTTCTCTCTTGTGGCTGGTATGGTAATGCTATTAGGTTTATTTTTACTTAATGGCAAACTAGGAACTTTAGAGCTTGACGAGATACTCACAGTAGCAAAAGGCATGGATAAAACAGAGCTTTTAGTACCAGCACTGCTAGTTATGGTAGGCTTTGGCACAAAAGCTGGTTTATATCCTTTGCATGTGTGGTTGCCGACCACTTACGTAACAGCACCGTCACCGTATACTGCTGTGTTCTCAGCAATTTTATCAAAAACTGGTGTGTTTGGTGCAGTTATGGTAAGCGTAAATGTGTTTTATTATGACGAATTATTTGGCGAAATCATTCTTGTTATAGCAGTAATAACAATGCTATGGGGTGGTATATCAGCAATTATTCAAACAGACATGAAAAAGACTATCGCATACTCGTCTATGTCTCAAATTGGCTTTATATTTGTGGGCGTTGCAATGCTTGGAATTATGGGAGAGCACAATACGATAGCTTCATGGGGAACAGTGCTTCACATGCTTAACCACTCTATGTTCAAGCTGATATTGTTCGGTTTGTGCTCAGTTATATTTATGAATATAGCGACAACAAAATTTGACGATTTAAAGGGTATTGCTCGTAAAAATCCTGTTATTGGAGCACTATTTTTGGTAGCAGGTTGTGGACTAGGTGGTGTGCCACTATTTAGTGGATACATTAGCAAAACTTTACTTCACGAGAGCTTAGTAGAGCAAATTCACTTACACCCTAGCACACTTTTAACTGTTAGCGAACTATTATTCATACTATCAGGTGGATTTACTGTAGCATATATGTTAAAAATTGGTATGTGCTTATTTGCCAAAAACGATAACGCACCTAAAATTAAGTTTAGTTTGCTGAACAAAACTTTACTTGTTTTAACTGCTATACCAGCAGTTGTCATGGGAATTCTACCAGAGCAAACTGCACATGTTATAGCAAATGCTTCTACAGAAGCTATGAACATTCATGCGCATGAACTTACAATACACTACTTTAACTTTACTAACTTAAAAGGTGCAATTTATAGCATAAGCATTGGTCTTATCCTTTACTTTGTGGTTGTTAGATTGCTTTTAATAAAAAATGGTAAATATGTTGAAGTAAGCAAAGGCAAATTAACATTGGTTAACCTAATATACCTACCTGTTTTCACTAAACTTATACCAACAGTGCTTGGAGCAGTGTGCAGAGTTTTAGATATCTACGTGGTGCAATCATTCTTGAACTTGATAGCGATAGTAATGGGTACATTCTCATTTGTTACACAAAATATAACAGACATAGTACTGCACTTATTAATTATATTTGGATTTAGACCTGCAAGAGAAAGAGATTTTACAGTAAATGTGGCATATAGCTATAAAATAGGCAAACTACTAGACGCGATTGCAAACTTTGTTCACAAGGATAAGCCTCATAATTACGCAGAAGAACTAGAGACTTACGAGCAAAACTCAGCGATTAGACGACGCATGATTTCATCCAGTTTGTCATTTGGCTTGCTGTTTGCTGGCATTGGAATTATTGTAGTTTTACTATACTTATACTTAGGGTGATAATTATGAAAGCTGATATGTTTTTGAATTTATACCGAGAATTAGAAGATGTTTTAGAAAAAAGATATGCTGATAAAAAAAGAAGATATAGTAGCTTGGTTTTTGAATTTTTAAACGACGATGAAAGCATAAATTTTAGAGAAAAACTAGATTTATGCCGAGAGGTTAGAAATTTGTTATCCCATACAGCTTATGTAGACGGTGAGAGCGTAGTTCAACCGTCTACAGTCTTAAACGAGTATCTAACAGAGATAATTGCGTATCTAAAAAGTCCCAATCTTGCGATAGATAAAGCGACTAAAGCTGACAGAATGGTGTTTTCTAAACTTAATCAAAAAGCGTTAAAAGTTATGGAGAACATGGTAAGGCTAGGGTATTCGCATATTCCTGTAATAGACAGTGGAGAGTTTATCGGAGTATTCAGTCATGGAGTTGTGTTTAGGTATATTTTAGAAAATCCAAACGCACCGATTACAGAGAACACAAAAATCAGAGATTTAATAGACTTGTTGCACGTTAATAAGATATCAGAGAATTACGAGTTTTGTTCTAGAAAATTAACTGTTATAGAAGCTAGAAAAAAGTTTGACACTATAAAAAGCAAAGATAAAAGACTGAAAGTTATTTTTATAACAGAAAACGGCAAGATAAGCGAGAGAATACTTGGGATAGTGTCTCCTTGGGATGTAATGGCTGATAAATAATGGGAAATATTTATTACTGTACAAGGAAAGGTGATTTATTATGAAAAAGAGAGTTAGAAGAAATTTAAGTGCATTTATGTTAGTGTGTTTTATTTTTATTGCACTGCCAATGCAAGTAAATGCTATGCAAATATATATAAAAACTTTAGTAGGTAAAACTATTACTTTAGAGGTTGAACCTAATGACAGTATAGATGCAATTAAAGCTAAAATTCAAGAAAAAGAGGGTATTCCTCCAGATGAACAACGATTAATTTTTGCAGGTAAACAGTTGGAAGAAGGCAAAACACTATCAGACTATAACATACAGAAAGAGTCTACTTTACATCTAGTGCAGAGATTGCGCGGAGAAAATGCACTTAAATCAGTAATATTAGGAGATGTTTCTTATGGCACTACAATCAACCCACAAGTTAGCTATGAGGGAGAGCAAAATGGTGAAGATCCTATTTTTGAGTATAAAATGAAAGATGCTGATGATACTACGTATACTTCAACTACTCCGACAGATATAGGAAGCTACACAGTTAAAGCTACATCAACAGGAAAAGATTCTATCCCAGACAAAAGCGTAACAACGGATTTCAATATAATCGGTAGTGTTATAACTTTTAACGCTAACAGTGGAACTGGCGCTATGGATAACGTGCAAGTTGCAAACTCAACTGATTTTGTTTTACCAGAGAATGAATATACTGCACCTACTGGCAAGCAGTTTAAAGCGTGGCAGATAAACGGAATTGAATATAAAGCAGGCGTTACATATTCAGTTAATGAGTCTATAGAAATTATTGCTGTTTGGGAGGACATACCGACCATAACTGAGGGATTAAATTTAAGTATTCAACAAGGAGAGACTTTAACTGTTAAATCTAACGCTGATTTTAGTTACTATGTGCAAACCTTGGTAGATAATCAAGTTGTTCATACAGCTGGAGAAAGTGATAACCCAAATGTTAGTGCTGTAAATGGAAGCATAGTAGTTACGCTAAATGGTGAGTACACAAAAACTTTAACTAGTGGAACACATACAGTATCTATAGTAGGGACAAATGGCACAGCAACAACAAACTTTACAGTGACACTAGCACCAACTCCTACACCAGAACCAACACCAACACCTACTCCGATAGTAACACCAATGCCGACTCAAACGCCTGTACCTACATTAACTGAGTCACCTGACACAGGAGATAATCAAATTCAGTCTGTACTGATTTCTAGCGTTTTATTACTTACATCATTTGGTGGAATGGTTTATCTATATAACAAAATAAAAACTCAACATACAAGAAAATAAACTTAGAGATATATTATTTGATTAACTTTATTTAACAGCAAAGGTGGTTATGGATATATGTTAAAAGTATCTCATACAGTATTTATTTTAAATATAATAGCGTTTATTTCAGAAAGTATATACTTTTTTACTATTGGAATAAATCTATCTATTTTAATAACATTATTTGTAATATTATTAATGACTGTTACGATTTTTTTTACTATGGAAGCAGTTATAAAAAATGAAAAATTCTTACTTGACTCTAAGGAACTGCAATTATATAATGTAGAGAACATAAAAAAATTGTGGAAATCTATCCAGATATATTTTTTGTCGGTATCATTTATATTTAACTTATTAATATTCTTTTCTAATTTTATACCTCAAAGTAAATCAGTAAGAATTTTTTTACTCTTTGCATATATTTTGAGTATTTTGATTTATATTATATTTATCAATTATAAGTATAATGCCATTGTTTTAATAGCAAAAAACAAAACGGTACAAAATAATAATTTAAAAAGCAATATAGTCCTGTTATCCTTTATTATTCTCATTTTGATTGCTATATTTCCTCTTGTGAAAGGCGTAGAGGTTTTGAGTATTTACCACATAAGTGTAGTGATAGCTTTCTTATCTTTGTTCAATGGTGTTATAAGTTATGTTAAAGAAATCATTAGAATACAGCAAATTCTTACTGAGCAAAAAAAGGAGTATCATATATCCAAATATTTCACCATTTCTACAGTAATTATCATACTGTCAATAATAAATATTTTTTTATCAATGCTTTTTATATTTTAGTGTGGATAACAATTATTACACACGCTAGAAAGCACTATTTCAAAATCAGAAGTAGTGCTTTTTATTATGCTAACACCTCGGTATAGTAAAAAACAATTTTCTTGCTGAAATATCGACCTTGTGATATAATTGTAAAGCAAGTTTATTAAAGTAATTAAGGAAAGAAAGGTAGGGTATATTATTATACCTAATAGTTGCCATGTTATTTAATTCATACATTTTTGTATTACTGTTTTTACCTTTAACTATTATGGGATACTATGCATTAAATTATTTTAAAAAGTATTCGTTGTCTAAAGTGTATTTAGTGGGGATGTCATTATGGTTTTATGGCTTTTTTAACCCATCATACATACTCATAATGTTATCCAGCATTCTAGTTAATTATTATTTAGGAAGCAAACTGATAAAACTTAACAAACAAAAAATATCTAAATTGCTATTGTTTTTAGGTATAATTTTTAATGTAGGTATTTTATTTTACTTTAAGTACTTTAACTTTTTTATAGATAATATCAACTTTATTTTTAAGTCAGATTTTTTTCTTGAAACGATACTGTTACCATTAGGAATTAGTTTTTTTACATTTCAACAATTATCATATATTATAGATTGTTACAAACTTAATGTGCCTAATTATCATATCTTAGATTATTCGCTATTCGTCACGTTTTTTCCACAATTAGTTGCAGGGCCAATAGTACTGCATAGTGAGGTAGTTCCTCAATTTGCAGACGTTAGCAAAAAGAAATTCAATTACGATACTTTTTCAAAAGGTATATATGCCTTTGCATTAGGTATGGGCAAGAAAGTGCTAATTGCAGATACTTTTGGAATTTTTACTGACTGGGGATATTACAACATAAATATTCTTAGCAGCACAGACGCAGTGTTTGTTATACTGGCATATACTTTACAAATTTATTTTGATTTTAGCGGATATTGCGATATGGCTACAGGTATTGGGTATATGTTTGGTATCGAATTACCAATGAACTTTAATTCACCGTATAAGAGCAAAACTATTTTGGAATTTTGGAAACGTTGGCACTTAACCTTAACTCGCTTTTTTACAAACTATGTTTATATTCCATTAGGAGGAAATAGAAAGGGCAAAATAATTTTATATAGGAATATATTTATAGTTTTTCTTGTTAGTGGCATTTGGCATGGTGCAAATTGGACATTTGTGATATGGGGCTTGTTACACGGAGTGGCTAGTATTTTAACAAGGATATTTAAGGGTGGAGTTTCAAAAATACCTAGTTGGATTAATTGGGTGGTTACATTTATATTTATTAATTTTGCGTGGGTGTTTTTCAGGGCAAATTCATTAGAAACTGCATGGACAATGTTTGAAAAATTATTCAAATTTGATTTTCAACCAATCAACAGATTATTGATTAGCTCTGCCGATACAATAACAGAATATGGTATGCTGAATTTGGCTTCCATACCGTTGACTGGAACAATACTGTTTTTGTCAGTGTTTATTGTTTGTATATTTGGTGCAATATTCATGAAAAATACTAACCAAAAATTAGTTTTGTTTAAGCCTACAATAACTAAATTGTTAACAAGTGGAGTTATATTATTGTGGTCTGTGTTATCATTTGCAGGCGTAAGTAGTTTTATATATTTTAATTTTTAAGAGGTAAAACACATGATATCAAGTAAAAAATTTGTCAAAATTTTTGTTATTCTATTTGCTTTGGTTATAGTGGTTATAGGTGCTATGACTTATATAGTTGACCCGTTCTTTCATTTTCACGCTCCACTAGACGGATTTGGGTACTATTTGAATAAAGAACTATATCAGAATGACGGAATTAGCAGAAATTTTGAATATGATGCGATGATAACAGGAACATCAATGTCGCAGAATTTTAAGACAACACAGTTCGATGAGCTATTTGAGACTAACAGCATAAAAACTTGTTTTGCAGGTGCATCATTTAATGAAATTAATGAACATATAGACAGAGCAACCATCTACAACCCCGATCTTAAAGTAGTGTTTAGGTCGTTAGATGTTAACAGAATTGATTTAGATGCTGATGAAAGAGCGTATGATTTATCGACAGAATATCTATATGATAATAATATACTAAATGATGTTAACTATCTACTTAATAAAGAGACTTTATTAAGAGGAACGATGCTTACTATTGTTAATACTGTTAGAGGTTATGAAATGACAACGTTTGACGATTATGCAAATTGGGGAATGTCAGCGACTTATGGAACAGATGTTGTATTAAATACGTATATTCGTCCTGAGCAAAGTAACATGGAAGTTAAGGTTCTTACAGATGATGATAAATTAAGAATAGAAGAAAATATTAAACAAAATGTTATAAAGGTAGCACAAGATAATCCTGAAATAGAATTTTATTCTTACTATACTCCTTATAGTATTCTTTATTATGATGAACTAAATCAAAATGCTTCACTTTCTTATCAATTAGATGTTATTGAATACGCTACTAGTTTGATAGTGGAACAAGAGAACATTAAACTTTTTTCCTTTTTAGATTTATATGATATTGTTACAGATTTAGATAACTATAAAGATGCAGGCCATTATAGTGGTGAAATAAATGAAATGATGTTAGAACATATATCTAAAGATGAACATTTATTGACAATTGCAAATTACGAAGATTATTTTGAAGAAATAAAAAGTTTTTACATTGAATATGATTACAATGCAATTTTTGAGTGTGTATTTTACAATAAAAAAATGTAGCAAATATAAATTAAAAAGTGTAGCACCT
>CAYJKT010000026.1:0-41611 GCA_964370775.1 uncultured Eubacteriales bacterium | reverse complement strand
ATTTATGAACTATATATCTATCTTAGATGTGCAGCCCTCACAGTTTTATATATCACAGGAAAAGATAGATAAAATCAAGCAGTGGTTCAATCCTAACGATTTATCAAATTTTCAGCCTGTTCCAATAATAAAACTAAATGACGACATTGTTTTTACAGACGGTCACACTCGTGCTTTTGTGGCTTATTTGCATGGATTAGATAAAGTCCCAATTGTTTGGGACACGGACGAGCTTGATTTAGAAGAATACAGTTTGTGCGTTCTTGCTTGCAAGAAAAGAAACATAACAAATATCTCAGATTTGACAGACCGTGTTTTAGAAAAAGACGACTATTTAGCAAAATGGAACGGTTGGTGCGATGTCTTACATGAAATCTTAGAACTACAAAAATTATAAGAAGAAAAAAATATGATATAATATAGTAAAAGTCAGCCTTTATTGGCTGATTTTTTGTTTTAATATTCTTTTTGTACTTTTTTATTGCAAATTTTTTTGCTATGTGTTAAAATTGATAATATGTAAATTTATATAGAAATTTTAGCTGCGTGAAGTGGCGGAACGGAGAAGTTAAATGAATGCTAATCAAAAAACTATGGAAAAAATTGTAGCCTTATGTAAAAACAGAGGATTTGTTTTTTCTGGTTCTGAAATATACGGAGGACTTTCAAACTCTTGGGATTACGGACCTTTAGGTGTTGAGTTCAAAAACAATGTTAAAAAAGCATGGCTTAAAAAATTCGTGCAAGAAAGCCCACACAATGTTGGCTTAGATGCAGCGATTTTAATGAACCCAGAAGTATGGGTTGCTACTGGTCACGTTGGTGGTTTCTCTGACCCATTAATGGACTGCAAAGAGTGCAAAACTCGTCACAGAGCAGATAAATTGATTGAAGACCATAGTGGAGAGAGTGCTGACGGCATGACTAACGAAGCTATGAAAGCTTATATTGATGATAACAAAATTGTTTGTCCTGATTGTGGAAAAATAAACTTTACTGATATACGTCAGTTTAACCTTATGTTTAAAACATTCCAAGGCGTAACAGAAGATGCAAAAAACCAGTTGTATATGAGACCAGAAACAGCACAAGGTATTTTTGTTAACTTCCCAAGTATTCAAAGAACAACAAGAAAAAAAGTGCCTTTTGGTGTTGCTCAAATTGGTAAAAGTTTTAGAAATGAGATTACTCCAGGTAACTTTACTTTTAGAACAAGAGAGTTTGAGCAAATGGAGCTTGAATTTTTCTGCAAACCAGACACAGATTTAGACTGGTTCTATTACTGGAAAGACTTCTGCAAAAAATGGTTGCTTGACCTTAACATGACAGAAGAAAACATGCGTTTGCGTGACCACAGAGCAGACGAGTTGTCTTTCTACTCAAAAGCGACTACAGACATTGAATACTTGTTCCCATTTGGTTGGGGTGAGCTATGGGGTATTGCAGACAGAACAGATTATGACCTAGGCAGACACCAAGAGCATTCAGGCAAAGATTTAACATATTTTGACCCAGAGGAAAACAAAAGATATATCCCTTATGTTGTTGAGCCGTCGTTGGGTGCAGACCGTGTTGCACTTGCATTTTTATGTGATGCTTATGACGAAGAAGAAGTTGGCGAAAACGATGTTAGAACAGTTTTACGTTTCCACCCATTCCTAGCACCATACAAAGCAGCTATTCTTCCATTATCGAAAAAACTTAGCCCAAAAGCTGAGGAAATATATGCTATATTAAGCAAAAAGTTCATGGTAGACATGGACGTTACAGGTTCTATTGGTAAAAGATACCGTAGACAAGACGAAATCGGAACACCTTTCTGTGTGACTATCGACTTCCAAACTGTAGGCGATGCAGAGACTCCAGCTGACGAATGTGTTACAGTTAGAGAGCGTGACAGCATGGAACAAGTTAGAATTCCAATCAGCGAACTTTGCGATTATATAGAAAAAAGAGTTGACTTTTAATTTTTAAGGAGAACTAAAATGAAAAAAATATTTACAGAAAATGCACCAGCGGCTATTGGTCCATACTCACAAGCTATTTTAAGTGGAAATATGCTTTTTACAAGTGGACAAATACCAGTAAACCCAGCTTCTGGCGAAGTTGAAGCTACTGATATCACAGGACAAACAGAGCAAGTAATGAAAAACTTAGAAGCTGTTTTAAAAGAGGGTGGCGCAGAGTTTAACAATGTTGTTAAAACTACTTGCTTTTTAGCAGATATGGCTGATTTTGCAGCATTTAATGCAGTTTATGAGCAATATTTCTCTCATAAACCAGCAAGAAGTTGTGTAGCAGTTAAAAATTTACCTAAAAATGTTTTGGTTGAAGTAGAAGCTTTAGCAGTTATATAATGAACTATCAACTAGAAACAGAAAAGATAATTAAATCGTTAAAAAATAAACCAAAATTGTTGCTTCATTCATGTTGTGCACCGTGCTCTACCTACGTGGTAGAGTACCTTGCACAGCATTTTGATGTTTGTATGCTTTACTACAACCCCAATATTTTTCCGTTAGAAGAATACCATTTAAGGCTTGCAGAAGTAAATAAACTAGCTGAACATTTTGATGTTAAATATATGGAAACTGATTGGGATAACGAGCAGTTTTGCAAGGCTGTAAAAGGCTTAGAAAACGAACCTGAGGGTGGAAAACGCTGCGAGGTTTGCATTGCTATGCGTATGCAAAAAACAGCAGAGCTAGCAAAAGAGTTGAACTATGATTATTTTACAACAAGCCTAAGCATTAGCCCGTTAAAAAATGCGAAAATGATTAACGAGATAGGGGAGAGGCTACAAAACGAGTTTGGTGTTTTGCATTTGACATCTGACTTTAAAAAGAAAGACGGATATAAAAAATCAACAGTGTTGTCAAACGAACTAGGATTTTATCGACAAAATTTTTGTGGTTGTGTTTACAGCATGAGAGATAGAGACAAAAAAGATTAAAATTAAAGTAGTACAAAATGTTGAAATTAGAGCATTTTATACTGCTTATTTTTATTTAATTATTGACTTTATTAGTGTTTAATAGTACAATCATATAAAAGAAAACGTTTTACTTAACAATATAAAAATTTTATGATTGGAGCGATATTATGAAGATAATAAACCTAGACGAAGTTAAAGTTACCGACGAGGTAAGATATGTTGAGAAATCTCAACTGCTTGGAAATATAGGCGACCAACCTAGCCAACCTAAAGAGATTGTGCATATCTATTTGAACTCTAAAGTTGAAATGCAAACTATTAAAGGTATTGGTGGAGCTTTTAGCGAGCAAGGTGGAAAAGCTTTACAAAGCTTAAACGATGATAAAATAGACGAGATTTCTCAGAAACTGTTTAAGGATAGATTTAACTTTTTTAGACTTCCAGTTGGTGCAGATGATTTTGCGCTAGATGCATATAGCTTGAACGATAATGAAGACGATTTTGCTATGGAGAAATTCTCTTTAGAGCGTGACGAAAAGTACTTGATACCTTTCATGGAGCTTGCAAAAAAATATTGTGAAGATATGGAAATTCATGCATCACCGTGGGCGCCTCCGTTTTGGTTTAAAGACAGCAAACAAATGTGTGGAGCTGGCAGAATTATTGATGAAGATAAATATTATGAAGCTTACGCACTTTACTTTGCTAAATTAGTAGAAGAGTATGCAAAAAAAGGTTTTAAAATAAGCAGAATTAACATTCAAAACGAGCCTGACGCTACACCAGTTTACCCAGGTTGTGACATGGAACCTGAGCAAATGTGCAAGTTTATCAAAAACTTTATGCACCCATATTTTAAGAAAAATAACATAGATACAGAAATTTTTGCTGGTACTTTCAGAAGCCTAACAGGTTCTTCTGGTCTTGATTTATTGAGTGCTGACGAAGATATTAAAGATTATATCGACGGTCTAGGCTTTCAATATTCTTCAATGCAACAAATATATGATATTAACGCAAAATATCCTAACTTAAAACTAATGCACACAGAAAGCAACTGCTTCCGTGGTGAAAATACTTGGGATCAAGCGATTGTTTTATATATCAACATAGTTAACTATCTATCAGCTGGTTGTGACTCTTACACATATTGGAACATGATTTTAAACAGCGTGTCTACAAGTACTTGGGGTTGGAAACAAAACAGCATGATTGCTATTGATGAAGATAGCAAAGAGGTTACATATAACCCTGATTTTTATGTTATGGATTTAGCGTCAAATTGTTTGACAAAAGGTTCAAAAAGAATTGTGTATTCTTGCATGGAAAAACATGGTGTGGCTGTTAAAAATGATGATGGAAGCATTAACTTTATGGTTTCTAACTTCTCTAAAAAAGAACAGAAATGCAAACTGTTTGTTGACGGAGAAGAAACAGAAATTATACTAAATCCAATGTCTATACACTCTTATAAAGTGATTAAATAATAAACGTTAGTAAAGGTTATATATTTATTTTGACTTAATATAAGAATTTTAATAAATCTTTTTCAAAAGATTTTGGGTTCTTAGGGCAAAGCCCTGAGGTGTTTTCCGCAGAAAACGCAATCTTTTTCCTTAGAGGAGCTTTTTTGAAGGTGAATTTGTCAACAGGTTGACAAAGAGGAAGCTTTTTGCGATAGAAAAAGTTTCCTTATACATTCCATTTTGTGCGACTTTTTTATTACAGTGATTACTAAACATACTAAGGCTCTGAACATAAAGTTCAGAGCCTTAGATATTGTTTTATATATTACTCAACTGCTAAAGATATAATATAATCGTTCTCTGTAAAGGTGATTTTTTCTGATTTTTTAGGGTTGGTTACAATCTCGTAATTTCTGCCGTTTTGCTTTTTGTACCCAACGGCTACTTCGTTACGACCTTTTAATATGTTAGTAACTGTATAGAAGTCTATTTCTGTGTTTAACTTCACATAATGAGAAGCCTCTCTTATCGTAATCTCAGAGCCCTCTGCTCGTAAAAGTTCTTGGAAAACATAAGCTAAAGACCTGTTCTCTGCGATTTGTGTGAGAATTAGGTTAATTATGTTAGAGCCTACAACCAAGTCGTTAGCCTCTGCCACTTTTGCAAGTTTTTGGTTAGCTACATCTTTCATCTCGCTAGTTATGCTAAAACTTAGACCCTCTTTTCTTGATATATCACGTAGGTGTATAAGCCTTAAAAGTGTAACTGCGTCCGAAGTTTCGCTGTCGCTTTCATCATCACTAAACAAAATTACATGGCTTATATTATTGCTTGTGAGTTCTAATAGATTTGCTCTGTTATTAACGTCACAAACTTCATATTTAATGCTGAGATTTTGTAGGCAGTCAGTGATTTCTTCTATCTCATTAAAATTCGCTATAGTTATTTTAGAACCTTTTGCAAAGTATTGGTCAAGCTCTAAAACTGTTTGATTAAGCATTGCATTTGTTCCAATAATCAACAAGTTTTCAGGTTTCGGCTCTATGTTATGTTTAGCTTCATATTGTTCGAAAGGAGCAATTTGTTTCACATCAAGTTTAGCCATTCCATCATCTTCAACAAGCAATAACAACTCATCAGTGCTATGTATCACCGTGTCTTCTGTTGGGTTCAAGTATACTTTTCCATCTCTTTTGTAGCCAAACAAAACAGCTTCTTCAAAATAGTTTAATATGTTACCAAACTTATCGCTTTTTAGATTAGGAAATTTTTCAAAATATAGCTCGCAACCGTCATAATCAAAAAGTTCTATCAAAACATTAGAAAGCCCAGGCTGTCTGCAAGTTTGCGCAATAATTCTAGACACTGCGTCTTCTACCAAAATAATCTCTGCGTTACCGTCTGAGATTATCTTTGCTGCTTCATAATTTGATGGCTCAGTTACAGTAGCTACTACATGAGGAATTTTGTGAGAACCCTTGAATTTATCTAAATAACTATTTACAGCCAAAATAGACTTTATTGTGATAAAATCTTTTTCTTCGTTAATAATTATGCTTCTTGCAGTTTCTATCGAGCATCTCGCAAGCATATTTGTATCTGTAATATTTCCTGTTCTACAAATAATCCTTGTTGTTTTAAAATCTGGTATCATATCTGCAATTGCAGTCTCTACTTCTTCTTTATCCTCGTTAGCGAGCACGACTATACAAGCATTTTTGTGGTTTTCGTTTGCAATTATAGTCTCTGATATTAAAGAAAAAATGTTATTATCAAACCCTAAAATAACAGTGTGGTTACTTTCTAAAACCTTTGAATTTCCTTTTTTTAAGGTGTTCAATTTTTCCTCAAAACCAGTGGTTATAATACCTATCAAAATACTAGTTACAAACAAACCACACAGTGTAACAAGCGACATAATTATTATAAACCCAGGGTTTGCAGTGTCAGCAGCAGTTATCGTACCAGCATCTATAATATGCATTATGCTAGACCAGATATTTTCACGCACAGAAATCTGATTTCTATCAATAAGTGCTAACACTATACCAGCTATTACTACTACCAATGTTGTTGCAAGAAACAACATTCCAACCAAAGCTACGGTACCTTTCGACATCAGGTTGTCAAACTTATACCTCAGCAAATCCTTAAAACTATGTTTTTTCATGTTGAAAACCTCCGATTATCTGTATGAAGATTTTGACTTTGTAATATTATTAATACAACCACCCAGTTTATTTACAAGCATAATATGCTTCATTTCTTCTATGGAAATATTTGCTTTAGGTCCAATAACTATACTTTTAATAAACTGATTAACTATTGTTTCGTCTTCTGTTTCTTGATGTTTAAAGCAAATATCAAAATAAGAAACAATTTTATCGTTTCTAACAAAGAAGTCATATTTAGCAGTCAAAGGGCTTATTTCATTTTCTAATTTAGTAATAAATTCATCTGTTCGTGGACTGGTTAATAATCCAAATTGTTCTTCTGGTATAACTGTATGAAGTCGAACTTCTGCTTCTTCTTTAAAAGTAGGATTTTTAAAAATTAGAGCTTTATCTAGAAAAAGTCGCTTCACTAACTCTTGACAAAGTACTTCTATTATACCTTCAGTCGATAGAGTTCTATAATCAGGTTTCTTATTTATATCAACAATTATTTGATTAACCTCTCTTCTTATAACCTCTGCACTATTTTCAATGTAATCTACTTCACTTAATTTTATGTATTTTTTACTAGATAAATACTTTTCTAAAGTTTCACGCTTAAATCCTATAGCTACTCCACAACCATCATTAGCGTAACCTCGCCATTGACTTAGTTTGTCACTATCTTTTGAGAAACACATCGCATGTGAGATAATTGTTCTTTGAGTTAATTCTAGTATGATTTTTTCCAAAGATAACTTTAGTTGATTGAGATATTTGTATCTTTCCTTTTCATCATATCTCTTGTATTTATCTTTAAAAATATCACAAATTGTTTCTTCGCATTCAGATAATACATATATCAGTTCTTGATAATCATTTGACTTTGATACATTAGCTAATCGCAAAGTCTTATATTGTACTATAGCTAAAAATGTATCTAAACTACAATAATGAAATAATAAATCTTCTTTCACCACAATTCCTCCCTTTTTTTCTATCTAAATTATACCACGTTGTATTTATTTTGTCATGTAAATATTTCTTGACTTTTTACACAACTTTTTTTGGGATAAAGTATAGTTAGCTACAAAATTTTTGTATGCTATTGCAATCTAGTTTGTGTATGATATAATTATCAAAAACAATAATCAAATTGTGAACTAAATCGTTAAAGGAGAAATATATGGTAACAATTACAAAAGTAAAAGCAATATTAACTGCACCGGAGAACATAAACTTAATAGTGGTAAAGGTGGAGACTAGCGAACCAGGGTTATACGGACTAGGCTGTGCAACATTTGCATATAGAGAACTTGCTGTAAAAAGCATAGTAGAAGACTATTTCGACCCACTTCTTAAAGGAAGAAACGTGGCTGATATTGAGGATATTTGGCAACTTATGAACAATAACTCATACTGGCGTAATGGCCCTGTTATCAACAACGCTATTTCTGGTGTAGACATGGCTTTGTGGGATATTAAAGGTAAAATGGCTAACATGCCTGTTTACGATTTACTTGGTGGCAAAAGCCGTGAGGGTGCTGCTGTTTATATGCACGCAGACGGAGCTACTCTTGATGAAATCGGTGATAAAGTTCAAAGTTATATTGACAATAAACTTAGTCATGTTCGTGTGCAATGGGGTGGTTATGGTAGCAAGGCTTCTGATTTTAATAAGCCTGACGGTGCTAAAAATGGCATATACTATGCACCTGATAAATACATGGCAAAAACAGTAGAACTTTTTGAGTATATGAGAAATCGTTTTGGTTATGATACTCATTTCTTACATGATGTTCACGAGAGACTAGCACCGATAGACTCAATTAACTTAGCTAAAAAATTAGAGAAATACGACCTGTTTTTCTTAGAAGATATATTCTCACCAGAGCAAAGCGAGTGGTTGAAAATGTTGCGTAACCAATGTGCTACACCAATTGCAATTGGCGAACTTTACAACAATCCAAAAGAGTGGGATTACTTAATTTGCAACAGATTACTAGACTTTATTAGAATTCATATAAGCCAAATTGGTGGTATTACTCCAGCTAGAAAACTAGCAATTTTTGGCGAGCATTTTGGTATCAGAACTGCATGGCACGGACCAGGGGACGTATCTCCAGTAGGTCATATTGCTAATGTTCAACTATCTATAGTAGCTAAAAACTTTGGTATTCAAGAATGGACAGGATTTACAAGCTTAACAGAGGAGATGTTCCCAGGTTGCCCAGTGCTTAAAGACGGTTACGCTTATGTTAACGATAAACCTGGTTTGGGTATAGATATTAACGAGGAGCTAGCTGAAAAATACCCAGCAATTACAAGAGTAACAGAGTGGACACAAACAAGAATAACAGACGGTACATTAAATACACCTTGATTTAAAGGAGTGATAATATGAGAAAAAAAGCGTTTATAACTGGTGGAAGCCATGGTATTGGCAAGGGGATTGCGACTGTTCTTGCTAAAAACGGATATGACATTGCAGTTACATATAACACACGCAAAGAGGGCGCAGAAAGTTTGAGCAAAATTGTCTCTGAGTTCGGAGCAAAGTGCTTCTACTATCAAGCTTCTCTTGAGAAAAACGGAGTAGCTAGAGAAGTTACTGCAAAAGCTATAGAAGATTTAGGTGGAATAGATTTGCTTGTGTGCAACGCAGGCTACACAATATTTACAGATGTTCTTACGTTAAAAGATGAAGAAATGGATTTCTTATTTAACTTGAACTATAAGTCTTATATGAACTGTGCTCATGTTGCAGCAAATTACATGGTAGACAACAAAGTTCAAGGCAACATAATTTATATATCTTCAACAAGAGGTATTAGGTCATATCCAGATGACTGTGTTTATGGTGGTTTGAAAGCTGCTCTTAACAGAAGTGTTGAGGCAATGGCGCTTGAGCTAGCACCTCATGGAATTAGGGTGAACAGCGTTGCGCCAGGTGCGACTGCTACTGCTGATAATCCTACTATGGAACTTCTAACATATTTTGATTGGATGAAGAAAATTCCGTTAGGTAGAAGTGGAACAGCTACAGAAGTAGGCGAGTTAGTTCACTTCTTAGCGTCTGACAGTGCAAAATATATGACAGGAAACACTGTTAAAATCGACGGTGGATTAATTCTATCGGGTATGCTAGAGGAATTTAACGAAGACGAGATAAAAGGTTTTAGAGAGCTTAGAAAGAAATTAGATGGTGAAGCATGATGAACAAGTATTTGTATACAGGTGGTTACAGTGGTAAAATAGATAGCTTTTTGTGGGCTGATGACACTCTAACAAAATCAAGCAGTGCAGATTGCTTAAATCCGTCTTACCTTTGTTTTCATCCAACAAAAAATATCTGCTATGCTGGTGTTGAGTGTGGCGAGGAGACTAAAATTAGTGCTTATAATATAGGTGTCAATGGTGAATTAAGCTATGTTTCAAGCGTTAGCACTAGTGGTAGCGGACTTTGTCACTTAATTGCTACAGAAAAAGCGGTTTATGGCGCAGATTATAACTCTGGTCATGTTGTGGCATATAAACTATGCTGTGATGGAAAACTTGGCAAGCTTGTTAACTTAATTCAACATGTTGGAAGCAGTACGCACCCAAGACAAGAAAAAGCACACGCACATCAAGTGGTGCTTTCTCCTGATAGTAAAAAGCTTATAGCGGTTGATTTAGGAACTAATAAACTTCATGTCTATGACATAAAAGAAAACGGAAGTTTAGATGAAAGTTCAGTTATTACTAGTGAAATGCCAGAATTTGAAGGCCCTAGACACATTGTTTTTAAAAATGATAAGGAAGCTTATTTAATTACTGAACTAGGTAACAAAGTCATTAAATTAAGCTATGATAACGGAGTTTTCACATGTATGGATACAATTAACTTAGTAGATGAAGTAGCAAATAATAGTTCAGCTGAGATTGGTTTTATGCCAAACACCGACTATCTTTACGCTTCAGTCAGAGGAGTAGATAAGATTTTAGTTATAGATACAAAAACATTCAGCATAATAAGTTCATTTGACTGTGGTGGTAAAAGTCCTAGAATGTTTAGCTTTGATGAAAGTGGAAAACACTTGTTTGTGGCTAATCAAAGTTCCAACAATATTGCAGTGTTTAATATGAACACTACAACTGGTGAGATGATAGAGCAAGGGCTAAGTGTAGATGTGGTTCAAACAAGTTATGCTTTGTTGAACTAATATATATTAAGAATTGAAGTGGTGGAGAGTGTGATGCTCTTTACCACTGTTTTTTATAGAGTATGATTAAATACATGGTACTATTGCTTGCAAAAAATGATAGAATATGTTACACTGTTAAAGTATTTGTAGAACTATATTTTTACATTTTGATGAGCAAGGGAAACGATTTTATGAAGAAAGCGTTGATGACAGCTACAGTTGCATCTATGATAGACCAATTTAACATGCCAAATATCAAACTTTTGCAAGAGCTTGGATATGAGGTTACAGTTGCATGCAATTTTTTAGAGGGTAACACTTGCACAGATGAAGTTATAAGTAAGTTGAAAAATACACTAATTGAGATGAATGTAAAAATAGTGCAAATTGACTTTACGAGGTCACCGTATTCACCCAAGTTTTTAAAAGCTTATAATCAGATAAAAAAGCTGATAAATGAGGAAAAGTTCAACATTATTCATACTCACGCACCACTTTCTAGCATGTTTGTTAGAGGTGCTAGTAAAAAGGCTAGAAAAAAAGGAACAAAAGTTATTTATACAGCGCACGGTTTTCATTTTTATACGGGCTCTTCAAAGTTAAATTGGTTAATTTATTATCCGATTGAGAGGTGTTTTTCTAAATTTACTGATGTGCTTATTACTATTAATAAAGAAGATTATCAGCTAGCTAAAACTAAAATGAATGCAAAAAAACTAGAGTATATTCCAGGTATTGGCGTAGATATAGACAAATTAAGTAACAGTTTAGTGGATATAGAGCAAAAGAGAAAAGAACTAGGCATCGAAAAAGATAAAATAATTCTTTTTTCTGTTGGAGAACTGGTTGAAAACAAAAATCATAAAGTTATTATTGAGGCTATGGCAAAGCTTAAAAATAAAAATGTATTGTATATTATTGCTGGTAAAGGTAAGGGAAAAAACGAATTAATTGAGATAGCGAAAGCAAATGGGGTTTCCGACAAATTAAAGCTTTTAGGATTTAGGACAGATATTAACGAACTTTTTGCTACTTCAGACATCTTTTGTTTTCCGTCTATCAGAGAGGGACTATCAGTATCGTTAATGGAAGCGTTAGCGTGTTCAAAAGCTAGTATTGTTAGTGAAATTAGAGGGAATACTGATTTAGTAGAACATGGAAAAAATGGGTTTTTGTGCAATAAATTCAGTAGTGACGAATTTGCACATTATATAGACAAATTAATAGAAGACAGAGAACTTCGTGATAGTTTTGGGGTTTATGCGGGAGAAAAAATAGAGAATTTTAGTATTATAAAAGTAAATGAAATGATGAAGAAAATTTATGAAGAAATTTAATGAGCCGATTAGAATTTTGCACGTTTTTGGAGAGATGAACAGAGGCGGAGCAGAAACTTTGATTATGAATATATACCGTAATATCGACAGAGAAAAAATTCAATTTGACTTTGTTGTGCATACTGACAAAAAATGTGCGTATGATGACGAGATAGTATCTTTAGGTGGTAAAATTCATAGAGTGCCAAAATATCGTGGCAAAAATCATTTTGAATACGTGAGAGAATGGAAGAAGTTTATTGATAATCACTCAGAGTATAAAATAATGCATAGCCATATTATAACTACTGCCATTTTTTATTTGGGATATGCGAAGAAAAGAGGAATGACTACAATTGTTCACAGCCATAGCATAAGTTCTGGCAAGGGTATGGCAAATAAAGTAAAAGATATTTTTCAAATTCCATTAAAATGGAGCAACAAGCTTGATTATAGATTTGCTTGTAGTAAAACTTCTGGAAAATGGTTGTTTGGTGACAAACAATTTAAGATAATAAACAATGCTATAGATAGCGAGAAGTTTGCGTTTTCAGTTAAAGTTAGAGATGAAATTAGAACAAAACTTAATATTTCAGATGAATTTGTAGTTGGAAATGTTGCGAGATTTCACCCGTTGAAAAATCATTTGTTTTTGTTAGATATTTTTTCAGAGATAGCAAAGAGCAAGCCTAATGCTATACTCTTATTACTGGGAGATGGAGACTTTAGAGAGCAAATAGAAATAAAAATTAACGAACTTAATTTGACTAATAATGTAAAAATACTTGGTGCAGTGGAGAATGTAAATGATTATTTAATGGCGGCAGATTTATTTTTATTTCCGTCTTTGTCAGAGGGGCTAGGCGTGGTCTTAATTGAGGCACAAGCTACAGGGTTAGAATGTTTAACAAGTGACAAAGTAGTGCCGATTGAAGCGAAAGTTACAGATTTGCTAGAGTATGTTCCACTTGAAAAATCTGCAAAAATATGGGCAGAAAAATGCTTAGGACATGCCACAGGATATGAAAGAAAAAACATGACAGATATTATAGTAGCGAATGGTTACGATATAAAAACAGTAACAGAAGAATTAGAGAAATTTTATTTACAAATAGGAGAGTGAGTTTTATTTTACTTACTATTTTTACTCCAACTTATAACAGAGCTTATACTTTGGTGAAGCTTTATGAAAGCTTATTGTTGCAAACAAACAAACAATTTATTTGGTTGATTGTAGATGATGGTTCTACAGATGATACTGACAAAACAGTAGAGAATTGGATCAGTGAAAACAAGTTAAAAATTGAATATATTAAGCAAGAAAATAGTGGCAAACATATTGCTCATAACACTGGTGTGTTAAACTGTAACACAGATTTTTTCTTTTGTGTTGACTCAGATGATTATTTACTTAATACTGCAATTGAAGATATTTATTTTGATATAGAAAAAACAAATTGCATAGGCGTTTCTGGTATAATATCTCAAAAATTGATAAAAGACAAAGAGATTGCTAAGTTTTTACCAGATATGATAGGTAAATATGCTAGTTTAAGCGATTTGTATGAAAAACATGGGCTTAAAGGAGATACTTCACTAGTTTTTAAAACTGAGGTACTGAAAAAATATTTATTTCCTAAAATAACAGGTGAAAAATTTGTTGGTGAAGAATATGTTTATTGTCAAATTGATGAAAAATATAAGTTGTATGTGAGTGATAAAAAATATTATGTATACGAATATTTAGCTGATGGATATACAAGTAATATGGCAAAATTGATAGCCCAAAACCCAAAAGGGTATACAGAATTAAAAAGAATTAAATTCAGAGTATCAAATTCATTTAAAATAAAATATAAAGCGGCGGCGTTATATTTGGTGGGGTGTAAATTAAGTAGAGATATAAACTGGCTTAAAAATTCGCCAAATAAATTTATTAGCATATTAGCTGTACCACTTGCTGCCATAGTATATTTTGTGAGGTTTAGAAAATTTGGATAAAAACGGAGGCAAAAATGAAAACACTTTTTGGTGGATTATTTCTACTGGCAAATATATTGTGTATAGTTCTAAATTTTAGTGGCATACCAGCTCTAGTAACGCTTTCTGTTCTGTTATTACTTATTGGATTTTTCTCTAAAAAAGAGGGAAATCAAACCATAGTAGTACTTACTGAAATGATGATATATTCATGGTCTTGTGGGTGGATGAACATTTTTGGTAAAACTGTAGAATCCATGCATTTACCATTTATCTACCTAATAGGATTTGCGATAGTAATGTATGGCATATATGTTAACAGAACAAACTATGATAAATCTGATTTGTTGCTAGTTGTCATACTGGTGACACTTGAAGCAGTAACAATTATACTACACAATAGCGATAGTTTATCAGGTGCTTTAACAGAGGTAATTACCTTTGTGTTCGTGTTTGCTGTTGCAATTTCTATTAAAAGCTTAGATGTTACTATAACGCAAAAAGAATATGACGGTGTATTAAAATCCTATGTAAATGCTAATATTTTTACTGCGATAGGCATTACAGTGCAAGCAGTAATTCAAATTGTTTTTGAATACAATTTTATTTATGGAGTAGATACTGTTTATCTTGGTCAAACACGAATTATCACTAGTTTACTATTTTTAGATGCTAGCAGTGCTTCTATCTTTGTAGCTATTGCTGTTTTTGTGCTTATTAAAGAATATAAACGCTTTAAATTTGCTATACCTAAAATGGTGATAATACTTGTTGGAATTACACTTACATCAACAAGAACAGGCATTGTGTCCTTGTTTATTTTACTTGGATTATTCGCTCTGTTTTACAGAGAAAGAATTGGAACAAAACTGTTGAAAATAACAGGAATAGCAGTGCTTGGGTTGGTTACACTCTATGCATTAGAAAGCGTTAGAGTGATTGAAGAAGGAATGCTACTTGATGATACTGGCAGAGTTGAGGGTTACATTGCAGCGTTAGAACTATATTTTAATTCCGATATATTATTTGGTGTTGGATATGGTAGAGATATGCTTTATTATTTAACAGGAGAACCAGTGCCACATTTTGTTTTGCTAAAGTTTTTAGTACAAGGTGGATTGCTTCATCTAATCGTGTTACTGATATATTTGGTAAAGCAATTCTTCGAGACCCCAAAGGTGGGAATAGGAAGATATTTATTTATCGGCACAGCTATTGGTAGCTGTTTTATTCCAGATATTTTTGCTGCAAAATTCTTAGTAATATATATGGCGATAATGTATTTTGAGCAAAAATTAGAGGATAAACAAACTTTAAAAATTGGAGAGTTGAATGGATAAAGTTAGCATAATTGTGCCTGTATATAATGCAGAAAATTTCATTGATGAATGTGTGAAAAGTCTTGTTAATCAAACATATCAAGATTTAGAGATTATACTTATAAACGATGGTTCAAAAGACAAAAGCTATGATATATGCAAAAAATATAGCGAAAAAGATGACAGAGTAATACTAGTCAACAAAGCAAATAGTGGCGTTGGTGACACAAGAAATACTGGCATTAACATGGCAAGTGGTAAGTTTGTTTTGTTTGTTGATTCTGATGATTATATTAAAAATAACACTGTAGAAACTTTAGTAAACAGTATAGAAAAAAATTCTCAGCTTGTTTTATTTGGAATTAATAGGGTTTCAGTTAATGGTGTTACGCCATTAGGTGAGTATGATATTTTAAGTTTAGAAATTAATGAATTTATTGAAAGTTATTGGAAATTTGCTTCTACACTTAGTTTAGCTTGCCCTGTTAATAAGTTATTTGTAAGAGACATAATTGTTAATAATAAACTCATGTTTGAAAAAGATGTGAAAATAGGCGAGGACTTGCGTTTTTGCTTAACATATTTTGCGAAATGTAACCAAATTCAGGTTATAGATAAAAACTTATATTATTATAGATATAATGAAAATTCTGCAAGTGAAGTTTATCAAGAAAATTTGTTTAAAGAATTGACAGAACTGTTTAAAAGACAAGAAAAATTTGCAAGAACAAATGGTAATATAAAGCATGAAGACATAGAAACAAGCCAACTTTATAGTCTGTTTATTACATGTTTAATGAACTTATTTAAAGGCGACAACACTTCTAAATTCAGAAAAAATGAAATAAAAAAATATATCGAAAATGAACTTTTAACAAGAGACAGAATACCACCAAATGGTAGAGCTAAAAAAATGTTATATAATCTTGTGAAGAAAAAGAATGTAAATGGAATTTATTTTATGGCAAAAATGGGATATTTTGCGTATAATGTTAGAAACAAAATGAGGTAATTATGGAAACAGTATCTGTGATAGTGCCTGTGTATAAAGTTGAAAAATATATAGATAAATGCATAAAAAGCATAGTAGAACAATCTTATAAAAGTTTGCAGATTATTTTAGTGAATGACGGCTCACCTGATAATTGCCCAAACATTTGCGATGATTATGCTAAAACAGATGATAGGATAATTGTTGTGCACAAAAAAAATGGTGGATTATCTGATGCAAGAAACGCTGGATTGAACATAGCGACAGGTGAGTATATTCTTTTTGTCGATAGTGATGATTATATTGAAAAAAATATGGTTGAAATATTGTATAAGAAAATACAAAAAGATAATGCAGACATAGCAATGTGTGGTATAAAGGAAGTATATGAAGATACATTTATTAAAATCATTCCATTAATACCACAGGTTAGTGAAGCAGTTCTTACACAAAATGATATTTTCAATTTATTGCCAAGAAACTCTAGCTTTGTTGTTGTGTGGAATAAATTATATAAAAAAGATATTTTTATTGATTTGAGATTTGATGTTGGCAAGATGAACGAGGACGAGTTTATCGCTCACAAAATATATGATAAATGTGAAAAAATGACCTGTGTTAGCGATAAATTATACAATTATCTTCACAGAGGAAACAGTATTATAAGTTCTGATTTCACTACGAAATATCTGCAAACATGTGATGCTTATATCGCAAGAACTGAGTATTTTATAGCAAAAAACATGCATAATTTTGCTTCATATTCACTCGCTAGTGCTGTAAACACAGTAGACAAAGGGTATAGATTTTTAGATGAAAATGAACATGGGAAATTAGTGAATGAGTATAGAAAACAGTGTATTGAATTAAGTAAAAAAATTGATTTAAACTGCGTAAATAAGCTTAATAGATTATATATTTCCTCTTTCAATAAGGGGATTAAAAATTATAGATTGGTTATAAAACTTGTGAATTTAGCAAGAAAAATTGTTAAGAGGTAATATGAAAAATGTTAGCATTATTGTTCCTGTTTATAAAACAGAAAAATATGTTGAAGAATGTGTAAGTAGTTTAACAGAGCAAAGTTATGAAAATATTGAGATAATTTTAATTGATGACGGCTCACCTGATAAAAGTGGCGAGATTTGTGATAAACTAGCTGAAAAAGATGTGAGAATTAAAGTTGTACACAAGGTAAATGGAGGAGTATCCTCTGCAAGAAACGAGGGAATTAAGCATAGTACAGGCGATTACATAATGTTTGCCGATAGTGATGATTTTCTTGATACTATGGCTGTCGAGAAGTTGTTGCAAATGCATGATACAGACTGCGATATTGTTATTTTTGGTGCGTATGATTTTATTAATGGAGAGAAAAAATCAACTTGGACTTATGAAAATAAAGTAGTTAATGCAAGTGATTTTTTGAAGAATTATTTTGATTACAGAACTAAAATGGATACTAACTCGCCTTTCAACAAACTTTACTTAAAAAATATTATAGATGAAAACAAAATAGAGTTTTCTACGCAATTTAAAGTAGGCGAAGACATGCTGTTTAATTTAGAATATTATGAGAAATGTAAGAAAATTCAAATTGTCGACTATTACGCATATTTTTATCGTATTCACAGTGGTTCTGTTATGACTAGTTATAAATCAAACTTATTTCATCAGTTAAAGTACTTATATTTTTACGAAAAAAACATAGTTAAAGAGTATGGTGGTAATAATGATAATAGTATGTATACTAGCTTGTACTACACCTTGTATGGTTCATTATCTAACCAATTGAAAAGTGAAGCTGCTTTTTCTGAAAAATTAGAAGAGATTAGAAGAATTATTAAGGATAAAGACTTGTTAGAAGATATAAAAAACTATAAATCAAAGAGCATGGCTGTTAAGTTACTGTTGCTTTCTATTAAAACGGGAAGCACATTTTTAGTATATAAAACAGTGGATTTTATTAATAAAAAAATAACAAAGGGGGAGTAAAATGTCTGGAAGAGAAGGACAAAGCTTTTTAAAAGGTGCAGTTATATTATCGAGTGGTATGGTGCTTGTTAGATTTTTAGGGCTGTTTTACTCCATACCACTTCAAAACGCTATTGATGTTACTGCAATGTCATATTTTTACACAGCTTATGATATTTTTTCATTCTTTTTATTAGTGTCTACATCTGGTTTGCCTGTTACAGTGTCCAAAATGGTTGGTGTGGCAGTGGCTGACGGAGACTATAAAAAAGCTGACAAGATACTTAAAATAGCTTTAAGTGTGTTTGTTAGCCTTGGTATTGTAATGGCTTGTGTTATGTTTTTTGGTGCTGATTTAATTGCTGGAGTATATGGAATTCCAGGGGCTAGCAGTGCGATTAAAGCATTATCACCTACAGTGTTTTTTATCTCAATTATGTCTGCCTTACGAGGATATTTTCAAGGCCGTTCCAACATGGTGCCAACAGCAGTTTCACAAGTTATAGAAGCTTTTTCTAAAATTATGATAGGCTTGTCGCTAGCTTTTTTTATTTTGAACACAACAGGTGACCACCCAGCGGCGGCTACTGCTGCAGTGGCTGGTGTTAGTGCTAGCGCTGCTCTTGGTACGATATATTTAGTAGGATATAAGATATATCAAAAAAGAAAAGATATTAATTTAACTAGCGAGTTGGCAGAGGAACATAACAACAAAGAATTATTAAACGAGCTAGTGAAATTTGCAATTCCAATAACACTGGGTTCATGCTTTTTGTCATTGTTAGACATTGCAGATAGTGCAATTTGGATAAACAGAATGCAGTCTGTAGGTTACACTAATGAGGATACAGAGTGGTTTAAAGGTATATACGGAAACGCAAAAAAATTCTTTGACCTGCCAGGTTCGTTTATAACTCCTATTTCAGCTAGTTTATTGCCAGTATTGTCATCAGCTGTAGCAAAAAGAGATGAGTCACAGATTTTATCTGTCACTTCGGCTTCTTTTAGAATAACTTTTTTAATATCCATGCCAGCAGGTGTAGCAATGATTATATTTGCAGAACCTATTTGTAGCTTGCTTTTAATGGGTAACCCAGAGGCAGCTGTGGCGACTGCACCTGTGTTGTCGATATTAAGCATAGCGATTTTGTTCATTGCAGTTATATTTATAACCAACGCAATGATACAATCTTTTGGAGACGCAAAAAAACCTGTAATTCACATGGCTACAGGCTCTATTATTAAATTGGCTATCACATATTTTTTAGTGGTAATTCCACAGATAAACGTACTGGGTGTTGCGATAAGCACAGTGGTATCGTACTTCATAATAACAATGTTAAATGTTAGGTATATCAAAAAATATGTGCCAGAATGGCAAGGTTTTTGGAAAACTGCTGTACCACCACTGATTTCAGCTGTGGTTATGGGAGCCATATCTTATGCGTTCTATTATGTGTTAACACTATTGATACCAAGCCAAGTATCAATAATTATTACAATTCCGTTTGCTATGTTAGTATATGCAGTGATAGCGACAAAATTTAAGGCGATTAGGTATGAAGATGTTGTTACATTACCGAAAGGAACTATGATTGCAAGAGTGTTAAAATTAAGACCTTAAGTGAATATGTTTTACATTATAATAATAAATTTTTAAATAATAATAACAAAAATTTATCGACAGATAAGTGAAAAGAAATAAACACTAGTTCAACCATGAACTAGTGTTTATTATATATAAAAATAATAAAAATAATATATTAATACTATTAAATATGTATAAACAACTGAATTTATTATTCATTTAATTTTCTAATTTACAATAATTGACAATTGAGAACGGCAGTAGTATAATCATAATATATCTATAAAGTGTTATAGATTATCTAGCATGATATTTCGGCATGAAAGAATGAATAAGAGAGGTTATTTTTATGAATAGCAACAAATCAAAGTCTTTTCCATTTAATCCCAAGAGTTTGGCGACAAAAATTAATATTGTTTTTATCATAAGTATATTTATTGTGGTAGCAACAATTTTAGGTATTAATTTTGTTAGTATTCAGAATACTCTTTACGACCAGATTGCCACAGAAAGTGTGAATTCCACACAGTTATTAGAATATGAAATCAGTAAAATGGATATGCAAGCTTCTGATGATGCAATCGTGAGCATGATAGATGCATTAAAAGAACATACCAAAAATGAATTTACTATATTTTATGGAGATGTAAGGAAGTATACCACGATAACTCAAAATGGAACTAGAGTGGTGGGAACTCAATTAGACCCCCAAATTGCTGATATAGTTATAAATCAAGGTAAATCATATATAGGAGAAGCGAATATTTTAGGGGAAAATCACCTATGTTCGTATGAGCCTTACTATGCTAATGGACAAGTAGTAGGCGTGTTGTTTTCTGGTAGATCAACTAGCGAAGTTTTTCCAACAGTGTTAACTGCTTCTATAAATATATTGTTAGTTGCTATTGTTTTGGTAGTGCTTGCAGTTTTGGTGGTTACTAAATTTGTTAAAACTTCAATTTCTTCTAGATTAAAAATAGTTGTAGAATCTGCAAATCAACTAGCTATTGGTAACTTTAGTGTTAACTTAAATCAATCTAGTGATAGAGATGAAATAGGTGTGCTTATTAACTCTTTCAATACAATGAATGATAATTTAACATTACTAAAGAATGAAGTAGTTTATGTGTTAGACGCAATTGCTAAAAATGACTGGAGCAAATCTATTAAAAATAGAGAAGCGTATATTGGCGAATGGGTAGCTCTTCGTAATTCTATAGAAACAATGATGGGTACGGTTACTGCAACTCTACGCAATGTGTCTTCTTCTGCTAACCAAATTAACGGGGACTCTCAACAAGTGGCAGAGGGTGCGCAACACCTAGCAGCAGGGTCAGAGGAACAATCTGCAAGCATAGAGACTGTGTCTGCAACGCTTAATAACATATCTAAAGAGGTAGCAAATAACTTGACAAGTGCTAACAGAGCAGCAGAACTTGCAGTGGTTTCTGGTGATGTAGCAAAGGTTACTATGACAGATATGCAAGAAATGCAAGCAGCTATGTCTAACATAGCAGTTACTTCTGAAGATATATCAAAAATCGTAAAAGTTATTGAAGATATTGCGTTTAAAACAAATATACTAGCACTTAATGCGTCAGTTGAAGCTGCTAGAGCAGGTAGTGTGGGTGCAGGTTTTGCTGTTGTGGCTGACGAAGTTCGTAACTTAGCGCAAATGTCATCTGAGGCTGCTAGTGACATTACAGGACTGATTGATAAATCTATTGTAAGCGTAAATAATGGTATAGAGATAACAGAAAAAGCGAATACTTCTTTTGCAGAGCTAGCTGACAAGGTTCAAGAAATGGTTGAAGAAGTTGAGAATATATCCAGAGCAAGTAGCGAGCAAACTTCTCAAATTGAGTCTATAACTAAGGAAGTTGGAGAAATCTCATTTGTTATACATAACAACACAGCTACTAGCGAGGAAAGTGCTGCTGCGAGTGAGCAATTAGCTGCTCAAGCTGATGTGCTGAACAAAGTAGTTAGTAAATTTAAATTATAGTTTTCATAATAAAATCCTCCCATGCTATAAATTATAGTGTGGGAGGATTTTTGTTTGTAAGTAAAAAAGTTGTGGAAAATATATTCTTTTTTTTATTTTTATGATATAATTATAAACAAGAAAAAATAACAAAGGAGTATGTATGACATCTGTTACATTAAAGTGGATAGCACTTTTTACGATGATATTAGACCATATAGGTGCGATTTTTTTTCCACAATACCCTATAATTAGGATAATAGGAAGATTATCGTTTCCAATATTTGCGTTTTTATTGGTACAGGGGTACTTAAAAACTAGCAGTAGAGGTAAATATATTTTAAGGCTTGCATTGTTTGCCATTATAGCCGAAATTCCATACGACTTGTGTTTTCATAACACTTTAGTTTACTGGGGTAGTCAAAGCATAATGTTAGAGCTATTGATAGGGTTTTTAGCACTGCTTTGCTTAGATACGGCTATGAGAAAAAGGAATTATCTATACTTATTTGGCACGTTATTGTTTGCGTTTTTATCCATAATTTCAAACGCTTCTTACGGACTGTATGGCGTAGCAATTATGTGTGGGTTTTATCTTTTTAACAAAACTAGAGGCGCAGATGTGCTATCCCTAATCGGCTTAACGTATCTTTTCTATGGTCTAACGACTTTCTACTTTGTTTTTTTAGGAGAAACATATTATATTTTAGAAGAAAACAACACACAACTTTATGCGTGTATGGCGGCAGTACCACTAGCGATATATAACGGAAAAAGAGGTAAAAGTTCTGCAAAATGGCTGTTTTACATAGTGTACCCAGCACATTTACTATTGTTTTGGGCGATTAGATATGTGTTGCAAATATATTTTACTTAAGATGAAAATTTACATCCATACTAAATTTAGTAACAATATTTATGATTTAGACATAATTTGTTAATATAATATTAATATTAATGTGATATATTTTTATAAAAGAAATATATTAAGGATGTGTGGTAATGTTTTGTGTTTCCTGTGGAAATCAAATGAATGAGGGGAGTTCATTTTGTCCTAAATGTGGAATTCCTGTTTCGAAACAATCGAGTTCTAATCAAGAATATGCTTCGGTTGCACCTAAGTATAGTAATAATGTATTTAGAGAAGTGGATATATCTTATATTGACAGCATAAGAATTTCTGAATTTTTGTGTCATGAAATAAATAATAAGTATTACGAACTAGAAGCTAGAGCCAAAAAACTTGGAATTCAGTTGCATTTTGAAGAACCATATCTTAATGTAGCACCTAATAGTAAATTTAAATATTATATGATATGGTTTGTTATCTTTACAATAATAATAACTTATTTTGCTTGGACTATCGGATCATTTTTTCTTGTTACATCTAGAGGTATTGTACGAGCTATGACTTTTGTAGAGGTTATATCACCTATTGCAATTTGTTGTTGTTTAGGTTTTGCTATTTATTTCCTAGTAAGAGCTATAAGTGACAAGATAGCACATAAGAAGCTTAAGGACAGATATTTATCGCAATTTCTACTGGAGTTTGCTGATTATCAACAAAATGTATCGCTCGACAAAGAACGTGTGGAAAAAGAGTTAAAAGAAAAAAAGATTTTAATGGCTAAATTAGAACAGTTAAAAAAAGAGTATTATGATGCTAATAAAACTAGAGAATCACTTTATAGTGTAAATATTATTCCGAAACAATATAGGGGCTTACAGCCGATTTTTTATTTGTATGAGTATTTATCTACGTCTAAATTAACTCTTGAGAATGCACTAGTAAGTTTTGATATGAATGCTATCAAATCTCATTTGAATATTATATCACAACAAAACACGGAGATATTATATAGATTACAAGATATATCAGAAAATTTAGATGAAATAAGAATGCAAAATGATGAGTTGTTTAATTCATTGCAAAAATTTCGTAATGAATCACAGATTAGCTCAGAACAAATAGCTCAATCTGTTGAAATGACTAATAAAACAAATCAAGCATTAGAGACTTATGCCGAAATTAATTTTTGGAACGATTTTATTAAAACAAAATAATATGAATAAACGCAGAGAATGGTTCTCACT
The DNA here is from genome assembly GCA_964370775.1 of uncultured Eubacteriales bacterium. Lineage (GTDB taxonomy): Bacteria > Bacillota > Clostridia > Oscillospirales > Acutalibacteraceae > SIG603. Next base: position 17,624 of record CAYJKT010000026.1, on the reverse strand, counting down.
GATAATAGTGGAACCATTCTCTGTGTGTTATTTAAGCCTAAAGGTTTTTGGGGCTAATCTGTATACTAGTGGTAGTGCGACTGCTATATATACCACGCAAAAAGCTAGGACATATAGACCGAAGTATTCTACTTGTTTCACGCTGTCGGACATGAACATGAAGTAGCACACGCCATAAGTAGACATTTGTATCACAAGGTAGAGTGGGTTTTTCATCTGTAGGTTTTTGTTATATGGTTGAATTAGGTAGTATATAACCAAATTGTGCACAGAGAAAAATGTGGATAATCCAATTACTGGTATGAAAAGCATGATGTAGTCGATTGGGTTATCGGTTCCACCTGACAAAAATAGTAAAAGTGGAAGACCTAATGCGATAACTATGCAGTGTCTTAAATCCATTAAAATAAGAGATTTTAGACGTATTGAAAATAGTTGCAAAATGCTTTTTGGTTCTTTATAGAATTTATAAGTCAGCATGCTGTAATCGCAGTTCATAAACATTGCTTGTGTAATGTACATTCCACGGTTTGCGTAATACAAAATAAAAGGCAAAACAGGAAGTACAGAGAAGATGTTTTGGTTGATTAAATAAGGTATTTCTAAGTCGCTTGGTGCAAAATAGATGAAACCAATTACCACTGCTAACAAGCATAATTCTACTATAGCTGCGATTTTAACAGGGTTCATCAATAACTTTTTGTGTCGTTGAACAAAAATGTCATGGAACTTGCCAAAGCCTACTCTGTTTGAGACAATAGTCATGTTTTTAGTATCAATTTGCTTAGCATACATTTTTCTGTTTGCGTCTGCTTGGGCAGCTTTTGTTCCGTGTAAAACAGCTTCGTCTTCTTTAAACAAACGCTTATAAATCGCTAGGTAATTAGGTTTTGACCATAAAAACTTAATGCTTAATATACCTGTCACAATAAAGAAACCTGTAGCGATGTACCACATACTCAACGGAATATGTATACCCATAATAGTGAAAAAGAGTGCTATAGCAAGTATAGGGGATATCTCTAAAAACTGGAGAGGGCTGTTGATTTTCTTGGTTCTCATTTTTTTAGTTTTTAGCATTATTGTAAGTGCCATTCCTGTAAACTTAGCCATTACAATGAAAACTGGAATAACTAGTGCTATTAGAATGCTGAAATCCATTAAGAATGAAGCCACAACAGTTATTGGTAAAAAGCCTACAAACACTTTGAACATCTCGTATAAATAATCGCTTAAAGCGACTTTTTTTGCGTCCATTCGCATAAGAATAACACAGTAGTATTTGTCTTTTGACGGCTCTAGTATTTTATTGTTTAGCCATGCGCCAATTAACGTTGTGAAGAACAGCAAGGTGAGTGTGGTCTCTATAAGAAAAGAACTATTAGTGTCAGTGAAGTTATAGATATTTGCAAAAACGTAAAGTATAGCTAAATAAATCAGCTTGAAAATATAAATTGTAGATAGCTCGAAAAGCATTACAAGTATCATTATGATAGTTTTTAGTACTTGAGATTTATACAAGCTGTCTGGCAGTGCTTTTTTTAATAGAGGTATTGTTTTTAGAAAATAGATAAATCCGTTTACACGGTGAGTCGTTTTAATTCTAAAAGAATTAGCAAATGTCTCAAACATTTTCATCACCTTTCAACATAGCAATAATTTTATCTTTAAAGCTTTCGTTATCAAGATTTTGTTTGTCAACCTCAGATAATGTACCCTCGTTTAGTATAACTATCTCGTCACATAAATCAAGAGCTAGTTCCATAATATGTGTTGAAAAAATTATGATATGGTCCCGTTTAATGCTTCGTAGCAGTTGCTTAATCTCGTCAGCTACAACAACGTCAAAAGATGTTAGAGGCTCGTCAAGCAACAAAACAGCAGGTTTTGCAATGAAGTTAACCAGCATTTGTACCTTGTTTTTCATACCGTGAGAATAGTCTTTTAAAAGTCTATCTCTGTCTTCAGGTAAAATGCTTAAGAAGTCAAAATATTCATCGACAGTTTTATCTGCTTTAATTTTATTAACCTCTATGAAAAAAGTGATGAACTCTCTGCCAGTTAAAAAATCTGGCACAACTGGAGTAGACACAACATAGCCTATATCGCTGTTGCTTATTTTCTTTTCAGAAGAATTTTCGCTTATTAGGCACTCGCCACCATCCATGATTACATCTTCATTTATGCAGTTAAATAAAGTTGTTTTACCAGCGCCGTTTCTGCCAAGTAAGCCGTAAATTTTGCCTTTTTGGAATTCAAAGTTCACGCCTTTTAACACTTGTTTTTCACCAAACTTGTGGTGAATATCCTTTAATAATAATTCCATTTATTAACCTAACTGTTACCGTAAGTTTATTGTTGGTAACAACCTTTCTCCATTTAAAGTTATATGCTCGCAGTGTGTATATTGCGAGCATAAATTGATTTATTAGAAATATAATTATCAATATCATTTATACTATACAATTGTGAATATTGAATTAATGAATGTTAAAATTACTCTAAATTTAGTTTGTTTGTAATAAAATGTCTGTTTAAGAATGACAAGCCTACGTTGTATGCTATATTAAATACTATTGCTACAATTGGTGTGATGTAGAATAATAAAGTTTGAATAAAATCGGAAGAAATATTGTAGCTTGCAGAGAATGAGATAACTGTTACAATCATAGCGAAAATTTGCACAGCAGTGTAGTAAATAATGTATGAAACAACAGATGCTATAATTCTATGTTTGAATTGTTGACCAATTGACACACAAGTGAAACAAGTGTTAATTTCTGTAAATGCCGCTGTTAACAATGCAATAAAATATAAGAACAAAGACAAATATTGTTCAAAACCTATGTTAAGGTCGTTTATTATGAAGTCTATAGCTGTCAATATTAGGCTGTCAGATATAGCGATATATCCACAAATCTCAACAACTAAAACTACATAAAGAGTAATTGCTATGTTGATTACTCCACCTACCAATAATCTGCATAAATAGTGGTGAGTATTGTTAACAGGTAGGGTAAAAGTTAAGTACCCTTGGTTTGAAAATAGCTCTTTGTAATACCTTATAACAAGCACTGCTAGTACTATGAAATAAGATGCTGAAATACTTAAGATAAATGCCATGATAGAAGAACTATATAACATTTGATATAATATATCTGTTAATAAAAAATCTGTACTTAAGAATACACTAAAATCAGCGTTTCTTACCATTAAAGAGAAAACTATGCCACTTAATAAACTCACTGGTAAAACGAATACCAGATATTTTAAGATAGCTTTGAACTCGTACTTAATTAATTTGTTTAACATCTGAAAACCTCCCTAAATAGCTGATCTATGCTTTTTTGGTTTCTCTCACGTAGGTTTTCTACGTTGTCTTGCAGAATTATTTGACCATTACCAATAAAAACAACATCGCTTAAAATTTGCTCAACATCAGCTATCAAGTGTGTTGAAATAATTATGCTAGAATGTTCGCTAAAGTTTGTTAAAATAGTACGCAAAATATAATCACGTGTTGCAGGATCAACACCAGCGATAGGTTCGTCTAAAATGTAAAGATGTGCATTACGGCTCATAACCAAAATCAAACATACTTTTTCTTGATTACCTTTAGACAACGTTTTAATCTTCCAGTCTGGGTTAATGCCTAAATTTTGAAGCATTGTGTGTGCTTTTTCCATTTGAAAATCAGCGTAAAAATCTTGATAATAATCAAATGTTTGTCGAACTGTTTTGTTAAGGTCTAAAAAAACTTTGTCTGGTAAATAACTTACCATTGCTTTAGTCTCTACACCAGGAGCAAAACCATTAACAAATATAGACCCAGCAGCTGGCATAAGCAAGCCGTTTATAAGCTTAATTAAAGTGGTTTTACCACTGCCGTTTGGACCTAGTAAACCTAAAATTTTACCCTTGCCAACAGTTAAACTAATACCATTTAATGCAGGTCTTCCTTTGTAATCTTTGTAAACGTTGTTAACTTCTAATAAGCTGCTCATGTGTTTTCACCTCTCTCTAGTTGCTCTTTTACAGCAAATAGTATTTCTTCTTTATCTAATCCAAAATCTTTTAAGCTGTTTACAAAATCTTTAACATGAATAGCAAGCAATCTGCCACTTTCTGATTTCAATATCTCTTTATCTTCCACAACGTATCTACCGTCCCCTCTTTTAGTATAAATAAGACCTTGATTTTCTACTTCACTTAATGCGCGTTGCATAGTGTTTGGGTTAACTCCTGCTGTGATTGCTAAATCACGGACTGTAGGAAGTTTTTGCCCCAGTAAATATTTGCCAGACAATATGTTAAGTGTGATAATCTCTTGTATTTGGCAAAATATAGGTGAGTTGTTGTTAAAATTCCATGACACTGTGTTTTCCTCCTTAGTTTATTTATAAATTATATTATTGTACTAGTGGTTTAATACAATAATACACTAGGTAAGTAGATTTGTCAATAGGGAAATATAAAATTTCTTAAAAATAATAAAAAGATGTCATTGAATGTCAGTATGCACCTATGTTATAGTATAAAATGTAAAGAAGTGGAAATACAGGAAGATATTTGAAAGAGGCGGTGTTTATATGAGCAGTGGTATAGAAAGATTAAAAAGGGCAGAGATAGGGAAGAAGATAAAAGAAAATATTAACACAAAAACTAGAAGCTGTGAGTTGGACTCGCAGCTTTTGTTATTGAAAAAAGAATATGCAGATAGCTTGAAACGGAAGGGGTAAAATGGAAGACAATGTTTTAACAAGGCTAAAAGAGCTTAGAGAAACTGCGTTAAGAAACGTAGAAAAGGGATTTGATGAAATTCACATGATTTTCAACAAAAATGAGGTGGTTGATACAGGCATAGTGGACACCAGCAAGTTGAGGGTGTTAATTCAAGCTACTAAAGAACTTTCGGAACTTTATAGCGAAGATAATGGAGGAAAAGCTGATGTATCCTTGATTATTGAAGCATTAAGGGGGGAGGACAGTGACGTTTAAGAGATTATCGCAAAAGCAAAAATTGCTTTTAAAGTGGGCGTTTATGAAGTCTACCAAAGATAAATACAAGGCTGTTATTTGTGACGGCGCAGTTAGAAGCGGAAAAACTGTGTGCATGAGTGTGGCATATATTTTGTGGGCAATGGCTAATTTTGACGGAGAAGTTTTTGGAATTTGTGGAAAAACTTTGAAATCAGCTGAAAGAAATATATTACACCCAGTTAATTTATCTAGTGATATTAAGAATTATTATACTGTGAGTTATAATAGAACGCAAAATATGCTTACAGTTAGTGGACAAGGCAAGAAAAACACTTTTTATTTTTTTGGTGGCAAAGACGAAAGCAGTTACATGCTTATTCAAGGCATTACGTTGAGTGGTATTATGTTTGACGAAGTTGCTTTAATGCCACAGAGTTTTGTGGAACAGGCTATTGCAAGAACGCTTTCTGTTAAAGAAGCAAAACTATGGTTTAACTGCAACCCTGAAAATCCTAACCACTATTTTTATAAAGAATGGGTGGAAAAAGCAGAGGAGAAACGAGCATTACATATTCATTTTTTGATGACGGACAACCCTATTTTAACAAAGGAAGCTATTGAGCAAGCAGAGAGTTTATACAGTGGAGTTTTTTATAAAAGATATATTTTAGGCGAGTGGGTAGCACCACAAGGTCTTATTTATACCATGTTTGATGAGAATAAGCACATTGTTGAAAGTGGGGGAAGGACGTACGAAAGATATGTAATATCATGTGATTATGGCACAGTTAATCCAACTTCAATGGGTTTATGGGGATTGAGTGGGGGTAAGTGGTATAGAGTGAAAGAGAGTTATTTTGACAGTAGAAAAGAAAAATACCAGAAAACTGATGTTGAACATTATAGAGATCTAGAGAACCTTGCAAGTGGTTGTGATGTGTCAAAAGTGATTGTAGACCCGTCTGCTGCCTCTTTTATAGAATGTATTAGAAGGGGAAATCGGTTTTTGGTAGAGCCTGCCTCCAACAGAGTTATTGACGGAATACGAGAAGTAGCAAACCACTTGAGCTTGGGAGATTTGCTGTTTTGTGAGGAGTGCGTAGACAGTATACGAGAGTTTTCATTATATAGCTGGGACGAAAAATCTAGCGAGGACAAGCCGTTGAAAGAAAATGACCACGCAATGGACGATATAAGATATTTTGTGAGATATGCATTTGGCAAAAATGTTATGGGGTTTTGATATATACTAAATAGCCTGAGGGCAGATAGGAGTAATGATGATAACTGAGAATGAGTTGATGATTGCAAGAATTAAGATGTCTACCATGAGCGACACGGAATTTTTTGCAAGCGAGATTACATCTTGGCAAGGAGGTGAAGCACGTGATTTAATGCTTGTTGGTAGCGAATATTACAGAGGTAAACATGATATTTTAAACCGAACACGCACAGCGATTGGTAGAAACGGAGATGTGGAAACCGTTGAAAATCTGCCGAATAATATTGTGGTGGATAATAGGTACGCAAGAGTTTTAGACCAAAAGAAAAATTATTTACTTGGCAAACCTATAGTAGTCCGTAGTGACGACGAAAGTTATTATAAAGAGCTTAAAAAAATATTTGATGCAAGCTTTATTCAAAACTTAAAGCTTGCTGGTGAAGAAGCTTTGATTGGTGGAATAAGTTGGCTGTATCCGTACATAGATAGCAAAAGTAAGCTTAAGTTCATGGTTTTTCCGTCTTATGAGATTTGTCCGTTTTGGAGAGATAGTGCTCATACCGAACTTGACTATGCTGCGAGGGTATACGACATTGAGGTGTATGAGGGTAAAGAAAAAAGTACTATAACAAAAGTAGATTTATTTTCGGCTGATGGCATAACAAGTTATGAACTAGATGGAGACGAACTTGTCGAAAGTGAAGCGATAAAAGCGTATATCACAAAAGGTGAGCAAGAGTATTCTTGGAATAGAGTGCCTTTGATTGCGATAAAATCTAACAGCAAAGAAATTCCTTTAATTGAAAGAGTTAAGCAGTTGCAAGACGCACTTAACCTTGTGATGTCTGATTTTTGTAATAATATGGAAGAAAATGTGCGCAACACTATTTTGGTTCTAAAAAATTATGACGGAACAGATTTAGGCGAGTTTAGAAAAAACCTTAGTACATTCGGAGTGGTGAAAACCAGAACTTATGAGGGTGCTAGTGGTGGTGTGGACATGCTTAACATTGAGGTTAACAGCGAAAATTACAAGACGATTTCTGACATGCTTATAAAAGCTATTACCCAAAACGCTAGGGGATATGATGTGAGAGATGTTAAGGGGTCTAGCAATTTGAACCAGCTTAACATAAAGAGCATGTATTCTGACATTGACTTAGACGCTAATGATATGGAAATAGAATTAAAAGTAGGATTTACAGAATTATGTGAATTTGCTAAAATGTATTTATCTGCTGTTGGTGGAATGAATTTTGAAAACAGCGAAGCAGAGATTATTTTTAACAGAGATATACTTATTAATGAAACAGAAGCTATAGAAAATTGTATTTTATCCAAAGACATTTTAGCAGAAGAAACTATAATAGCTAAACACCCTTGGATTAGCGACCCTCTAAAGGAAATGGATAAAATTAAGAATAATTATTCTATTTAGAAAAAAAGTTTCACCAATTTGCTATATAGAAGTATAATTGAAAATAGTTGTGATATAATAAAATTTAACAGCGATTTTACACGATTGTTTGTATGGTATTATAAATTTAATCACTTGCTGTAATTATACATAATTATTTTCTCATTATCCCAGAAAGGATTCCGACTATGTTTCACACGGAATTAGCGAACAGATTGAAATTTTTAAGGCAAAGCAAAAACTATACGCAGCAATATGTTGCGCACGTTATTGGTGTAGAGCGCTCAACTTACGCGTATTATGAAACGGCAAAAAGTCAACCCAGTTTACAAGTTGTTTATGCATTGTCTAAATTATATAAAGTAAGCACAGATTACATTATTTCAGGAGAATAGCTAAAATTTAACAAAACAGACGACAGAGATGTCGTCTGTTTTTGTTTGGGGGTGATTTGTTTTTACGGAGGGTAGGGAGGGCTGAAAAAAGAAAGGAGAATTATGTTACAGTTTTTAAAAGATTTATTAGGGGTTACCCTAAGCGAAGAACAAGAAAAGTTGATTAGTGAAGAATTAGAGAAAAAATATGTGTCTAAAGATGAGTTTGATAACTCTCAGCAAACATATAATGATGACTTAAAATCAACTAAGCTAAATTACGAGATGAACTCTGCACTGGATAAATACGGTGCAAAAAATCCAAAAGCCGTAAGCTCTTTGATTGATAAAGATAAAATATCTTTTAACGAAACAGGAGAGGTTACAGGACTTTTGGAACAGCTAGAAGCATTGAAAAAATCTGACGAATACTTGTTTAAAACAACAGAGATAACAGGTTTTAAGATTACAGAAAAATCAGACACAGCAAGCAAAAACCCAAGACAAATGAATTACTCTGAACTATGCAAATATTTTGGAGATAGCATGAATAAATAAAAAAAGGAAGGTAAAATTATGGCAAATACAAAATTTGATGCAAAAAGTTTTAATTCACAAGCTTTTTCATACATGGTGGAAAGAGCACCTAACTTAAAGGTAAATCAACTTAAAAAAAGTGGAGCACTTGCAGCAAACCCAGATATTAAAGAAGTCTTTTCTTCTCAGGACGGTGCGTATTACGCAAGAATGGCAATGCGTGGTGTGATTGACGGCGACGCAATTAATTACGACGGTCAAACCGACATTGATGCAGAGACAACAGGTAGCTTTGAACAAGGCGTGATTGTTGTTGGTAGAGCAAAAGCATGGGTCGAGAGAGATTTCTCTTATGACATTACAGGTGGTGTCGATTTTATTGACAATGTGGCTTCACAAGTTGCTGATTATAAAGATAGTATAGACCAAAAAACTCTGCTTGCTGTGCTAAGTGGAGTTTTTTCTATGACAGGCACTAAAAATGAGGAATTTGTAAGCACTCATACATCTGACATCACAGCTGTTGGAGACGGAAATGTTACAGCAATTAGCCTAAATCAAGCGATAAACAAAGCTTGTGGTGCTAATAAAAACAAGTTTGCTATGGTTATTATGCACTCTGATGTTGCGACTAATTTAGAAAACTTACAACTTATTGAGCACCTAAAATATACCGACAAAGAGGGCTTTACTAGAGAGCTTGACATGGGAACATGGAATGGCAAACTAGTGTTAGTTGATGATGACATGCCTGTTGATGCAGGGGAATACACAAGCTATGTTTTAGGTTCTGGAGCGATTGCGTATGAGGATATTGGTGCGAAAGTGCCGTTTGAAGTGTTCAGAGACCCTATGACAAATGGCGGTGAAGATACTCTTTATATGAGACAAAGAAAAGTGTTTGCACCGTTTGGTATTTCGTATGAAAAAGTTAGCCAAACTAGTCTATCTCCAACAGATACAGAGTTAAAAAATGGCGCTAACTGGTCACTTGTGAACACTGGCGAAACAGCAGAGGCTGACAGAACATATATAAACCACAAAGCTATTCCGATTTGCAGAATTATATCTAATGGATAATTTATCTGCATAAACATAGATAGTTATTTGTGGGAATGTAAGCCAAAAATTTAGCAGTGTGTGGAGGGCGTGTTATTCCCACAAATAGCCATTAATAGGGGGTATAGAATATATGGAAGAAATTATTAGCAAAGCTGTTTTGGTTTTGAAAAAATATGGAACTGAGATTATAGATAATAGCGAACTTGAGTTATATTATGACAAAGCTGTGCTAAGTTTAATGTCTATATTAAATGTAGATGAAATTGCTACTGAGTTATATAATGTGTGTGCGGACATGACAGCTGGACTGTATTTGAAAGACAAAATATATGCGGACGGTGAATATAGAACAGTAAAGAGTATGACACAGGGTGATGTGAGTATAAGTTTTGAAAATGGCAGTAGTGAATTAGATTTCATTACTGCTTTAATTAAGCCAAGTGAGGAAATTATTGCAAGATACAGGGGGATTAACTGGTGAAAAAGCAGATGCAAAGTATGTGGAAACACAAATGCACAGTGATTGTGTATGAAAACATCAGAGACCCTAAAACTGGTATAACAAGAGTTAGCGAGAAAATTTTGCATAATGATGTGCCGTGCCATTTAAGAAATCATTATTATCTAAAAGATGCAACAGACGAAAAAATATCTGATATATCTCAGAGGGTGTCCGTATTTGTGGACATTGAAATCGATGTGCCTGAGGGGGCGAAGGTGATTGTTAACAAGGGTAATTTTAGCAGAACTTTTGAATACGCAGGTCTTGCTGTGGTGTATGATTATCATAAAGAAATACCACTCGCAATAAAAAATAGGAGGGTATGATGTTAGAACTTGTATATACTGGGATAACAACAGAGCTTGCAAAAGAATTTGAGACTGAAAACATTTTTGTATCTAATGTGAAACAAGGGTATAAAAACGGCGATTTAGTTGTAGAAGCTACTGCGATAAGCTCTACACCTGTGCCGTCTGACATGTTAAAAGTGACAGCAAAGTTTTCAGTCTTTATGTATTTTGAGGGTGAACATGAAGATAAATTAAGCAAATTGGATAAGCTTGAAAAAAGCCTTAATCTAATATATCCACAAGAAAATGTTTGTCTCAAAGCAAATTTTACAGAGATGAAGTGCGAGAGCGATAAAATAACCATAGAATGTGAATACAGTTATTATATAAGTAGAACGGAAGATGCAGAACTTATGGGTAATATAAACTGTTTGATAGGATAAGGAGGAAGAATGGAGAATACTAAATATTATAAACAGGACATAGTGAAGTCTCAAAAATATGCTAACTATAAGTATTTGTTAGATGTAATTTTGATAAATGAAAAGACATATACGTTAAACGAAGTTGAAAAGCTGATTAAAGCTTACAAAGAAAGGAAGATATAATGGCATTAGGTGCAGGAAGTTTTACTTCTCAAAATGAAGTGTTACCGGGTACATACATCAATTTTACAAGTCCGTTGCTTGTGTCACAGGAGCAATCTTTAAGAGGCATTGTGGCACTGCCTCGCGCATTAAGTTGGGGCAAACTTGGCGAGGTTTTTGCTGTGGATAACACTGAGGTCAGCGTGAAATCTGAGGAACTTTTTGGCAAGGTTTACACCGATGACGAAATGCTTGAGATTAGGGAAGTGTTTAGAAATGCTAACAAAGCATTTGTTTATAGATTAGGTACTGGTGGTGTAAAAGCTGAAAGTGCTGTAGCTACAGCTAAATATGTGGGTGACTTTGGTAACAACATTTTTATAAGCGTTAAAAACAGTGTGGATAATCTGGGTGAATTTACAGTAGAAACTTACGTAAATAATAATCTTGTAGACGCACAAAACGCTACAAGTTCGGCAGAACTTATTAGCAATGCTTATGTTGATTTTAAAGGGAGTGAATTAGCAGTTACAGTAAAAAGCGAGCTTACAGGTGGTAGTAATCCAACTGTTACAGGCGATGATTATCTAAGCTTTTTAAATGCGATAGGTGATTATTCTTTTAACACGCTGATTTGTCCATCTAGCGATGACACCACTAAAAATATGTTTGTAACATACACAAAAGGTTTGTATGAGGAAAGTGGTGCGAATTTTCAGTTAGTGTGCCATAAGGTGGAAAATGTTGACCACGAAACTGTTGTTAGTGTGGAGAATGACACGATGGAGTATAAAGATAAATTTGCGCTTGTGTATTGGGTTGCTGGTGCACTTGCAAAAGCTGGTGTGGGGGAGTCATTGACATCTAAGTTATATGACGGAGAGTTAACTATAGACACAGATTACTCCCAAAGTGAACTAAGTGGCTTGATTAAAGATGGAAAGTTTGTTTTGCACATTGTTAACGGAGAGCCAAAAGTTTTGAAAGACATAAACACTTTTATAAGCTACACAGATACTAAGGGTAACGATTTTTCATCCAACCAAACTGTGAGAATTTGCATGGGTCTTGCAAGTGAAATTTCATTGTGGTTTAACAATTACTACTTAGGCAAGGTTGCTAATGATGAAAGTGGACGAACCTCTTTGTGGAATGATATTTGTAAAATTCTTAGCAATTATCAAAACGAAAGAGCGATAGATTCGTTCACACCAGAAAGTGTTAGTGTTAATGTTGGCGAAAATAAAAGAAGTGTTGTGTGTAGCATAGAAAATCTTCTTTTAGCTGGTGCTATGGAAACGCTGTACATGAATGTTGTGATTATTTAAGGAGGGTAATATGTCGAGTACTACTATGAGAGCAATGGATACTATATCAGGTGCGCTTGCAACTGCGTATATTACAATAAATGGAATAAGATATAACCTAATGCAACTTCATTCATTTGAGGCAAAAATGACTATCAAAAATACTGAGGTTGCTATTTTGGGAAGAACTGGTAAAGGAAGCAAACCAGACGGTTGGACAGGCACTTGGAAAGGCTCTGCTTATTATAACCAAAGTGTTTTAAGAGAGATGTGGCTTGAATATAAAAGAAGTGGCATTATGCCTACTATGGATATTCAGATTATAAACGAGGACGTAAGCTCTGCTGCGTATAAACAAATTGTGTTGCTAAAAGATTGTTTATCAACAGGTGGCGTGATAGCAAAACTGGACGCAAACAGCCAAACTTTAAGCGAGGATATTGAGGGAACGTTTGATGATTGGGAAATGCCAACTAAATTTAATTTGATAAATGGTATGGGCGCATGAGCAGTTTAAAATCTTTTTTTGCAGAGAATATAGTTAAAGTTAAAACGAAGACCTTTGTGTTGTCCGACAGATTTAAAGACGACGGAAAGGTAGCTGAGTGGGAGATAGGGTGCATTAGTGCCGGAGAAAACAACGATATAAAAATGCAATGCTTTGAGGCAAACGGAAGATTTAACAGTGGAAAATATCAAGCAAAACTTTGTGTTATGTGCGTTATGTTTCCCGATTTACAAAGCATACAGCTTCAAAATTCTTACGGTGTGCACACAGCAGAGGAGTTAATTTGCGGAATGTTAACTCCAGCAGAGTTTGAGGATTTAAGCAAGAGAGTTTTGGAGATTAACGGCTTTAAAACAGAGGAAGAATTGGTAGAACAAGCAAAAAACTAATTAGTGGGGGGGATAAAGATGCAAACTACGCATATTATTGCCTCCACAAATTTGGACTAACACCAAGAAAATATTTAGATATGGATATATATGAAAAAGCTTTTGTTATGGCAGCCGTGGACTTACATGTTAAATCAGAAACAAAAGCTTAAAATGGGGTGATGATATTTATACCGACATACTAAATAGATATATGCCAGCTACGGAATTCGTCGTTAACAACAATGAGGTAGCTAGTGAAGTAGAAAAAAAGTTAAAAATGATTAGCGTAAATCAAGGTGAAAAACCAGCTTTAAGTGACGAGAATTTAGCCATTGCTTTAAGTAATGAGACTAGATTTATAGAGCCGATGATTAACAAAAACGAAAAAATACTTAAAAATAGTGTTGACTTGAAAACAGTTAACAACACGCTTCAAAATGATGTTATTAACGAGAGTTTTGTTAATCAAAATAGCACACAGAACAGCAGTGATTACAACGGTGTATTTAATGATTATGCTGAGATAAAAAGCGACAAAAATTCGTATAGTGAGATTAGCGACACGGTTAACAACAGCACAAAAACAAGCAATAGCAATGTTCGTTCTGACATAAACATTGACATGAGTGGAATGGTGTATAATATGCATAACGAAAGTAATATAGATGATGTTATATCTGAGATAAGCAAAAAGTTAAGCGAGGCTTTAAACGCTGGGGCGCAGGGGGTGCATATATAAATGTATAGATTTTATTTAGGGAATATCTTAATGCCTGTAGCGCCGTCTAAGATAGATATTACAGCCCAAAATAAAAACACAAAGTTAGATTTAATTAACGGTGGGGAACTGACACTGTTAAAACAAAGTGGTAACACAGAGTATAAATTTACTCTGCTTTTACCAGCCAAAGAATATGCTTTTACCACTTATAGTGGTATTTTTTTATATCCGTCTTATTTTCAAGAGATAATTACCGACTTAAAAAACAGAAAATCTAGCTTTTATTTTACAGTGACAGACAGCAGTTCAAGAAAGTATATTAACACTAGTGTTAGCTTGGAAGACTATGCGTTTAGCGAGAATTCTGTTGGAGATATTAGTGCGACTATTACTTTGAAAAAATACGTTCACTACTCAACAAAAGCGATTAGTGTGTCAGACAAAATTATTAAGCCAGCACCCGTTACACCAGAGAAAGAACCAGACAGAGAAACGATTACTCCACCGACACAGGTGTATGACCAGTACACGATAAAATCAGGTGATAATCTTATTTTTATAGCAAGAAGATTTTATGGTAACGACAACAAATGGATAGATATATATAACTTAAATAAAGAACTGTTAGACAGCGTTGCAAGTAGCCGAGGGTATCCTCCTGAATCAGGGGATTGGTGGATATTCCCTGGTACTAAAATTAATCTGCCATAGGAGGGTATTATGGGTTGTAGAGTTTTTAAAAGCAAGGATTACACAATTACACAGAGGTATAATTCAAATAGCCATTTAGGTGTGGATATAATTGGCAGTGATGGCGGAACTGACATGATTGTGGCACATTCTGATGGTGTGGTGGATTGGTGCCAAACAGGTATACCTAATGATACATATTCGTCTGGTAATCGCTCTTATGGCAACTGTGTAAAAATCAAACATGCTAATGGTCATTATACTTTATATGCTCACTTGCAAAACGTGTATGTTCATGTTGGTCAAGAGATTTTTCAAGGGCAAAACTTGGGTTACATGGGCAACACTGGCAGAAGCTTTGGAACTCATTTGCACTTTGAGGTACGGGACACTAGCAACGCAAGAATACAACCGACACAGTACCTAACAGCAAGTTTACCTAACATGAACACGGCGACTGACGGAGTGGAAAACACGAACAATAACAGTCAAGTCGAAGATGTTAAGATAATGAGCGAAAGCGAAACTGCATACAACAGCAATAGGGGAAATTCACTTTTTTACACTCACACAGAATATACTGACTGTGAGATACTTATTGAAAACGGAAGTTATGTATATGTTCCTGTTGTTTGTGGCGAAATTAAGCTTGAGATAAGCAGACATAATATGCCGTCCGTTTTAAACTTTACATGTTACATTGATTACGGTTTGAAGTGTGAAATGGGTAACGCTGTGAGTTTTAGGTTTAAAGGTCAAGGTATGTTTTATGGTTATGTTTTTAGCACAGCTCAAACAGGTAAAGACACAGTAAGTGTTAAGTGTTATGATGCACTTAGATATTTTCATAATAAAACATCCTTAGTATATAGAAACAAGAAGTATTCGGACTTATTAAAACAGCTATGCACAGAATATGGTTTGCGTCAGGGGAAGATTGAGGATACATCTTATGTGATAGAAAAAAGAATTGAAGAAAGCAGTTTGTTTGATATTTTGGGAAATGCAAGCGATATTACCTATGACAAAGCAAAGAAATTATTTGTGCTTTACGACGATTTTGGTACACTGTCACTCACAGATATTAACAACATGGTTTTGCCAATTTTGATAGACGAAAGCTGTATTAATTCGTTTGAATACTCTGTTTCTATAGATACTAATGTGTACACAAAAGTGACAATTGCTAGGAACAACACAGAGACAGGGGTAAAAGAGTTATATGTGGCACACAACAGTGTTAGGCAACAAAAATATGGTATTTTGGAATATTACGCATTATATAACGAGCTGAATGTGTATGAGCTTAAGGCAATGGCAGAGGGGCTTATTGAAAAATATAAAGATGAAAATATCAACATTTTAATAAAAAAATGCTTGGGAGATTATCGTGTCAGAGGTGGGTCATCACTTGTGATACGATTAAGTTTTATGGGAAGAAGTATTAATCAGTTAATGCTTGTGGAGAAAGTTACGCATTATTTTAGCTCTGGCGAGCATTATATGGATTTGGATATAAACAGTTTTAATTTGTAGAGGATTTAAGAAAGGCATGGTTACTGGGAATGTAAATCGATAACATTGGTGTATCAGTAAACATGACGAGGTTAGAAAAATGATACCTGTTAGTGAAGAGATTTTATTAAAAGATTTATGGGAGAAAGAAACCATGCCGTCGCTAAGTTATAAAATAAGTGGTGGGAAAATCATTGGCATGGTGGACGAAAAAGAAGCACTAGTGCAAAGCATAGATCTAATGCTTAGAACAGAAAGATTTAAGTTTGGGATTTATTCTTGGAACTATGGTTGCGAACTGCAAGGTATAACAGGGCTTGCGTCTGACCTTGCTATGGCAAGAGCAGAGACAATGGTTAGCGATGTGCTAACGACTGACGACAGGATTACATCTATAAGTAATTTTGATGTAGAGATAAGTGACAGACAATTAAAGTTGAAATTTGATGTTAAAACAATTTTTGGAAACATAAGTTATGAAGGAGTGGTTTAATGTACGAGAATTTAAGTTACGATACCATACTTAACAGAATGTTAGATAGAATACCTGACAACATAGATAAAAGAGAAGGCTCGATAATCATGAACAGTTTAGCACCTGCTGCTGTAGAAATTTTTATGGCGTATTTCGAGCTTGACAAAATAATAAACGAGTGCTTTGCAGACACACAAAGCAGAAGCTTTTTGGAAAGACGTGCAGCCGAAAGAGCGATTTATCCGTTATCTGCAAGCAACGCTGTGTGGACAGCTACTATTGTTGGAGATGTTGAACAAGGCAACAGGTTTTTGAGTGGAGATTTAACCTTTGTGGTGGAAGAACAAACTGGAATTAACGAGTATAACGTGATTTGCGAGCAGAGTGGAAGCGTGGGCAATGTAGCAGAGGAGTACTTGTTTCCAATAGATTTTGTGCAGAACCTAAGTTATTCTAAACTAAAAGCGATTAAAGTGCCAGCTAGAGATGAAGAGGACACAGAAGCCTTTAGAACAAGGTATTTAAGCAGCTTAAGTGAACAAGCTTTTGGTGGAAATGTTGCAGATTACAAAGAAAAAGCTATGAGTATATCAGGTGTTGGCGGCGTAAAGGTAATACCTGTTTGGAACGGAGCCGGCACTGTAAAGCTTGTTATAGTGGGTGCGAATAATCAAGTGCCAACAGATGTATTTATATCGGAGATACAAAACATTTTCGACCCTCAAATGGGACAAGGAATGGGGCTTGCACCTATTGGACATGTTTGCACTATCTCACCTGTTAAAACTCAGGCGATAAACATAACTGTTAATGTAAGTGTAAAAAACAGCGAAAATATTTTAAGCAAGATTAGCGAAGTGATAGAAACTTACTTAAATAAACTAGTTTCTCAGTGGAGTGCAAGCGATACATTAACAGTGCGAATTAGCCAGTTGGAGTCCGCAGTCTTGGACATTGAAGAAGTGTATGACATAACAGGCACTACAATAAACGGACAAGAACATAACCTAGTGTTGGAATTTGATACAATTCCTATTAAGGGGGAAGTTGATGCACAAATTACATG
>CAYJKT010000025.1:0-41850 GCA_964370775.1 uncultured Eubacteriales bacterium | reverse complement strand
CTGTTAAAGGTAGCCAATTTAAACAACCTCTTCTTGAGTTCTCTGGCGCTTGCGGTGGTTGTGGTGAGACTCCTTATGCAAAACTTGCAACACAACTATTTGGTAACAAAATGTTTATCGCAAATGCAACAGGTTGTTCTTCAATCTGGGGTGGTTCTGCTCCTGCAACTCCATACACAGTTAACAAACAAGGACATGGTCCTGCATGGCAAAACTCATTATTTGAGGATAACGCTGAGTTTGGTATGGGTATGCAACTTGCTCAAAATGCAGTTCGTGGTAGATTACAAGAATATATCATGACAATTATTGAGAAAACAGAAAATGCTGAATTAAAAGCAGCTTGTGAGCAATATATTGCTACAATGAAAAGCACAAGAGACAATGACGCAGCAACTACTGCTATGGTAGCTGAACTAGAAAAAGCAGCAGCATTTGATTGTGAAGTTGGCGTTCTTGCTAAGAAAACACTAGAAGATAAAGACTTCCTAGCTAAAAAATCTGTATGGATTGTTGGTGGTGACGGTTGGGCTTATGACATCGGTTTCGGTGGTCTAGACCATGCTATTGCTTCTGGCGAAGATGTTAATATCCTAGTGTTCGATACAGAGGTTTACTCTAATACTGGTGGTCAAGCTTCTAAAGCTACACCTGCTGGTTCAGTTGCTCAATTCGCAGCTTCCGGTAAAACAATGAAGAAAAAAGACTTAGCTTCTATCGCAATGAGCTATGGTTATGTATACGTAGCACAAATCGCTATGGGTGCAGACATGAACCAATGTATCAAAGCTTTTGAAGAGGCTGAGAGCTATAATGGACCTTCAATCATCATCGCTTATGCTCCTTGTATCAACCACGGTATCAAAGGTGGTATGTCAGCTTCTATCGCTGAGGAGAAAAAAGCAGTGCTTTCAGGTTACTGGTTCAACTTCCGTTTCGACCCACGTCGTGCAGATGCAGGCCAAAACCCATTCGTAATGGATAGTAAAGCGCCGTCTGCTTCTTACCGTGACTTTATCATGGGCGAAGTTCGTTACAACATCTTGGCTCGTACATTCCCAGAAAGAGCAGAGAAATTGTTTGCTGAGGCAGAAAAAGACGCAGCAGCTAAATACGATAGACTAAAGAAAATGGCTGAATAATTGCTGTTTTAAGTAGTTAATTAATTCAATAAATCTAGGGCAACTGGTGAGTCAGTTGCCCTTTTTGTATGTGTTTTAAATTGTTAATTTGCAACAAATTTGATTTCTAAAAAGACTTATCAAATGTGTTAAACATTCTGATAAGTTTTTTCTTTATAATAATTATTAAATTAGGTGTGTTATCTAATATTTAATGATATATAATCTAATTCTTGTTATACCCAAATTTTCTTGAACACAATGTTTCTTTCCACCATGTCTCTCTCTTAAATATGATATGGTCATCAACTTTTGCATTGTAGTTTTCAAGAATAGAATATTGAAAATTGCTTTTAACATATTCAAAGCCATTTTTAGAGACAAGTGCTTTGAGTTCTTTGTTACCACCATGTCCGTCAGTCACGTAGTTTTTCCACCTTTGAAGTAACATTCCTGTGTCAGCAGTAGCAGAGCCTACATACATCTTTCCGTTTGATGTATCTGTAATCAAATATACTGCTTTTTGATTTTCGAGAGCTGCTATCCAATCTTTTTTTCCTCTTGAAATTATAGCCTGTAGCTTGTTAAATGTCAATCTAACTTTGTCATACCCTGGGAAATCATCACCGTCAAACACATTAGGAAGTATTTGTAGGACTTCTAATTTGTCACAAATAGTGTCATAGTATCGTCCTTGTGCTTGGAAATCCTTGTGAAATTTTATAACAACCCTTCCAAAATATCGTTTATATTCCTCTAATATTTCACCATTATAATTAACTCCATTTATAATATCTAGTTCTTTAGTTACACGCTTAATTGTAGTTAAAAGCCAAGTATCATCTGCTAGCTTTAAAAAGCAAACTGCAATCTGCCCGACACTAAAAAAACGTTGAGTACTACGCCAAAATAGCCACTGTGTGTCAACAATATTAGGGTTGGCTTGATATTCGTCCATTGGGTTTATCTCTCCGTTAAATTGGTTAAATCTAACTTTGACCTTAGTGTAATCATCATCACTGAAATTCAAAAGGTCGTTTAAAAATATTTTACTCAAAGTAATCCCTCCTAATATGATCTTTTCTTCCATAGTAAACTTAATTACAGAAAATGTCAATAAAATAGTAGTGTTCAGAATTATTAGTTTTTGGTTAACTTCTGATAAAGCTATCTCTACCACTCAAACAACTTGATTAAGAATAGAAAAAAGTCCTAACACAAAACATGTGTTAGGACTTTCGACTGGTGGACCAACAGGGACTCGAACCCCGGACCAACCGGTTATGAGCCGGTTGCTCTAACCAACTGAGCTATTGGTCCAAGCTGGAACATTTCATAAGGAAAAGTTCCGAAAATAATAATACCATATTAAACCAATAATGTCAATACTTATTTTGCAGAAAAATACAAAATATTTTGATTATTTTACATTCCAAGTTCTTTAAATCTTTTATACGAATATCCTGTGGTTGTTCTGCCTCTAAGTTTAACTCCGTCAATATACTCACGTCTCATATAAACGCTTTGTAAAAGACCAATAGCAAAATACAAACATGCTGCTGATGAACCACCTGCACTGTAAAACGGAAGCGTAACGCCCATAACGGGAAGTATAGCTAGGCACATTCCGATATTAGTAATTGACTGTAGTACTACAAGTCCTAAAAAGCCGAAGCACATAATTTCACCTAGGCTATCCCTAGATTTACCAGCTATGTATAACACTCTGATAGTCAAAACAACTAGCGAAAGAATTACCATAACACTCCCTATAAAGCCTAATTCTTCACCAGCTACAGAGAAAATAAAGTCACTGTGTTGGAAAGTAACAGCGCCTGATTGCACACGGTCGCCCTCAAACAAACCTTTGCCAAAAAGACCACCACTGCCTATTGTTATTCTTGCTTGATATTGTTGATAACCTCCGTCCATAGCTACTGTTGGGTCATCTAAGTTGTAAACAGAAGTAAATCGCTCTATCTGGAACTCGTCTAGTGCGTAGTTCCAGATTAGAGGAACAGCAATTAGTGCTAGAGAGAACAATATAATAAAGTATCTTGCATGAACTCCAGCTGCGTAGCACATAAACAAAAACATTGCAAAGAATACAATACCTGCTCCGTCGTCACCTTGTAAATTACAAAGCAAGAATGGAATAATTCCGTGTATTAACACAAGAATTATGTGAAACGGTTGGTTTAAGACTTCTTTTTTCTTTAAAGTGTCCAAATGTTTTGCGCAGGTAATTATAAATCCAATTTTAACAAGTTCAGACGTTTGGAATGTTCTGCCAAAAACATTTATCCACGCCGTAGCGTTAACACCTCCACTACCAGATACATTCACACCAAAAAATGCCGTGAACAGCATGAGGAACACCGAGGCGAATGCTATCAAATGCCAATAATTGGCGAGTGTAGAATAATCTATAAATGTTAAAACTAATGCACCTACCACACCGAGTGTTATCGCTAAAAGCTGTACTTCGTAATAATCCGTGTTTGTGGCTCTAGAAACACTCCTTAAAAGTGTTAAGCTATATATAGATATAAACGCAATAATCAGCCATAAAATTTTATCTGCACGCCTATAATAATCTACAATATAATTCAAAAATCTACTATGTCTCATATACCTTTCCTTTCTTTTTTTATAATTCTACCACAAATTTAATCTTTCTTCAAGAAATTTCTATCTTTGTCTTTACTATTTTGCAACTTTATATTATAATCTAGAGTAAGGAAACTTGAAAGGACGTACAAAATGTTAAGTGATATTGAAATTGCACAACAAGCAGTTATTAAACCAATTAAAGAAATTGCAGATAATCTTGGAGTTAGAGAAGACGAGTTAGAACCTTATGGAAGATATAAGGCTAAACTTAATGAAAGTATATTCGCTAGATTAGACGATAAAAAAGACGGTAAACTAATTTTAGTTACAGCTATTAATCCAACACCAGCGGGTGAGGGTAAAACTACTGTTACTATAGGTTTAGGTCAAGCTATGGCTAAGATAGGTAAAAATTCTATCATAGCTTTAAGAGAACCTTCTTTAGGCCCTGTTTTTGGTGTTAAAGGTGGAGCTGCTGGTGGTGGTTATTCTCAAGTTCTACCAATGGAGGATATCAACCTACACTTTACAGGAGATATGCACGCTATAACTTCTGCTAATAATCTTTGCTGTGCTATGTTAGACAATCATTTGCAACAAGGCAACGACTTAGGTATCGACCAAAGACGTATTCTTATTAAAAGATGTTTAGATATGAATGATAGAGCACTTCGTAATGTTGTTGTTGGCTTAGGTGGTAAAATTAATGGTATTCCTCGTGAAGACGGCTTTATCATTACAGTTGCTAGTGAGGTAATGGCTATTCTATGTCTTGCTACTGATGCAGTTGATTTAAAAGAGAGATTAGGTAATATACTAATCGCTTACAAATATGACGGTACACCAGTATACGCTAAAGATATTAAAGCTGACGGCGCAATGGCTGCTTTGTTAAAAGACGCTATTAACCCTAACTTAGTACAAACATTAGAGGGTACGCCAGCTATTATGCACGGTGGTCCATTTGCGAATATCGCACATGGTTGTAACTCTGTTAGAGCAACAAAATTAGCTTTAAAAATGGCTGAATATTGTGTTACAGAAGCAGGATTTGGCTCTGACTTAGGTGCAGAGAAATTCCTTGATATTAAATGCAGAAAAGCTGGATTGAAACCTTCTTGCATAGTTTTAGTAGCTACTGTAAGGGCATTAAAATATAATGGTGGAGTTGTGAGAGCAGAACTTGCTAATGAGGACACAGTGGCTCTTGAAAAAGGTATTATCAACCTTAAAGCACATGTTGAAAACATGCATAAATACGGAGTACCTGTTGTAGTTGCAATTAACAGATTTTTAACTGACACTGACGCTGAACTTGCAGTTATAGACAAATGCTGTAAAGATTTAGGTGTTGAATATGCACTTACGGAAGTTTTTGCTAAAGGTGGAAACGGTGGTAAGTTACTAGCTGAAACAGTATGCAAAACAATTGAGGAAAAAGACGGTAGTGAGAGTTTTGCTCCAATATACCCATTAGACATTGGCATTAAAGAGAAAATCACTGCTATTGCTACTAAAATCTATGGTGCAAAAGATGTTACACTCACAAACCAAGCTTTAAAATCTTTAAAAGAGATTAACGATTTAGGTGGAGACAAACTACCAGTGTGTATTGCTAAAACTCAATACTCATTATCAGATGACCCTAGTTTACTAGGTAGACCGACTGACTTTACATTAACTATAAGAGACCTTAAAGTATCTAACGGTGCTGGATTTGTTGTTGCGTATGCAGGCGACATTATGATAATGCCAGGTTTGCCAAAAGTACCAGCAGCAGAGAAAATAGATATTGATAAAAATGCAGTTATAAGTGGATTATTCTAATATGAAATACATAAGCAACAGTTTAACAGAAACACTAAATATTGCTAGGAGTTTAGGTGAAAGCCTAAACCCTGGTGATGTTGTTGCGTTTTTAGGTGGAATGGGCATGGGTAAAACTACTTTTACTCATGGAGTTATTGCAGGTCTTGGAGGGGAAGACGTAGTATCTAGCCCAACATTTGCAATAATGAACGAATATGAGACACCGAAGTGTAGTGTGTATCATTTTGATATGTATAGAATTGAAACTTATGACGATTTATACTCTACAGGATTTTTTGACTTACTGAGTTCAGATGCCATACTCATTATAGAGTGGAGCGAAAATATAGAAAATGTTTTAGAGGATAACACTATATATGTAAGCATTGAACTGGGCGAAAACGACAATAGTAGAGTGATAAATATAGATAGGAGATGATGTTATTCTTACATTAGCACTAGATTCGTCAGATGTGACTGCGTCAGTAGCGCTCGTAGATGACGAAAAAATTATAGCAGAATATTTTTTGAATAATGGATTAACTCATAGCCAAAACTTAATGCCAATGGTAGAGCTTGTTTATAAGTTATATAAGCAAAAGCCTGAGCATATTGCAGTAACAGTTGGTCCTGGCTCGTTTACAGGTGTTAGAATTGCAGTATCTGCTGTAAAAGGGTTAGCAATTGCTGAAGATATTCCATGCACAGCAGTGTCTTGTCTAGAGGCACTTGCATATAACTTCTTGAATAAACAAAATAGCTTGATTTGCACATTGCTTGATGCTAGGTGTGACAGAGCTTATGTTGCATTGTTTAGACAAGAAAATGGTGTAATAACTAGGCTTTGGCAAGATGACTGTTTAGAGTTATCTGTGATTTTTGAAAAACTAAAAGAATATAACGAAAACATAGTACTAACAGGTGGTGGGGTAAAGGTTTTTGCTGATAAATTCAGCGAATTTGATAGCTTTATTGCGACTGAGACAGACAGATATATCAAGGGTTCATCTGTAGCGTTTGCTTCAAATGATAAACCTAAAATAACAGCAGACGAGATACAACCAATGTATTTGCAATTGCCACAAGCACAAAGAGAATTAAACAATAAATTAAAGAAAAACATTTAACAGGAAAGAACGGAGCAAAACATGAAAATTTCTATTGGCTGTGACCACGGCGGCTATGATTTAAAAGAAAGTATTAAAGTAGATTTATTAGAAAAAGGGGTAGAGGTAAAAGATTTTGGTTGCTATAGCAAAGAATCCGTTGACTACCCAGAGGTAGCTACAGCAGTTACTAATTCCTATAATGCAAAAGAGTGCGATTTTGGCATTTTGATATGTTCAACAGGAATTGGAATCAGCATTGCAGCTAACAAAGCAAATGGAATTAGAGCAGCACTTTGTGGTGATGTGTACAGCGCAGAGATGACAAGAAGACACAACAATGCAAATGTTTTGTGCCTTGGAGCACAAGTAGTTTCTGATTTTATGGCAAAGAAAATCACTGATATTTTCTTAAACACAGAATTTGAAGGTGACAGACACGAGAGACGAGTAAATTTAATTCACGATATAGAGAAAGGAAACGCATAATGAACAACGTTTTTGTTATGGATCATCCATTAATTCAACACAAATTAACTTTTTTAAGAGACAAATCAACTGGTACAAAACAATTTAGAGAGCTAGCAAACGAGATTGCAACTTTAATGTGTTATGAAGCTACAAGAAACTGGCCTTTAGTAGATGTGCAAGTAGAGACACCAATGACAGTTACAACAACTAAAGTTATAGACGGCAGAAAAGTTGCTTTTGTGCCAATTTTAAGAGCAGGTCTTGGCATGGTTGAGGGTATGTTAAACCTTGTGCCGTCTGCAAAAGTTGGACACATTGGACTATATAGAGACCACGACACTCTACAACCAGTTGTGTATTACAACAAATTGCCAGCTGATATTCACGAGAGAGAAGTTATTGTGCTTGACCCAATGCTTGCTACTGGTGGTTCGGCGATTGATGCGATTAGCATGGTAAAAGAGCATAACCCAAAAAGCATTAAATTCTTGTGTATTATTGCAGCGCCAGAGGGTGTGAAAGCTCTGAGTGAAGCACATCCTGATGTTCAAGTATACTGTGCATCAGTAGATGAAAAGCTTAACGAGAACGGTTATATAATCCCTGGTCTTGGTGACGCTGGGGACAGAATTTTTGGTACTAAATAACATTTTGTCATTAGGTGAAAAATTAATTATAATATGTTTGACTTTTGCGTACTAGTGTGGTAAAATATACATATTAAAACAGGAGGTTTTTTAAATGAACACAAAACTTCACGACGAAAACGTAGATTTTTTATTTGATGTTATACTTAAGCTAGAGAGCAAAGATGACTGTTATAAGTTTTTTGAAGATTTATGTACAGTACCAGAGCTTAAAGCAATGTCACAAAGATTAGTAGTTGCAAAAATGCTAAGCGAAAAACGTGTATATAGCGATATAGTAGCTGAAACAGGTGCATCTACAGCGACAATCAGCCGTGTAAATCGTTCGTTGATTTACGGCAGTGACGGATACGATTTAGTTTTTTCTAAACTAAATAAGTAAACATAAGGAGCAAAGCAAAATGAAATCTTACGATATTTTTGCCTTGTATTATGACAGTCTAACTAAAAATGTTAATTATACCGACATGGCGGATTATTTTTTGAAATTATGCGAAAGATTAAATCACCATGTCGGTATCGTTGTTGATTTGGCATGTGGCACAGGAAGCTTTACATTAGAGCTACACAAAAAAGGTGTAGATGTTTATGGAATAGATAGCTCGGAAGCTATGCTTTCTCAAGCAATGGAAAAGGCTTATGACGAAGACGCTGATATTCTATTTCTTAAACAAAAAATGCAGAACCTAAACTTATATGGCACAGTTAATACTGTGTTTTGCACATTAGACAGCATAAATCATTTGCCAAATTTTTCAGAGATACAAAAAGCTTTTGATAAAGTTAGCTTTTTTATGGAGAAAGATGGATTATTTATCTTTGACTTTAACACTCAGCACAAACACAGAAATGTTCTGAACAACAACTGTTTTGTCTTTGAGACTGACGAGGTTTATTGTGTTTGGCAAAATGAGTTTGAAGAAGAAACAGACAAAATTAACATTAGCTTAGATTTTTTTGTTAAAGAAAATAATACTTACACAAGGCATACAGAAAACTTTAGTGAGATAACAACAGATACTACGACATTGATTAAAATGCTTGAAAAATCTGGGTTTACTGACATTGAGTTTTTTGACAATTTAAGCTTTACACCACCAACTGACAGCTCTGAGAGAATTGTAGTGGTGGCAAAAAAGAAGGAGAATACTAATAAAGAATGGACAGAATAATTAGATGTATAACACATGATGGAAGCATGATGATAGCAGCGATTGACAGCACAGAAGCTGTAATGGTGGCAGAGCAAGTTCATGGTTTAACAGCTGTTGCAGCAGCTGCATTAGGCAGGTCGCTAACTGCTGCGTCTATCATGGGTGCAATGCTAAAGTCGGATAATTCAACTGTTACACTGAAATTTGCAGGTGGTGGCCCACTTGGAACAGTTGTTGCAATTTCTGACAGCAAAGGCAATGTTAGAGGCTATGTGCAGAACAATAACGTTAACTTACCGTTAAGAGAAGACGGCAAACTAGACGTTGGAACTGCTGTTGGTAAAGACGGCAGAATGTGCGTTATTAAAGATTTCGGTACAGGTGAGCCATATATTGGTCAAACAGAGCTTGTTACAGGAGAGATAGCAGAAGATGTTACAGCATATTATGCAACAAGTGAACAAGTTCCAACTGTATGTGCACTTGGCGTTTTAACAGATAAGCTAGACCACAAACCTATTTTAGCTGGTGGTTTGTTAATTCAAGTTTTACCGGGAGCGTATGAGAGCGATATTCAAAGACTTGAAGAAGATTTAAAAACCTTAGAACCAATGACTACTATGCTTGCAAAAGGACTTTCTTTAGAAGAAATTTGCGAAACTGCTCTAAAAAGTTTTGAGGTTGACAAACTAGACGAAATGCCAATTCACTATGCTTGTACATGTAGCAAAGAAAAATATGCTAATGCCTTAATTACTTTAGGAGCGACAGAGCTTGAGAGTATCCCATTGCAAGATGATAAAATCGAGACTGTATGCCCATACTGTAATAAAAAATATTATTTTAACAAAGAGGAAATTGATTTGCTTATTAACAAAGCAAAGTAATTATTAGGGGGTAAATATGAAAAAATCAAAAAGACCATTGATAAACCTAGGTTTAGTCGCGTTTTTTGTACTAGCGTATTTAATTAATCCATCAGTTTTAAACCCAATTTACGCACAAGGTGCTTTTAACATTTTGTTCTTTATCACAGCATTTGTAGTTGCTAATTCATCTGTGTTGTTCAAAGGATTACAACTTGAAAAAGGAATGAACGGTAGGGTAGAAGTGAACTTTGACCCAAAGGTTAAAGGATTTAAAAAGCTACTTGTTATTTTAGGTATCTTGTGGGGATTATATTTCCTTGCAAATGTGATTTCAGCTCCATTATTTAACTACTGGGCTTACAGAGACCAACTTGGCACACCACAAATTACTGAATTTTCCGAAGATGTTCAACTTATGGACTTAGACCAAGTGCCAATAGTTGATAGAAATCTAGCTAAGACTTTAGCAGACAGAGAATTAGGCGAAGACCCTGGTATGGGTTCTCAAGTTTTTGTTGGCGAACCAGTTATACAACAAGTTAATGGAGAGCTTATCTGGGCAGTTCCACTGCATCACTCAGGATTTTTTATGTGGTTAAATAACCTAGAGGGTTCAAGAGGATATATCAAAGTATCTGCTACTAATCTGCAAGACGTAGAGTTTGTAGAAAGCCCTATTAAATATCAGCCTAACTCTTACTTCTTTGACGATATTGACAGATACCTAAGAATAGTAAAAGGGCATGTATTTGACGGAATTACAGATTATAGCTTTGAGATAAGCGACGATGGTGTTCCACACTGGATTATCACAACTTATAAAAATGATTGGCTATTTAGCTTGCCAGAGGCAACAGGTGTTATCACACTTAATGCAGAGACAGGCGAGACTAACGAGTACACAATTGCCGAAGTTCCTGAATGGGTAGACAGAGTGCAACCAGAAGACTTTATTCTTGACCAAATCACTAACCAAGGTGAGTATGTTCACGGCATATTTAACTTCTCTAACAAAGATAAATTTATGACAAGTAGAGAGACAGCAATTATCTATAATGAGGGTAACTGTTATCTATTTACAGGCTTAACATCAGTTGGAGCTGACGAGTCAGCAATTGGTTTTGTTATGGTAGACATGGTAACAAAAGAGTCTAAACTATATCAAATCAGTGGTGCTACTGAATACGCAGCTATGATGTCTGCTGAGGGCGCAGTGCAACAATATCAATACTTTGCGACTTCACCTATAATCATCAACCACAACGGTATACCGACTTATTTCATCACCCTTAAAGACGCGGGTGGGTTGATTAAACAATACGCTTTTGTATCAGTTTCTGATGTAACAACAGTTGGTACTGCTGACACAATCAGTGGTGCGTTAAGAGATTACGACAGAATTTTAGGCGCTACGAGTTCATTTGTACCAAGTGGGGGAGAGGAAGTTGAGTTCACTGGCAAAGTAGTTAGGGTAGCGAGTGAAAGCACTGACATAGGCTTGACTTATCGACTAATTATAGAGGGTAAAGAGGATAAAATCTTTACAGCTTCCTCTGATTTAAGTGCAGAATTGTCACTTACTATTGTAGGTGATGAAGTTAAAATAACTTATTACGAGACAGAAAGTGGCGTAATAACTATCACAAGTTTTGACAATTTAGAATTTACACAATAATATTAAAAGGTAGCAGGGAATTATCTCTGCTACCTTTTTGCTATGTAATAGATATGTTAAATACTTCGCTAAGTTCATCATAATGTGCAAAATCAAAGAGATTATCCACTGGCAACACAGATGACGGAAGATTTATGTTATATAATGTAAAACTAAATAATGCTATGAAAATAATCGATAACGCTACACAAGAGATATTAACAGCTTTACGTTTATATTTGATGAATGAGAATATTAAAGCTAATAACGAAACACATAGAAGTACTATAGCTAAAATTATGTTATCTTTTTGTGCTAAAAACTCGTTATAATCTGATACGGAAAGCACTCGTAAAATTTCTGGTTCTATCTCATTTTGCAAGCTGAATTTAAGTTCGTTTTCAAAAAATGTTCCACTTTCTTTTGTGTCTGTGATATACAGATAATTGGCTGTTTGTCCTGTGACCGTGTAATTTTTCAAGCTTGTTACCGTAGTATTATCATTAAGAATAACTATGTAATCTTTAATAGATTTTTCTACACTATCCTTTGTTTTTACAGTGTCGTTTTCAGATATAGGCTTTGAAGTATCGGCTATATATTTATTGTAATCACCACTAGATATTACAGCACTGCCATTTTCTACACTGATAACTTTAATTTGCTTTTTAACAGCAATAGTCTCATTTCCATTCCAAGATGAAATATCTTCTGCTGTATATATAAAGCTACCATATTGGTCGTAATTCACAGCACTAAACCTTATTGTTTGCGTATCTCCACGGTTAATGATGTTCACAGTATTAGCTGTTGGTGTCATTTGAGTGTTAACCCAAATAGATGTTATGCTACACGCTATCAGTACAAACATGGTTAAAATTATTACCTTTTTCAAGTGTACCTCTCCTTTCGGTTTATTTAGCCTTTAACTTGGCTTAAACTTATGCCCTCTATTAACTGCTTATTAAAGAACAAGAACAGGTAGAGTACTGGCAAAATTGCTAGTATGCATGAAGCTAGATGAGCAGGAATAGTGTCAGGTGGTAAATATACCAACACAACGGATAAAGGAAACTTTGTGTAGTCGCTTAAAAAAGCTACTGGTTGCTCTGTCATGTTCCAGTTATCCATAAAAACTAACAAGGACACACACACTAAACCACTCTTGTTAATAGGTGCAAATATCTTTGTAATAACTTGAACCGTGTTAGCTCCGTCTAGCCTAGCAGACTCCATTACCTCGTTAGGTACTGCTTTAAAACATTGTGTTAAAATAAACGTACCTAAAGGCATAAATACAGACGGCAATATTAATGCACTATAAGAATTAAGTAAACCGAGTTGTTGAAGTATTGTGTAAGTAGGAACTATTGTAACTTGCAGTGGCATTATCATTATGATAATTAAAACAAAATACAAAAAGTTTTTTAGCTTAAAATTGTATTTAGCAAAAGAAAATGCTGCAAGGCATGAAATTGTTAGGTTTAATAAAACAATAACAGTACACATAATAATGCTTGTCCAAAATCGAGACAAATACTTAAAATCGCTCAAAAACACTTCATAATATGCGTTAGGTTCTAAAGATAGAAATATAATATACAAAAAGGGAATTACACAAAGCAGAGCTAAACAAAATAAAACTATGTTTGGAAATATATTATTTTTTCGCATATTTCTTCCTCCTAACCTCTGTGTTTTCTGTTTTAATAATAAAAAGATAAAACACTAAAAAGCAAATAGATAAAACAAGAAACAACAAAACCGAAGCAGTCGACAGCTTAAAGTAATTCATGTTTTTAAAAGTATTATTGATAAAATGCTGTAACATATAAACACTGTTATTAGGGTGTTCACCACCGATTAAAAAAATCTCTCTAAAGCATTTAAAAGCGTTAATTAAAGTAAAAATAACTGTTAAAAAAACTGTATTATGCATTTGAGGGTTAGTGATGAACCAAAATTTTTGCATACCATTAGCTCCGTCCATGTCTGCTGCTTCATAATGCTCTTGTGGTATAGTAAGCAAGCCAGAAAGCATAAGTATAGTGCTATAACCTGTGTTTTTCCACAAAAACAATAGAACCACAACCCAAAAAGAGTACTCTGAGTTAAGCCAATCGTTTAGTGGAACACCAAAACGTAACAGCAAATCATTCAACAAGCCTCGCTCTGCAAATATAGTCTCTATCAACAAAACTGTTCCAACTATAGGCATGATGTATGGAAGCAGAAACACAGATTTAAATATTTTGTTTCTGCTCACACCATTTTTTAAGGTTATTGAAAGTATATATGATATGGCTAAAACCAAAGGTAATGAGATTATCAAAAATTTCATGGTGTTAGAAAAAGCGAGTGTAAAAGCATCGTTATTAAGAATATCTACATAATTTTCTAGCCCAGAAAATTTAGCATTTGACCCATAACCAGTGGTTAAAGAATAGCCTATATTTAGAAAAAACGGATAAATAAAGAAAACAGTACAGCCTAAAAGCAAGGGTAAAATTAGTATATACGGAGTTAATTTTTTCATTAATCATTACTCCAATACAATAGATTGAATTGTTTGATAGCTTTGTTCTATATCATTTTCAAAGAATGTTATGCCAAAAATTTCTCTATCTATATTGCAGTTAAAACTTACGTTGTCAATTTGGTTTTTCATATCTGTAACATCGTTAATTATCGCATCAGAAATACCATAATAATTATATCGAAGTGAATCTTCAAAAACATAATCATTTACTGGCAGACCATAGATACTATTACTATAAAATGTACCGTAATATTTTTCTCCATGTTTTAATTGGTCGCCTGTTTGTATCTCATCACTTAAAAATATTTTCATTAAGTCAAAACATTCTTCGCTCATGTCAGTAGTAGCATTTATAGCTGTATATAAGTTTATCTTTGCACTAATCCCAGAATTATCATTATATAACGCTACAATACTTTGGTCTTCTATAACAAACTCTAAACTATCTTGAATACCACCGATTATTCCTGTTGTTTCAGTAGAGTTCTCATTTAACCCAACAACAGAATTTCTTAATTCTGTGACAGTCTTTGAACTCTCCAAAATATTATCTTTGCTGACTAATAGCTTTTCATTTTTATAATCAGCAAAACTAGCAAAAGTGTTTGGAAAATAAACATAAGCAAGAGAAGTCATTTCAGACCTTAGTATATCGTTTTCTATACCAGATATATCATTCAAAGAATAACCTAATACGTCAGTGCTTTCATTTGTAGTTATGGCAGGGAAAGTGTAATTTAACGGAAAGACAAATAAACCATCATCACTTCTACCAGCATTTACAACAATCTCATTATATTTAGATAAATCAAAATCATCGTCTTCTTCAATTAAGGTATCTAGATTATAAAATATACCTGATTCTATCTGCTTGTTAACATTTTCAAATAATGAAATTGGATCTGAAGCTTGTGGAATTACACTATCTAATATAAATATATCAGGACCACTGCCAGCGAGTATCTCTGTTTGAATTCTGGTAATCTGCATTTCTCGCTCAGTTATATCATCAGATAGTACATCATAACTTACATCTACATCATTTACAAGTTCGTAGTAATCAATTAAATCATCAAACATATTAATATGAGCTTCCCTAGCACACAAGAGCAAAGTTTTTGCAGGAACATCTTCTTGACTCTCATTTTCAGTATTAGCATTAGGATTTGCAGTCTCTACAGTAGGTTGTGGCACTGCACAAGCAGTTAAGGATAATAATGCTATTAAAGTAGCTAAAATTTTTGTCTTTTTCATATTCTTCCTCCTAATTATATCCGTTACATGTTTTGATAACATCAAAGCGAATTATCCACAAAGCGTTAATAGTTATGTATTTATTTTATATTATCACACAAATATATATATATATATTGTATTAATTGTTTGTATATTTTTTATTAAAATTAAATAAATTATTGTTAAATATAAAACTAATTTTCTTTATTACACAATCAATATCAGCGGTGGGTTTTATATATTCCGTATTGGAATTAAATGTATCATAAATATTAATTTTAAAAAACAAAATCATAGTTCACGTAAATAATATGTTAATTAAATGAATATTTTTATAACTATATTGTATTTATTTATCGAATATGGTAAGATAATTATGTTAAAAATTAATAGAAAATTCTGGAGAGGGGCTGGAAGTATCAAAAGAGTAAATGATGTTTTAATTATCTTAGCATTATCTATCTTTGCTTTAGGCGCTTTTTTTGAATTTATCTCTTGCATTGTGTCCGTTACCCTCATGGTATGTTTGTATATTAATTTCATTAAAGATAAAGCTGAGTTTAAAATCAGTAAATCGCTTATTTTTATGGGTTTAATATTTTTAGGATATCTAATATCGATTTTTGTGTCTATAGACAAAGGCATATCCGTTATCGGAGTTATAAAGTTCTTACCAGTGCCTCTGTTTGCGTTGTATGTATCACAAATTGACATAGAGCAAAGAAAAAATCTCATAAATACATTGCCGATTATCTCCAGTGCTTTGGTAGTGATTTCAGTGATATTAAATCAGATAGATAACATAGCAAATTTTCTGAATGTAGACGGTAAAATTGCTGGATTTTTCCAATACCCAAACACTTTTGCTATGCTGTTAGTTATTTCAGTCTTGATATTATTAAGAAACAGAAAATCTTACAACCTAGTTATGTTCGGTGTCATGCTTGCTCTACTTACATTAGGAGTAGTATTATCTGGCAGTAGAACAGGCTTAATTATGCTATTTTTGACAGTAGTTTACTACATATTATCATGCATAAAAAGTAGGAAAGCAACTATTATAGTAACCAGTTTTATAGTTATTACTGGCATAGTTGGTTTATCACTTATATTAAGTGGTGTGGTGGAGAATATAATAGGATATTCGGTTAATCTAAGCACTTATATAGGTAGAATAATTTACACATTAGACGCTATTCCTCAAATTTTGCTAAATCCACTTGGTTTAGGCTATTACGGATATTTTCACGCGCAAGGTGAGTTCAAAACAGCAGTTTACACTATAACTTATGCGCACAATGACTTTGTGCAAGTATTTTTAGACGGTGGCTGGATAGCAGGTGTTGCTCTAATTTCTGCAATAGTTTTATCTATAAAAAGCAAAACACAACCTAAATTATTTAAAGAGTTATTAGTTCTGTTATCTATATTTATTTTGCTAGATTTCCATTTGCAATATATATCAATTTTCTTGATTTTGATTTTGCTTTTAGATTTTGACACTAAGTTAAAAAAGATAAAAGAGCTTAAATATAAAAAAGCTTTTTTACCTATAGCATCGATAATTATTTTTATAAACATATACTTTGGAGTTACTTTATCTGCTGAGTATTTTGGCTATAATGATACTTCAATTAAGTTATATCCATATAACACAAGGATACTAGTATCTCAAATGGTGAATAGTGAGACTACCGAAGATATGAACCAAAAAGCTGACGAAATACTTAAAATAAATGATAGTGTAGCCATAGCTTACGAGGTAAAAGCTAACTATGCGTTTAGCTTAGGTGATTTTGAAAAAGTAATAGAATATAAAGAAAAAGACATTGCTTTGTCAAGATACAATCCAGAGAAATACGAGGCCTATATTGACATGCTTATGATTGGAATTGATCTTGCAAATGAAGCAGGGTACACTGATTATGTGCAGTATTTTGCAGAGATAATCACTGATATTCCAAACAGAATGGAAACAGAGAGAAACGAGCTAAGTTTTTTAGCTTATTACATAGATGATAAACCTGAACATTATTTATCTGACACTTACGAGGGGTATGTTAGAGATGTAGAACTTAAGTTGAAATAATTGCTTTTTAGCAATTAAATATAACTTAGGAGGCTTTCTATGAAACGAAGTTACCGAAAGATCTTAGCGTTATTGTTGTCATTTGCACTGATAACAAGTTCGCTAACTGCTACCGTATTTGCTAGTGACTTAGCGCCTGTGCCAGTCACTGATGAAATACCGATAGTAGAAAATCAGCCGTCAGAGGAAACTACACCAGAGCCTGAACCTGTAGCAGAAGTACCTAAAACAGAGGAAACTACTGTAACAGAACAAACTGAAGCACCACCTAATGAAACGGAGCGAGAGTCCGACACAGAAGATGGAACTTTAGAAGAAACAAAAACAGCCGAGAGCGACGCTGACACAGATGAAAAATCTGATGCAGAAGATGTTCAAGAAACCGAAAGCACTGATGAAACGGTAACAGAGGGAGAGTCTGAGCCGATTTCTGAAGAAGAAACAACAACCGAAGAAGAAACAGCCGATGCAGTAGCAGATAATGAACCAGAGCTTGCAGAAGTAGCTGACGAAACTACAGACCTAAGTGTAGCTGAAACTGAGAGCTTACCTGCTGATACAGTAGACGAAACAGCAGATGAAGCAGTTGATGTTCCAGTAATGCTAACAGCAAATTCTGATACTGAGCAAGATGAAGCTTTAGCAGACGCAGAGCTTGCAGAAAACTCACCAGAGGAAAAAATGCAAATACCTGAAGAAAATGAAGGCTTACATGAAAAAGCTGGTTGGTACACCATCGATGGCAT
The DNA here is from genome assembly GCA_964370775.1 of uncultured Eubacteriales bacterium. Lineage (GTDB taxonomy): Bacteria > Bacillota > Clostridia > Oscillospirales > Acutalibacteraceae > SIG603. The sequence continues at coordinate 23,796 of CAYJKT010000025.1, read as the reverse complement.
AGTAGGCGGACAAATCTATTTTGACGGTAGAGGCACAATTACAAACGCAGAGCAAAGCATAACTTCTGCTATAATTCCGGCAGAAATAGAGGGTATACCTGTTACTACTATTGGAGGATATGCTTTTATGGATAGCAACATGACTAAGTTGGTTATTTCTGAAGGTATTTTAGCGATCAATTATTTTGCTTTTGGAAATTGTTATCAACTAACGAGTGTTACACTTCCAAGTTCAATTAGTTATATTAATTATAATTCTATTAGTGATTTTTCAGGAGCTTTAACTGTATACACTAATGAAGAGAATTATGTGGTTATAGAATTCGCAGAAAGAAATGATATTGAATATATTGTACAGAATACTCCAGAAGATGAGGCAGAGGGCATAGCTGGTTGGTATGATATAGAAGGTAGTAGAGTATTTCTTGAGGGTTCTGGTGCCATATCAGATGCAGATAAATCTGCGACATCACTTGTAATCCCAGGAGAAATAAATGGTGTTATAGTTAATAAAGTTTTACCTGTATTCTCAGATTATCATGCTCTTCGCAAGTTAGTTTTACCTGAGAGCGTAACAGAAATATTTATTATAGGTCCTTCTGCTTCATTAACATCATTAACTCTTTCTAGTAAAACTACTTCTATTCGAAAAATAGAAGGTGCAGATAACTTAACAATTTATACTACACAACATAATGATGTAGTTAAAAATTACGCAGGCGAAAATGGAATTAAATATGTTGTAGGAACTGCACCTGCTGAAGCACCAATGCCAGAAGTATATCAAGATGAAGGTGCTGGTTGGTTTGCTGTTGACGGTATATCAGGTGGTGAAATTTACTTTAATAACGGAGTTATTGAAAAAATAGACCATTCTGTTACAGATATGAATATTCCTGAAAAAATTAACGGAATTACTGTTACAGAGATAGTATATTACGCCTTTAATAATGTACATAACTTGCAATCTGTTCACATACCTAAAGGAGTAACAGAATTCCCAATTCCAGAATTCTTCTCTGCTAGTATAAGCGTTGATAAAGATAATCAACATTACACTTATGAAGACGGCGTATTATATAATAAAGACAAAACAGAACTAATTAGAGCTTTTGAGCAATTACCTGCTGAATATGTAGTTGAAAGTACAGTTGCAAAAATATCAAATTTTGCGTTCTTTAATCAAGAAAAAATTGATTATTTAGAGTTACCTGACAACATAAGCACTTTGTCCTGGGCGTCTATTAATAATCATAGTGGTGCATTTGATAACCTAACTATTTACACAAAAAATTATAATGAATATGTAGAGACTTATTCTAAAGAGCGTAATTTTGACTACATTTATGGAGATCAAGAGTATCAACCACAGGAAAAAGAAAGCTTAAATGGGTGGATGGAAGTAGACGGAGTTGTCGGCGGTAAAGTTTTATTTGAGAATAATGTAATTATAGACTTTGAAGACACTATCACAAAGGCACATTTACCTAAAATTGTTAACGGTATCGAAATCGAAGATCTTTCTTATGGTGCATTTCATGATTGTAGTGTTCTAACTGAAGTTTCTTTGCAACGATTTAAATCAGATTATTATGACGATTTGCCAAATTTTGCAGGGTGCTATTCGTTAGAAAACATTATTTTATCAGATGAATTTGAATATACCACATTTAGAAATGGTTTTCTTGTTAGATCTAATACTCTAGTGCTAATAACAAACACTAAATCTGATACTATACACATTGATACAAGTGTAAGTTATATCGACTCAAATGCATTTTTATTACATACCGAATATAAAGAAATATTAATAGATGAACCTAATTATTATTTGAGTTCTTACGAAGGTATAATATACAACGTAGAACAAACTGAACTAAGGTTTATTCACCCTCTTTATTCTGGCGAAATAAATTTACCACCAACTTTTACATCAATTTATTTAGATATTCTTAGAACTCACCCAAATATTACAGGCGTGAACATTTCGGATAACAGTGAAAAATACTACTCAAGTGACGGATTTTTATATGAGCACGCAAGTGATAATTTACTGTATTACCCAACAGGAAGAGAAGATGAAACTTTTGCAGTTCCTGTAACTGTAACAAGACTAGTTTATCAAATATTTAAGAACACTAATATAGAAAGAGTGGAAATTCCTGATACTATTCAAGAAATAAGTAAAGGAGCTTTCTCAGCTAACCATACAATAACTGAGATAGTAGTAGCTTTAGGAAACGAATTCTATAAATCAGAAAACGGATTTTTATTTAGCAAAAATGGTAAAATTCTTGAAGCAGTCCCACCTGGTATCTCAGGTGTTGTAGAACTGCCAGAAGGTATTACAAATATAGGTTACCCAGGATTTGCAGACAATTATAACGTCACTGATGTAATTGTACCTAAGAGTGTGACTTTTATTGATAATAGAGGTTTTAATTATGGTGTAACTTTATACTCATACCTCGACAATATGGAACTTGTAAGAGGAATAGCAAACGAACTAGGCTTAGAATATCAATTGTTGCTCGACGACGCTACTTCAACTACTGAAGGCGAAAATATCGACGAATATAATCCTATTATAAATCAAGAAAATTTAGGAGACATATTTACAACACAAGAAGCACAAAGTGGCAAAACTTTAGAAACTAAGCTTATAGTTAACAAAATTACACCACAAGAAAGCGAACAAAAACTTATTGACAACAAACTAGCAGAGTTAGCAAAAGAATCCCAAGGTATGAAATTTAATATTTTGGATATATTCGATATAAGTTTACAAAAAATAATCGGTGGAATAGCTAGTAATGTTACCGAACTTAATAGGTCAGCTAGAATTACAATAAGTATACCTAAAGAATTTATTCATCCTGTAAGAACTTTCTCAATGCTAAGAATACATGGCGGAATTGTAGATGTTTTGCAAGATCTAGACAATGACCCAACGACATTTACATTAGATTCAAACTTGTTCTCAACTTATGCTTTAGTTTACTCAAACAGTGCTTATTTAACTTACTTTGTTACTTTAAATCCTAATGGTGGATATGTAGAAAATCCTCATCTACAAACTGATAGTAATAACAAGATTGTTGGATTAACAAACCCTACAAGAAACAGTATGTATACTTTTGACGGTTGGTTTACAGACCTTGAAGGTGGAACCGAAGTAACAGCAGATACTTTGATTTACACAGATACTACACTTTACGCAAGATGGACACTAAAAGAGTCTGCACAAAGTGCTGTTATAGATGAAGCAACAACCAAGAGAATAGAGGAACTTTCTAAATTAGATGGTTATACAGAAGAAGAATATTATGAAATTATGAACTTAAAAGACGATTTGCTTTATAACTTAGATAAAGAAAAAACTAAAGGAAATCCAGAAACATTAAGCACATTAAAATTACTTGAAGAAGTGTTGCTAAAAGCTACTGAGCATGTTGATGTAATTAGCAAAGAACCAATTGTTAATAGTGATGTACCTGATTCACAAAAACTACCTATAATACCGGTAGATGTTGAAGGTTTAGCATTGTCATTCTTTGGTGGCTCAGGTCCTCAAGACGGCTATTACGAATTATATTTGGAAATAGTACAAAAAGCTTCTGATAATGGTATGATATCAATTGATGTAAAACCATATATGCAAGTATTTGACAATTTAATAGAATTGAGTAATGATGATATTAAATCTCCTATAACTTTCAAACTTTACCTAAACAATAGCTTTGCAACAAGTGAAGCTAAAGTAGTTCATAGATTTGATGGTGGGGAAGAGAGCTTTATTCTTGATGTTATGCAAGATGCAAACGGCAAGTACATAAAAGTTACAGTATCTAACTTCTCAGAATTCATAATTAGCGAAGTTACTGTAATTCAACCTACTGCACCTCCACAAACTAACACAGCAGTTACTTCTCCAGCTACTGGAGACAGCTCAAATGTTGCGTGGACTATAGTTATAGCATCAATAGCAATATTGTTTGTAGTTGTTATAGTAATTTCTCAAAAGAAAGAAAAACACAGATAAATAATTAAGCTCTAAAATTAGAGCACAAAAAAGGGTATGACGAAGTAAAATTCGGCATACCCTTTTGACGTGTAATATTTTCATCTTGGTTAATTTTCTTCATATATAGTATAGAATTTATCAGTTTTAACATCTTTACCTATATTAATATTAGGATATATAAATCTAAGATTTTTTTGAATATCCTCTAATCTAGTTTCATTAACAGAAAAATCACTTGTAGTTGTACCATTATCCAAAATGATAATTCTGTCACAATAATTTAGCGCTAAAGATGGATTGTGCAACACGGTTATAGCACTTTTATTTTGATTCTTTATAAGTTTATTACTCAAACTAAAAATCATATTTGTGTTTTCATAATCTAAATTATTGTCAGGTTCATCTAACAAAACTAGTGGAGTATCTTGTGCAAAAAGTTTAGCCAAAAACACAAGAGAGCGTTGACCCTCGCTTAATTTGTGACACTCACTTTTTAATAAGTGAGTAATACCGAGCATGTCGGCGCACTTAGAAACTATCGACTGTTTCTCATTTTGTGTTTTAAATGCAAAAACTTCATTAAATCTCGAATAACAACCCATTTCTATAACTTGCTCTGCTAAAAGTCCGTCCATTACAGGTGTTCTCTGAGTATAATAGCTTATGTATCTAGCTCTTTTTCTTGCAGAAAGATTATGAATATTTATATCGTCTATTAATATATTACCAGAAAAAACCTTGTTAATGCCACATAGTCCACCTAAGAAAGTTGATTTACCAGAACCATTCTTGCCAAGTATTGCAATGGTTTCTGAATTTTTTATATCAATATCTATGTTTTGAACAATTGGTTTTTTGTAGCCGACTGATAGATTTTTTATGCTAATTTTACTCATGTAATTCTCCTTTTCTTTTGAAAATCAAGAAAACTAGAACTGGAATAGATATGATAACAATTGGAATACTTAACGGAAGTTCAGCACCGTTTGAAATAATACGTATGCAAATATCTGAAAAAATCGTAACAAAACCACCAACTATCATACTGACAAAAAGGTACATAAAGCCTCTTTTTTTAGTTATCATAAGCGCTATATGTGGCGAAATTAAACCTACAAATGCAACCGAACCAACTACTGACACAGCGCATGAAATCATAAGTGTGGTAACAGATAACAGAATAACTCTCCATAAACTAGGGTTAAGTCCAACGGTTAATGCGTTTTCGTCTCCTAAATTTAACATTGTAATTTGGTTGTATACCACAAGCAAAAAAACAACACAAACGCATATTACTATAGCTGGCAAAACAAATTTTTCAGATGTCACATTTGCTACTGAACCCATAATCCAAAATTCAATAGCAGCAAGCTCGCTTTCTGGGTCAGCCATAGTTTTTAATATCATCAGACAAGCATCTGCTAAGCATTTTATTATTATACCTGCAAATAAAAAATTGCTTGCTTTTGTCATACCTGTTAAATATGTAAGAAAAAACAGAGCCAGTAAAGATAACATACCACCAATAAAAGAAAATGTTATAATAAGAATAGGGGAGGTGAACTGCGACACAATTGCAAAACCTGCACCTAAAGAGGCACTTGAAGCAACTCCTGTAATATCTGGTGAAGCAAGTGGGTTTCTGAAAATCGTTTGATAAATCGCACCTGAAAGACCTAGTGCTAGTCCTGTTAACAGTGCCATAAACGTGCGTGGAACTCTTAATGTGAAAAACACAGATTGTTCTGTTGTATCATTCATTTTACCATTTAATATATCTATAATCTCATTTAAAGTAAGAGAAAAACTGCCTATAGTTAAAGAGGCAAACACAAGTAAAACCATTAAAATAGCACTTATAATTAAAGTGGTAACTGTTTTATTCATTGTGTGCCTCCTAACTATGGCAGTTTTAGTTTAATTCTATTCCGTAAAATTCATTGTAAAAAGAGTTAAAAGTATCATTGTAACTCTCTACTTCTTCCTCTGTTCCATGCAATGTAACTGCTAACCAGTATACACCCAAAACGCCTGACGGAACTGGTGAGTCAAGCTCCTCATAACCTGTAGGCATTTGGTATACATTTCCGTTTTTAACAGCGTTAACATCTTGCAAGCTAGTATCAGCCATAACTTCTTCTATTGTGTAAGATGCACCTGACGGAATTATAATGTAATCTGGATTTTTTTCTATAATCGCTTCGTAAGAAACAGCTGTCCAATAATCATCTTCTATATCAGCAAAAACATTTACTCCACCAGCATGGCTAATTAGAAAATCTTGATACATTTTAGAAGTCGCAGTCTCTAAATAAGATGAATTGCTACCCATATAAACATTAGGTGAAACTTTGCCGTCTACTAAAGCTGTTACAGTGTCGTATATTTCTGTTTGAGCATTAAGTAGTGCTTCTGCTCTGTCTTCACTTCCTGTAACTATGCCTATATTTCGTATCATTACTTCTAAGTCTTCACGAGTCTCTGGGTTTACAACCAAAACTGCTAAACCTAAGTCAGTCAATATTTCTGCTTGTTCTAAAAGAGAAATTGGCATAATAACTAAGTCTGGGTTTAGCTCTGCTGTAGCCTCTATGTTAAATTCTTTTAAAGAACCAACTGGAGGTAGCGATATTAGTTCTTCCGCCGCCATAGCATAAATTGATCTAGTGTCAGCTTTGTTTTCTATACCGATTAACTTGTCTTCTAACCCTAAAGCAATCGCAGTGTAAGATGTAATATAGTACGCACTTACGATAGTCTCAGCAGGTGTTTCTAGTGTGATTTCTCTACCTGCTTGATCAACTATAGTGATGTACTCTGGTGTGTCTAGTTCAGAATTTTCATCTTCACTAGCTTCTATGCTAGTTTCAGAAACATCAGAGCTAGTCTCGCTTACACTTGATTCATTTTCAGCCGTTGTACACGCTGATACAGAGAATAAAAGTGTTATTGCAGTTATGATTGATAATAATTTTTTCATTAAATTGCGTTGCCTTTCTTTGTGTATTACTTATCTAAAAGTAATAGTTGAGTTTTCTGCGTCCATTTCTTCAACAATTGCAAGAGACTCTAAACGATAGCCTTTGTCTCTCAATATTTTACCACCATGTTGGTGACCTTTTTCTATAATAATGCCTATAGCTGCAACATTTGCGTGAGCTGACTCAACAATTTGACATAAGCCAAGTGCTGCACAACCATTTGCTAGAAAATCATCTATGATAAACACGTTCTCGTTTGGAGAAATAAAACGGCTTGCTACAATTACATTGTGCTCTCTTTTATGGGTGTAAGACTCCACTGTTGCACATAGCATAGTACCGTCCAAATTTATTGATTTTGACTTTTTTGCAAAAACTACTGGAACATCAAAATACTGTGCTACTATAGCGGCAATACCAATGCCAGAAGCCTCAATAGTTAGTATTTTATCCACTTTTACATCAGCTAATCGATTTTTAAACTCTTTGCCGATTTCGTTAAACAGCTTAATATCCATTTGATGATTTAAAAAGCTATCAACTTTTAATATGTTCCCTGGTTTTACAACGCCGTCTTTTCTTATTCTTTCCTTTAAAATTTCCAAAGTATTTCTCCTTAAGTAAGTTCTTTCTGTCTTAGTAAATTAAGTATAATTTGTTTAACTGTATCTATATTTTCGACCTCGTCTAGGTCAAACAATACGCTGTCTTTTCTCTGTTTGTATTCTGTTATGTGAGGTAATTCCTCTTTCTTTAATACTGCAATAGCAGTTTTGTTACTGTTGAATGCTTTTGTAATCTCGTTTAAAAACTCTTTGCTGTTTCGCTCAAATCTACCGATTTCATCAAACACTAAAAGCTTTGCTCTTGATAAAACTGAGTTACTCACCACCGTTAAACCGTGAGTGTCAAATGTATGTTTCACTGGCAAAAAGTTTTCTCCATTAAAATGTGATATAGGAGCTGAAACACCAGTTTTTATGTCTACTAACTTGTATGTATTTCCGTTATGGTATTCCTCAAAAGGTAGTGTGATAAATCCCTCGTAGCTTGTATTAAGTTCTTTTAAAACACTTGTTAGCAAAGTGGATTTACCACATTTTTTAGAGCCTGTTATAAATATGTTTGTAATTTGGTTAGACATTCTACCTTATCCACATCCTTTAACTCTATTTCGCTTTGTACCTCTATACCACAAGGTGGGTATTTTTTTAGCAGAACTCTGCCACCAATATCGCCTGTAATATCCATAAGTTCGGATATCAATTTAGCAGAAAACATCACTGGGTTGCCTCGGGTATCACCACAAACTGCTTGTGCTGTAAGTACATTATGCTTTGCACTATCTATAAAGCTCTCTATAGTTTTTTCGCTTATAAAAGGCTGGTCAGCTACACAAAACATAAAATAATCATCTTCGCTTATATTTTTTACTGCTTGCATCCCTTTTTTTATTGTGTACGATATTTCATTTGGCATGACTTCTTCATATACAGTATGAATTCCCAAAGCCTCACAATATTCTGCTATCTCTAAGTATTTTGTTACTGCAAGTATTTTTACATTAGTGTACCTTAAACTTACGGCATGGAGAGTATCCACACCGTGTTTAAAGATAGCTTTTCCGTTAAAATTTTGTAGCAATTTATTTTCGATTCCAAATCTTTTTGAATTGCCAGAGGCTAGATATATGATAAAAATCATATTTTAGACCATATTTTTTCAGGTGTCATTGGTAGTTTTCTTTGCCATGCTCCTGTCGCGTTAAATATAGCGTGTGCTAAAGCAGGTGACGGCGTATTTATAACTATCTCGCCGATTGACTTAGCCCCAAAAGGACCAGACTCTGCGTAACTGTGTTCAAAATCGACACGAAGCCTACTTATATCAAGCCTTGTTGGCAGTTTGTAAGTCATGAAGCTTTTTTCAGATAGAGAGCCTGTTTTGGTGTAGCTTATACTTTCGCTTAACGCCATTCCAATGCCTTGCACCAAGCCACCCTCTGTTTGCACTTTTGCAAGGTTTGGGTTAATTGGAGTACCACAGTCTACCACTGCAACATAGTCTAAAATCTCTACAGAGCCTGTAAGTGTGTCTAGCTCAATCTCTACCATGCCAACCATAAATGGAGGTGGTGAGATAGGGGAGGTGTGCGACTGTGTTATTTGTGTTGGAATGGTGTTTCCACACATAGACTTAGTCGATATATCGGTTAACGAAACCTCTGCACTGCCGTCAGCTTTAGCAATTTTGTCACCTAAAAATTCTAGCTCATCTACACTACAATCTAGCATGTTAGAAGCAATTTCACATAGATTTTTCTTCATATCTTCGCATGCTTTCTCAACTGCTTTTCCTGTAACATAAGTTGTTGAGGAGGCATAAGAACCAGAGTCATAAGGTGATATATCTGAGTCTGCGCCAAAAACAGTGATTTTATCTATATCACAATCAAGGCACTCGGCAGCCATTTGCGCAAGAATTGTATCACATCCTGTACCCATGTCAGCAGCACCTATCAACAGTTCATAACCTCCGTCTTCGCTCAATTTTACAGTAGCAGAGCCAACGTCAACACCAGGAATACCAGAACCTTGCATTGCAAGAGCCACACCAGCACTTCTAACTTTTCCATTACCCATATCACGAACTTGCTTCTTTTCGTTCCAGTTAAACATAAGTTTAGCTTTATCAATGCATTTGTCAAGGCTAGAAGCTTCTAGAAGTTCGTTGTAATAAGCTGGCATAACTTCGCCCTCTTTTACAATATTTTTTTCTCTAAGCTCGATAGGGTCCATATCTATCATGTTAGCAAACTCGTTTACCATGCTCTCTACTGCAAAAATACCTTGCGTTGCACCATAACCACGATATGCACCAGATGATTGAATATTTGTATAAACAACATCATAAGAAAAACGATACGCTTTCAAACCACCACTATACATAGGTATGGATTTTCTACCAGATAAACCTACAGTAGTAGGGCCGTGTTCTCCATACGCACCTGTGTTAGATAATGTGTAGACTTCCAACGCTTTAATTGTGCCGTCTTTTGTACCACCAAGTTTAACTTTGATTTTCATTTCATGTCTAGGAGAAGACGCTATCAGTGCCTCCTCTCTAGTGTAAATCATCTTTGACCTTTTGCCAGTTTTCCAAGTTACAAAAGCAGGGTAGACCTCAGCGACAACAGTTTGCTTTGCGCCAAAGCCACCACCTATTCTAGGTTTTGTTATGCGTATTTTGCTTTTTGGAATTCCTAAAGCGTTTGATAAAATTCGTCTAGCATGGAATACAATCTGTGTAGAGGCAGTTACGTGAAGTCTACCATAAATATCAATCTCTGAATACGCTATGAAAGGCTCCATCATAGCTTGATTACACGCTTGTGTGTGATATTCGTTCTCAAAAACTATGTCACATTCATCAAAAATTGCATCTATATCTCCGTCAGTATACGTACCACTTGCGCATAGATTTCTCTTGTTATCAGCACCAACAGGGCAGAGAGACTTCCAGTTTTCTTCTGGGTGAACTAACACTTTATTATCTTTGGCTGTGTCCATGTCAAGCACTGGTTCTAAAACGTCATACTCAACTTTGATTAACTTCATAGCTTTTAGAACAGCTTTCTCGCTAGTTCCTGCTATAATTGCAACTGCGTCTCCCACAAACCTTAGGTGTGAGTCAAGCAGAAGTCTGTCATAAGGAGATGGCTCTGGATAAGTTTGCCCAGCCATTGTAAAACGGTCTCCGTTAACATCTTTATAAGTAAAAATGCACTCTATTCCGTCTACTTTCATAGCTATGTCAGTATTAATGTTTTTTATAATCGCATTTGCATAAGGAGAACGCAAAACCTTAACAACCAAGGCATCATCAGGTGTGATGTCGTTAACATATACAGGTTTACCAAGCAACAATTGCATGGAATCTTTTTTTCTAATAGCTTTACCTACATAAGAATAAGACACAGTTAAACACCTCTCTTTTTGTATTCTAAAAAGTTACGAATACCTCTTAATTGACCGTCATAACCAGAACATCTACATAGATTACCAGCTAAAAATGCTATGATTTCATCATCGCTAGGGTCAGAATTCTCTCTTAAAAGTGCTACAGTATTTACAACAAACCCAGGGTTGCAAAAGCCACATTGCTCTGCTCCTTGGTCTGCAATAAATCCAGCAAACTCACTAGCTTCTTCTTGTAAACCTTCTAGAGTAAACACAGTTTTGCCGTCTGCTCTCACAGCTAAAACACTGCAAGAAAGCACAGGTTTATCGTTCATAAGAACTGTACACAAACCACAGTTAGATGTATCACAACCACGTTTCACACTATAGCATTGGTGTTTTCTTAAAAAATCAATCAAGAGCATATCAGCTTCTATATTATCTTTAACTTTTTTGTTGTTTAAAATTAATGTAATTTCCACTTTTTACTCCTTTTCTGATAATTTTTCAATCGAACGCTTAACCAAAACTTTGCTTATGTGTTTTCTGTAAGTTGCACTTGCTAGGTTGTTGTCTCCAAAAATAAAGCTTTCACTTGCTTTTACAGCAACTTCTTCTATATTCTCTTGTTTTATTAACTTAACAACACTCGCTTTGTGAGGTCTTGCACCTATTACAATAGTATAATCATCTTTGTTTTCTGTTACTGCACAGTTTAGAACTGGAAAGTCAGTTTTGCTATTTTTTTGAGACATAAAAACTGTATTATAAGGTTTTTTATCTATAATAACTCTAACCAAAATGTCTCTTTCAGGCTTTTGAGCTACAAATTCTTCAAGACTAATTATTCCTTTTTTATATAGCTCAACTTTAGCATCTAATGCTAGGAGGATGGTTAAAATATCAGAAAAACCAAATTTAGAGAACACGCTTCCTCCAACTGTTGCAAGGTTTCTAAACTGCACACCAACTAAGTGTTCTACACTCTTAGCAAGTGCGTCGTTTGTCATTTCGTTCAACTTTTTATTGGTCTCTAAGTCTCTAAGGCTAACCATTGCGCCAATATGAAAGGCTTCGCTAGTTTCCTCAACCTTGTCAAGCCCTAAGTTGCAAAGGTCAATCGCTGTACCGATGTTTCGTCTTTGCATTTTTAGCCATAGCATTCCACCTAATACGACATTATTGCGTTTTAAGTTCAGCTCAAAAGCCTCCTGCAAACTAGTAGCTTTGTGGTAATTACTGATATTTAACACTTGAATTCCTCCGTTTTATATTAAACAGTTTCGCTTACTTCAACTTTTTCTTCTTCTTTTTTAGCTTTATCTCTTGGTAAAACCATATTAAATATAACTGCAACAAAAGCAGCTGGTACGATACCGCCACCACCGAACACTAGTTTTAATAGCTCTGGTAAACTGTTTAGTATAGTTGCATTAACTCCTAGTCCGTAACCTAGACCTAGAGAAACAGAAACAATAGTGATGTTACGTGCAGTTAAAGGCTCCTTTGTGATTAATTGGATACCACTCATAACAATTGATGAGAACATTATGATAGCCGCACCACCTAAAACGCTTTGAGGCATGATTGAAAGTAATGCTGATAATTTTGGAATTAATCCACAAAGAATAAGGAAAATTGCTCCACAAGCTAATGCAAAACGGTTTACAACTTTTGTTAGAGTAACTAGACCTACGTTTTGGCTGAAAGATGTGTTAGGTAAAACACCGAATAACGCTGCAATAGATGAACCTACACCGTCACACATAACACTGCCAGAAAGTTCTTTGTCTGTAGCTTCACGGTTCATACCACCTTCAACAACACCTGATACGTCACCAAGTGTCTCAACAGCAGTAACGATAAACATGATAAGTATTGGCACAATAGCACGCATATCAAAAACAGGTGCTACTGGCATAAATTTAGGTACAGCAAACCAAGAAGCCTCTGCTACTTTATTCCAGTTAAGAACCCAAGATTTAGTGTATTCTATACCTTCTGCGTTTATTGCAGTTGGAGAAATAAACAGTGGTAAAAGTCCACAGATTATGTAACCTGCAATTATACCGATTAAGATACATGAATAGCTCATTATGCCTTTGAATTTATGTTTGAAAAATAAGATTATAACTAAGACAATAAGACCGATAAGTAAGTTTTCTACTGAACCATAATCTTGTGATGATGAACCACCACCAAAAGAACCAACGCCAACACCGATAAGTGAAAGACCGATAGCCATAACTACAGTTCCTGTTACGATAGATGGGAAAAATTTACGTAGTGGTTTTAGGAACGCACCTAAAAAAGTTTCTAATATACCACCGATGATAGAAGCACCCATAATTGCACCATAAGCAACTATTCCGCCACCCATAACACCAGCAACGCTGTTGAAAACTCCGATAAAACCAGAGCTTGTACCCATGATGATTGGAACTTTACCACCGATAGGTCCTATGGAAAATAATTGAAGCAAAGTTATGCCACCAGCGATAATCATTGCGTTTTGTAGCAGAGTAACTTGAAGTGCAGCAAATTGTTCTGCTCCACCACCAACAGCACATGCGCTAGTGATGATAAGTATCGGAGTTAAGTTACCAACAAACATAGCTAGTACATGTTGCAGACCCAGAGGTATAGCTTGGCTTAGTGGTATTTTTCCCTTAAAAGTATAAGGAGTACCTGTGTAATTTTTGTTTGACATTTCTTCTTCCCTTTCTTAAGTCAAAAGAATTTGACTTTGCGTGAATAACTTCACTATTCACACGATTTAATCGTTATGCAAAATTTTTAGTTCAATTAAACAACAAAAAGCAACAATTTAACAAATTGTCCACTGATTATTCATTGTTCATTAAAATTAATTTTTACATACATCTTAATTATATCATAATACTGTAGTTATTTCAATATATTATATCTATTTTTATAATCTATATGTTCTCGAAAAAAATTGAATAGTCTAGCAAGGACAGCTTTCACTATATTTTTACATGCTGTTCATATATTTATACATAAATTTGATGAAAGCACCATTTTGATTGTGGTATAATATTTATATACTCTACTGTAATTCTATAACTCTTCAGATACATAAAAGAAAAAATAAATAAAATTTACTAAAAGACTTTTGTTATCAGCTTAATTGCTTCGAAAATAAAATGCAAAAAGTTATTGAATATGGCAGTAATTGGTGGTATAATATCACTATATATTGATAGGAGGATTTAATATGACTGAATTTAAACGTTGGTTGAGCAAAGATCTAGAAGACACAGACCTTATGCCTGAGCTAAAATCTGTAGATGGTAATGACACTGAAATTAGTGACAGATTTTATAGAGACCTAGAGTTTGGTACAGGTGGTTTACGTGGCGTAATAGGCGCTGGTACAAACAGAGTAAACATCTATACTATTAGAAAAGCGACTCAAGGGTTAGCTAACTACTTAAATAAAACACTTACAGGTGAAAAATCTGTAGCTATCGGTTATGATAGCAGAATTAAAAGCGATTTGTTCGCTAAAGAGAGCGCTAGAGTTTTAGCAGCTAGTGGTATTAACACATTTTTATACCCAGAACTTATGCCAACTCCAGCTATTTCTTTTGCAGTTAGATACCACAAATGCGATGCAGGTATCTGCGTAACAGCAAGCCATAATCCATCTAAATATAATGGATATAAAGTATATGGTAATGACGGTTGCCAAGTTACTTCCGACATGGCTGACGGCATTATGAGCGAGATTAACGGAACAGACATTTTTGATGACGTTAAAGTAGCTGATTTTGACAAAGCTCTAGCTGACGGAACAATTAAATATATCGGTGATGATACATTCAATGCGTTTATATCAGCTGTTGAGAACGAAAGAGTTCTTACAAGTGATGCTTCTAACATTAAAGTAGTTTACACACCACTTAATGGTGCTGGTAAAAAATCTGTTCTTGCTATATTAGATAGAATTGGCGTAAAAGATATTACTATTGTTAAAGAGCAAAGCGAGCCAGATGGTAACTTCCCAACTTGTCCGTATCCAAACCCAGAGATTAAAGAAGCTTTACAATTAGGTCTTGATTTATGCGAGAGTGTTAAACCTGACTTATTATTAGCAACTGACCCAGATTGTGACAGAGTTGGTATTGCTGTAAATCATGGCGGAAAATACATTTTAATGACTGGTAACGAAGTTGGTATATTGATGCTTGACTTTATTGCTAAATTTAAAACAGAGAATGGCACAATGCCACAAAACCCAGTTGCTGTAACAACTATTGTTTCTACTGACCTTGTTAACGATGTTGCAAAAGGTTATGGTATTGAAATGCGTAGAGTTCTAACAGGATTTAAATACATCGGCGACCAAATTGCTGATTTAGAGGCTGGGGGACACCCAGAAAGATACCTATTAGGTTTTGAAGAAAGCTACGGCTACCTAAAAGGTGGATATGTTAGAGATAAAGATGCTGTTAATGGCTCTATGCTTATTATAGAAATGGCTTCTTACTTTAAATCTAAAAACAAAACTTTAGTAGATGCAATTAACGACATTTACGAAGAGTATGGTTATTTTATTAATGATATCAGTAGCTTTACATTTGAGGGCGAAGACGGCATGAACAAAATGTCTGATTTAATGAATAACTTAAGAGAAAATCCATTGACTGAGATTGTTGGCTATAAAGTTATTGGAAGCAGTGACTATAAATTATCAAAATGCGTTGAAGTTGGAACTGAGACAGAGATTAACTTACCAAAATCTAATGTTATTGAATACAGATTAGAAAACGGTAGCAAGTTTATCGTTAGACCATCTGGTACAGAACCAAAAATCAAAGTTTATTATTCTGCAAAAGGTGTTACAAGAGCAGATGCAGAAAAACTAATTGATTTAATGAAAGCACAAGCAGATAAATTAATGGCTTAAACTTAATATTGATGATAGCAGGGTAGAAATATCTAAACTGCTATCATCAAAAAATTATACATCTAATTATACAAAATAAATATTTTGTATAATTGAGAAGAGGAGAAAAGCGAAAAAAATGGCTAATCATAACATTTTACCAGAAAAAACTAAAACACCAGTTATAGACACCGTGCCTAGACTAGTACGTAGTTATGCATTGTATTTAAGAAACGTAAAAGGTTTATCTAACAAAACTGTAGACGAATACTGTTTAGACTTAAGAACTTTTTTTAGATTTATGAAGTCTCACAAGAACTTAGTATCTAAAACAATAGATTTTACTGACATTCACGTTACAGATATTGAAGAAGAATTTATACTGAAAATTTCTACACTTGATATTTATGAGTTTATGAATTTTGTGGCTGATGAAAAAAATAATATGGCGTCAACTAGACAACGCAAAACTTCGAGTATTCAGGGCTTCTTTAAATACATTACAATACACGAACATATAATTAAAGAAAATCCAGCAGCAGTGCTGACTCCACCTAAAAAGCGTAAAACTGTTGCAAAGCATTTAACACTAGACCAAGCACGTGAACTCTTGCTTGCAGTTGACGGAACTTATAAAGAGCGTGATTTTTGTATAATTACAATTTTTTTAAACTGTGGAATTCGTTTGTCAGAGTTAGTCGGTATTAACTTTAATGATATTAACAGAAATGAACACACGCTTAAAATTGTTGGTAAAGGCAATAAAGAACGTATCGTGTACTTGAATAGCTCATGTATTGAAGCTATAGATGCGTACTTGTTAACTCGACCAGTAGACGGAGTTATAGACAAAAACGCTGTGTTTTTAAGCAAAAGATTACAACGCATAAGTCCTAAGACAGTTCAGTATTTGGTTAACTTTTATTTAGATAAAATTGGTCTTGGTGGCCCTGGAATGTCGGTTCATAAACTTAGGCACACAGCAGCTACTTTAATGCACCAAAACAATGTTGATATTCGTGTTTTACAAGAGGTTTTAGGTCACGAAAACCTAGGTACTACAGAAATTTACACACATGTAAGCAACAAAAAAATTGAAGAAGCTATAGAGTCAAATCCATTAGCTAACTTCAAAAAAAGTAATTAAAAATTAAACGGTGAGTGTTAATCAGCTCACCGTTTAATTCTGTATTTAATTAAAATTATTCCTCTTCCCTACTCTCTTTTTGCCTTTGTTGTTCATAAACGCATAGCCTAAAACTGCACCACAAACTCCACCAACAATATGTGCCATTTGAGACACGTTATCATCTAAAGTTATAATGTGAACAATCTCTTGCCCTACATAAAAGACAGCAACCAAAATTAGAGTAATCGGCACTTTGTCTTTGATAGAGCCTGCTAGTGATGACATTAGTATAAGCATGAAAACAATGCCACTTGCTCCTAAAAGTGCTGTGTCTGGGAAAATTAATATCTGCAATAGTCCAGATACAAAAGCAGTTATAAGT
Organism: uncultured Eubacteriales bacterium; assembly: GCA_964370775.1. GTDB lineage: Bacteria > Bacillota > Clostridia > Oscillospirales > Acutalibacteraceae > SIG603. The sequence continues at coordinate 6,409 of CAYJKT010000025.1, read as the reverse complement.
ATGCTGATAATTAGCTTTTGACTTCCGTATTTTTCTTCTAACGGAGGGCCAACTACCAATACAAGTAAAATATTATTAATAAAATGCTCGTAACTTGCGTGCCCTAATACATGTGTAAATAACCGTATATATGTTAGTGGATTTAAAGGTGAATCTCTGTACGCCATAAATAGCAACTGATTACTTCGAGTATCAGTAAGGGCACTGAGCGCTAAGGCTATAAAACATATAAACGAAAATGTTAGTATTACGGGCGAATTGTAGTGTAGTTTATTAAGTAAATTCTTTACTTGTTGCATAAAATCTCCTGTTTCTGCTATGAGACCTCTATACCTTTATATTCCCAAAAGATAACATTATGTTTACTTTGTGGAATATTGGGTGGTTCATAACGGTGTGGTATAACTATAATAGTATCATTAACAAGCGAATTAAATTCGCTTACTAATTCTATATTTTTACTAACTACAATAACCAAACTGTCTCTTTCTATATGGTTAAAATAATTAGTTATAGCCATTTCTTCACCGGTCACAAGCCTTGCAAAAGTTCCTCGAATATCACTGATGTTCATATTCTTAATGTTTGCAATGTTTAAAGTCTCTTTGCTGAATAAATCGTGTGCGTTACCAATAAAGTTTAGATTTATTCCCTCTAGCAAAAATCTTTCGCTTAGTGCAAGAACAAGCCGTATGCTTTCCTCACTAAGTCTGTAATCGTCCGGTGCTTTGATATCATAAGTGTCTAACACTAATGTTATCTTTTGGGAGATTGTACTGCCGTGAACATTAACTACTAGGTTGTTGGTTTTAGCCGACGCTTTCCAATTAATGTCCTTCATTGGGTCTCGTAATGTGTAGTCTCGTATTCCTATAAATTCAAACGGGTCTTCAAGAAGTCTTTGTCTGTTCAAAATTTCGCCCATAATCTTGTTGTATGGGACTGCTACTTTCCTAGAATCTAGCCTAGCTGGGTATACGTAAAAGTCACTAAAAATATTTTTATTTGAGACAAACTTCTCTGACATAAAAATATTATACGACATCAACCCTACTTGGTTAATGCTATAATATCCTCTTTTCATGCATTTTAGCATTAATGTTCTTGTTATTTTTCTTTTTATACCAGCAAAAAATACATCTCTACGGTATAATTTATCACTTAGTGAAGAATTTTCGTCATTTATAAAATGTAAGCCGTTATCCAGTGCAAAGTCTATTTCTAAAGTTGGCAGTGGTAAAATCTTATCATTTACAATAACTTCTTTAAGCTCGGCTTCATCACCCTCAAAACAGGTGTTATTAGGTAAGATTATGCTTACATCTAAATTATTAAGCCAAAGTTTATCATATATTTTACATATAATAAAATACAAAATAAACAGAATAACAAAAAATATTAATACACTCATTTGCTCCACTCCTCTGTTGCAAGAGGAACGCTTTGAAGCAGGTTTTCTATTGTTTTAATTTGTTCATTAACTGGGCTTATCGCTCCGTCAAGCTTTATTCTGTGAGCAAGCACGGGTACTGCAATATCAGTGATGTCTTCAGGCACTACATATTCTCTACCAGATATAAAAGCATAGGTTCTACAAGCTCTCAATAACGCTAATGAACCTCTTGGGCTAATACCAGCTCTTACATTTTTCATGTCCTGTGACTGCACTGCCAAATTAGCTATGTACTCCATAAGTATAGGATGTATGTACACATTTTGTCTAATGTAGTTTGTTAGCTCGATTATCTCGCTAGATGTACATACTGATGTAAGTTCCGACAATGGTTCATCTTTTATGAACCTGTTGAGTATATCTAACTGGTCACTTTTTGTTGCTTGCTTCATATTAAGTCGCATTAAAAATCTATCAGTTTGTGCCTCAGGCAACGGATATGTACCCAGTGTTTCTAATGGGTTTTGTGTTGCAATTACAAAGAATGGTTTTTCTAGCTCTCTTGTAACACCATCTACAGTTATCTGTTTTTCTGCCATACATTCGAGCAAACTTGATTGAGTTCTTGGCGTTGCCCTGTTTATTTCATCTGCTAATAATATGTTGCAAAACGCTGGTCCTGCTTTAAATATGAATTCGCCATCTTTTTGGCTGTAGTAATTTAATCCTGTAACATCTGATGGTAATAAGTCGGGTGTGAACTGTATTCTGCTAAAAGTTGAGGATATTGATTTTGCAAGACTTGATGCTAAAACGGTCTTACCAGTTCCTGGCATGTCTTCTATTAACACATGACCCTCAGAAAACATTGCTGTTAAAATCAGCTTTATAGTACTCGTTTGCCCTATAATAATTTTCTCAATATTTTTAAGAATAGCATCAATCAAATTCTTCTGCATATTACACCTCAACTATATTAATGTATTGATTATAACCAAAAATAGCTAAAATTGCAACCTTTTTTATTGCAATTAGGTAATTTTTGTTATATACTATAACTATTAACAATAAAATTTGGATAAATTACGTAAGGAATGATACTATGAAACATGCTAACAAAATTCTAATTTTTTCTTTACCAGTATTAACGTTTACGCTCCTTCTGTCTATAATTTACGCACTAGTAGCTAATCAAATTTATAATATGTTTTCTGATACTTATGAAGTCGCTACTTTTTCACAAAGTTATTCTTTGTATTTTTACAGGGGCTTAAGCTTTGTAATTCCTTTAGCCTTATTTTCGTATACTATAAGAAAAGTTAGGAATTTTTTTGTATTTATTTTAATAGGATTAGGGACAACTGCATTATCATATTTAATATTTGGTTGTTTTATTTACACTATTTTTTACTTTTTACTAATGAGTGCTAGATGCGTTATGAGAGCAAGTAACACCACATCAATTTTTGATTGTATTCAAATCCCTTTAATATTGCCATATATCGGCTTTTTTCTTCTCTCTTGCTTTATAGAATATCCTTCGCTTCAATTCTTCACAGCTATTTCTCTCTTTTTATCTGTGATTTTTTATGTTGCGTACTCAACTCTAACAGTTACAGATACTTATTTGTCTTACAATAGAAAAATGTCTAACCTCCCAGCCGACCACATAGCAAAATCCAGCCTAAATCATGTTGTTATAATTACTTCTATATCTGTTGTTTTGTTGCTTTTGTTTATGAACACTGCTTATGGCTATACTTATATAGATTTATCTGCGTTGTATAATGATGAAGTAATCGAAGGAACAGAGGCGTTTGTTACTCCGAACGCATCAGGTGCTGGGTACAGTCTAATGGATATGCTTGGAGTGGGCGAAGTTAATCCTATTTTTAGAGCAATAATTGAATTATTAGATATGATAATGATACCACTGACTGTAGTTTTTGTTATTTATATTTTGGCTAGAATGATTGTAGGATTTATTAAAGATTTTAACAAAACAGTTTACTATAAAGAAGATGTGATTGAGTCTAGTGATGTTAATGACAGCGAAATTGATGAATACAGCAAAAATATAAAAGGGATTTCTCGTTTTGATTATAGCATTAATGCAAAAATTCGTAGAAAGTACAAAAAAATAATTAAAAGAAAGAGTAAATCCTTGCCTTTAGAGTGGGAGACTCCGACCCAAATAGAACAAAACGCAAATATAACTGATGACAAACTTCATTTAATATACGAAAAAGCTAGATATAGTGAGGACGGTTGTACAAAAATCGACCTAGAAAAATTATAATATATAGAAAAAAATACAAATAAAGCAGAAAAGTACAAAAAAATATCATATTTTTACATTACTGATTAAACGTTATATGATAAAATAATCACAATTTAATTAGGAGGAATTATTATGTCTTATCAAGATGGTTTAGCCGCTTTTAATTTGGAAATGCCCGACAGAGTTCCTAGAACAGAGTACTCTGCCCAACAACATTGGGAATTAGTAGAAAAAGTAACAGGTATACATATCGACCCATTCACAAGTACTGATGCAGAAAAAGTAATAGCTTCTGCAGCTTTTAAAGAAAAATGGGATTTCGGATATTCTTGGAATGTGTATATTCATATAAATGAGCTTAACAAGTGCAGAACAAAAATGGGTCATGCTTCTTACGCTACAGGTGGTACTGACTACAATAACGAAGTAGAATGCCCTTTTGAAGACCCAGAGGACGCATTCGACTTTATGCCTGCTGAAGTTTATGGAATACAATCTCATGGCGAAATAGTGAAACGTTTTAACGACGCATATAAATATCAGCAAGAAATCAACCCTAACGCAGTTGCAACAACTGGTACATATATCACATTAGTTTCTGGTTTGATAGAAATTTACGGCTGGGATATCCTTTTAACAGCTATGGGTATTGATGCAAAAGCTATGGGCGAAGTTACAAATAGATATGCAGCTTGGATGCAAAACTATTTTAATGCTTTAGCTGACAGTGATTGCCCTATCGTAACAATACATGATGATATAGTTTGGACTGCAGGCGCATTTTGTCATCCTGATTGGTACAGAGAATTCGTGTTCCCTAACTATAAAAAACTTTTTGCACCTTTACATGAAGCTGGCAAGAAAATTATTTACACATCTGATGGTAACTACACTGAATTCATTGATGATATAGCTGCTTGTGGTGTTAATGGTTTTGTTATGGAGCCTACTACCGACATGGCGTATATCGCTGAAAAATACGGTAAAACTCATTCATTTGTTGGTAATGCAGATACAAGAATTTTGCTTTCAGGTACAAAAGACGAGATATACAACGAAGTTAAAAGATGTATGGACATTGGTAAAAAGTGCCCAGGTTTCTTTATGGCTGTTGGTAATCACATTCCGTCTAATACTCCTGTCGAGAACGCATTGTTCTATAATGAAGTATTTGAAGAACTAAGAAGAAGATAATAAATATTTGAGGGTCACAAGTTTATTTGTGACCCTATTGCATATTAGGAGAATTTTATGAATTACAGAAACCCTATATTAAGTGGATATTACCCAGACCCCAGTATATGTAAAGCTGGCGAGTATTTTTATTTAGTAAACAGTACTTTTCATTATTTTCCGTGTGTACCAATATTTCGCAGTAAAAACCTTGTAAATTGGGAGCAAATAGGGCATTGTGTCACCAATGAAGAATACATAAACCTAGATAATCGCAGAAATAGCCACGGAATTTTCGCACCTACAATTAGGTATAACAATGGAACATTTTACATGATAACGACTGACGTTGGAGGTATCGGCCACTTTTATGTTACAACTACTGACCCTTGTGGAGAGTGGAGCAAGCCTATAATAGTAGACATGCCAGGTATCGACCCTTCCCTTTTTTTTGAAGACGGTAAAGCGTATTTTATGTCTACAGCACAAGTTGTTAACCAAAAACACGGAACTGTAATCGCAGAAATTAATATAGAAACAGGCGAAATTATAGGAGATGTTCATAAGCTTTGGGAAGGTACTGGTGGCAAATACCCAGAGGGGCCTCATCTATATAAAAAAGACGGATATTATTATTGCTTGATTGCCGAGGGTGGAACTTCTATGGCTCATGCAGTTACAATGGCACGAAGCGAAAACATTTTTGGACCTTATGAATCTTATGAGAACAACCCAGTTTTCAGCCACAAAGATGATATGTACACGAAAATTCATGCAACAGGGCATTTAGATTTGGTTGAGGACAACAGTGGAAATTGGTGGGCTGTATTTTTAGGTTACAGAATGTTAGAAGCTGAGTTTCACCACTTGGGCAGAGAGACTTTTTTAACGCCTGTAATATGGAACGAGGGTGAATATCCTGTTTTCGGTGCAGGTAAGCCTACTGTTTTAGATATGTGTGTAGATAATTTACCAGAAGAAGTTAGTGCTGTATCTAATGATTTCACGGATAATTTTACTTCTAAGAAACTAAATGATAGATACTCTTTTTTAAGAAAAAGTAGCTCAGTCAACTTTTCACTTGGAAACGGTTTACATATAAAAGGAAATGGCATAAGCTTAGATGAAATGTCTACTCCGACATTTATAGGTTTTAGACAAAAAGAATTTGTATGCAAAACATTTTGCATGATTAGTGCAAACTTTGCCGATGATAGCAGATGTGGACTGACTGTTTATTACGATAATACTAGACATTTTGACATATACTTAAAGAATAATAAAGTTGAAGTGTCAAAGACTTTTGACGATTTTAAAACTATTCCATACAGCGAAAATATAGAGAATACAGAAACAGTCTTATGTATTAAAAGTGATGGATATATGTATTATTTTGGGTACGGAGATACAGAAGAAAATTCTGAAAATAATATTATTGCAAGTGGATATACAAGACATTTATCAACAGAAGTTAGCAGAATGAGCTTTACAGGAGTGTATATTGCTGTATTTGCAGATAACGGGAGCAAGACGAATTTCACTATCAATAATTTATCTTATAG
>CAYJKT010000024.1:0-41861 GCA_964370775.1 uncultured Eubacteriales bacterium | reverse complement strand
CCTGACCTGCTGATTACAAATCAGCTGCTCTACCAACTGAGCTACACCAGCGAATGTTTGCTGTTCCCTTAAGAACAAGACTTATTCTACACTAAAATAATGGTTTTGTCAACACTTTTTTTAAAAAAATATTAGATTTTTTTTCATTTGTGAGAATAAGTCTAAAATTGTTCCAATTGGTTAAAAAATATGTTAATTTATCTTAAGAACTGAATCGCCGCCAAGCAATGTAGGGGAGAGCATTATCTCTGAGAAATTACGTGTGCCTGTTGTTGTCATTTTATCTAAGATAGAATTGGCACAAGTTCTTCCGATTTCTTCAAGTGGTTGAGTAACGATTGTTAGGTTAGGCTTGATAATTTTAGCAAGCTCCATACTGTCAAAGCCTATAATAGACAATTCTGTTGGAATTTTAATTCCACTTTCATTTGCATAAATAATTGTTCCTATTGTCATCTCGTAGTTTGTAACGAACAAAGCAGTCATTTCTGGGTTGTTTTTAATCAATTGTCTGGTGTTTTCATATCCACCTTGTGTGGTATAGTCACCAAAACAGATTAATTCTTCGTTAATCTCAACACCGTGTTTTTCTAAAGCTGATTTATAGCCTTTAAGTCTTAGTTCTGATGTGTAAACTTCTGAAGGACCAACTATAATACCGATGTTTTTATGGCCATTATTAATTAAATGCTCTGTAGCTTTAAAAGAGATATTTTCATTGTCGATTAAAACGCTGTCAACATTACCTTTTAATGACTTAATATTTCTATCTATTAAAACCACTGGAATGTTTTCGTTCATTACAGGTGTTAAGTGAGCACCCGAAGCTGTTGTTGGCATGTTGATAATACCATCTACTCTTTTTGATAGCAAAAAGCGAATAGCTTCTTTTTCTAACTTTTCCTCACTGTGACAGTCACATACAATTGTACTGTAACTTTTTTTTCTTAAAGTTTCTTCTAATGAAGCAATAATTTGTGTAACAAATATATTAGAAAGCTCTGGTATAACTACACCCACAGTTCTGCTTTTGTTACTCTTTAAGCCACGTGCATACTCATTCACTGTGTAATCTAGCTTCTCTATCGCTTTTTCTATTATATACTTATTTTCTTCTCTTACATTAATTCCATTTATATACTTTGAAATTGTAGCAATACTCAATCCTGTTTCTCTCGCTAAATCATTTAATGTAGCAGACATATTCGACACCTCTCATAACGTTGTTAGTATACAATAAATATAGCATATCTATTTTAAAATGTCAATTTATAAAGTCTTTTTTGTATATTATTAAGTAAAGATTGCTGTAAAATTATACATTTATATGCACAAAATGTACTTGACTTTAGTATGTTTTAATGTTACAATAATAAACATATAAACGTTTAACCTATAAGTTTGAATTAAGTTAATAAAGAGGAGAATGAAAATGCCACTAGTAACATCAACAGAAATGTTAAAAAAAGCTCAAGAAGGTGCGTATGCTGTAGGCGCTTTTAATGCAGAAAATATGGAAATGGCTCAAGCTATTATTGAGGCAGCCGAGGAGTTAAACGCTCCAGTTATTATACAAACAACACCTTCTACTGTTAGATACGGTAGTTATAGTATCTATAAATCTATGGTAGAGGCAATTGCTAATAATTCGACAGTGCCTGTTGCAATGCACTTAGACCACGGTGCAAGCTATGAATCTTGCATGGAGGCTCTAGAAGCAGGATATACAAGTATTATGATAGACGGAAGTAAGCTTCCATTAAATGAAAATATTGCTATTACAAAAAAAGTAGTAGATGTATGCAAAGAAAAAGGAATTCCTGTAGAGGGTGAAATCGGACAAGTTGGCGGTAAAGAGGACGACACAGAGTGTGAAAACGCTGGCTATACAATTCCTAGTGAAGCTGTTGAGTTTGAGAAACAAACAGGCTTAACAAGTATGGCTGTTGGCGTTGGTACAGCTCACGGTTTTTATGCAGAAACTCCTGTTTTAAACACAGAGCTTATCACAGAGCTTAAAACTAAAATTAGCTCACCAATGGTGTTGCACGGTGCTTCTGGTATTAGCGACGAAGCAGTTAAAGAGTGCATTAAAAGAGGTATATGCAAAGTTAATTTTGCAACTGAATTAAGAAATGCATATTCTGACGGTGTTAAAGAAGTATTGAAAGCAGAACCAGATACATTTGACCCAAAAGCTTATGGTAAAGTTGGAAAAGAAAAAGTAAAAGCTTTAGTTAAAAATCGTATGTGCGTATGTGGTTGCGACGGAAAAGCTTAATAGAAGGAATGATATAAATGTCTGAGATATTATTAGGAATAGATATTGGTACATCTGCTTGCAAAATTGTAGCTTTTAATAGAAACGGAGAGGTTCTAGGGCAAACCAACGAACCTTACGAAGTTTTCTACATAAAAGATGGTTGGGTTGAGCAAAACCCAGAGCAATGGTGGAGCGCTGTTTGTACAGGTATCAAAAGATTAATTGATGGTGGTCTTTGTGCAAGTGATGTAAAAGCTATAGGAATTGACGGACAAAGTTGGTCTGCAATTGCTATCGACAAAAACGGCAAGGTTTTATGCAATACTCCAATTTGGATGGACACAAGGTCTAAAGAAATTTGTGATGAAATGATTGCAAATGTAGGCGAAGAAAAGCTGTTTGGAACAAGTGGAAATCCTGTAAAACCTGCGTATACTATGCCAAAAGTATTGTGGTACAAAAAACATAAACCAGAGATATATGAAAATGCAGATAAAATTTTGCAATCGAATAGCTATATAGTTTACATGCTAACAGGTGAGTACAGCCAAGACCCAAGCCAAGGATATGGTTGGAACTGTTATGACATGAAAACAAACAAATGGGATACCGAGCTTTGCGAGAAACTAGGTGTTAGAACTTCTCTGTTGCCTCCTATAATTGATTGCCATGAAGTAGTTGGTAAAATCACCGAGAAAGCTTCTAAAGAAACTGGTTTACCTGTTGGTGTGCCTGTTGTGGCTGGTGGTCTTGACGCTGCTTGTGGTACTTTAGGTGCTGGCGTTATTGCAGCAGGGCAAACACAAGAGCAAGGTGGACAAGCTGGTGGTATGAGTATTTGTTTAGACGAATATAAAGCTGAAAAAAGCTTGATTTTGGGTGCTCATGTTGTTAAAGATTTATGGCTTTTACAAGGTGGTACAGTAGGTGGCGGTGGCGCTATCAACTGGTTTGAGAGAGAGTTCTGTTTTGAAGAAAGACAAAAAGCTGCAGATGGCAGTGCTAGTTCTTTCTATTATTTAGATAAAGAAGCTGAAAACGTAAACGCAGGTAGCGACGGATTGGTTTTCCTACCGTATTTAGCTGGTGAAAGAAGCCCTATTTGGGACGAAAACGCAAAAGGTGTGTACTACGGAGTTAACTTCTCCAAAACTAAAGCACATTTTTCAAGAGCAGTTATGGAGGGCGTAGCTTTCTCACTTCGTCACAATATAGAAACAGCTGAAAACGTAGGTGCTTATGCTAATGTATTGAGCGCTATGGGTGGTGCGGCTAACAGCAGATTGTGGACTCAAATAAAAGCTGACGTAACAGGCAAAGAGATTATCGTGCCTTCTTCTGACACAGCTACTGCACTAGGTGCGGCGATTTTAGCAGGCGTTGGAACAGGTGTGTACTCTAGCTTTGAGGAAGCTGTTGAAATCACAGTTGAAACAAAAAGAAAACATGTACCAAATAAAGATAATAAAGAAATTTACGATAAAATGTATAACAAATACCTTAAATTGTATGACAATTTGAAAGACATGATGCAGGAGGATTAATTATGAAAGCGGCAGTTTTACATGGAGTAGAAGATTTAAGATACGAAGAATATCCAACACCGGAGACCAAAAAAGGAACTGTTAAAGTGAAAATTAGAGCAGCTGGTATTTGTGGTAGTGACTTACCTAGAGTTTTAGGCAATGGTGCTCATTTTTATCCTATCGTTTTAGGTCATGAGTTTGCTGGTGAAGTAGTAGAAATCGGAGAAGACGTTGAAGGTTTTGAGATTGGCGACACAGTTTCTGGTGCTCCTTTACTACCTTGTTTATCTTGTGCTGATTGCCAAGTGGGTAACTATGCACTTTGTAAACATTACAGTTTTATAGGTTCAAGAGAACAAGGCTCTTTTGCTGAATATGTTGTTTTGCCAGCTGTTAACGCAGTTAAATACGACAAAAGTGTACCATTTGAGCAAGCGGCTATGTTTGAGCCGTCAACTGTAGCTATTCATGGAATTAGATGTGCTGATTACCAAGGTGGTGGAGATGTTGCTATCTTAGGTGGTGGTACTATCGGTTTGTTCACAATGCAATGGGCTAAAATTTTCGGTGCAAAATCTGTTACGGTTTTTGATATTTCTGATGAAAGATTAGCTCTTGCTAAAAAATTAGGTGCAGATTACACAGTTAACACACTTAAAGAAGAAGTACAAAACGGTAAATATAATTATGTTTTTGAGACAGCTGGTCAAGTTAAAACTATGCACACAGCTTTTGAAATAGCGGCTAATAAAGCAAGTGTTTGCTTCATTGGAACTCCACATGAAGATTTAACATTCACTCCTAAACAATGGGAAAACATGAACCGTAAAGAGTTTAAACTAACAGGTTCTTGGATGAGCTATTCTGCACCATATCCAGGTGAAGAATGGGAGCTAACAGCACATTATTTTGCAACAGGTCAGCTTAAATTTGACCCTAGCTTAATCTTTGCTACATATCCTTTAAAAGACGCAAAAGAAGCATTTATGCTATTTAAAAATCCTTCTCAAGTAAAAGGTAAAGTTATGCTTATAAATGAGTAAGGGGTGATTAGATGATACTTACAGTAACACTTAACACAGCAATAGATAAACAATATCTTATAAATGAGCTTAAACCTCAAAGCGTTATGCGTGTTAACGAGGTTATAGACACAGCCGGTGGCAAAGGCTTAAACGTTGCCAGAGTAGCCTCTTTAGGAGACGAAAAAGTTTGTACTATGGGTTTTGTTGGTGGTAAGGCTGGGGAGAGATTTTTAAGCCTTATTACAGACGAAAACATAGAAAAAGCTTTTACTTTTGCTGACGGAGAAACAAGAAATTGTATTAATGTTAGAGATAGCATTACAGGAAAAAGTACAGAGTTTTTAGAGCCTGGTTTTGAAGTTACAGCTAAGGATTTAGATAATTTTATAGCAGATTTTAAAAACAAATTGCCGAGTGTAGATATTGTAGCAATTAGTGGAAGTATGCCAAAAGGCGTGCCGACTGATTTTTATAAAAGGCTAACTGAAATCGCTAAAGAATACGATAAAAAAGTTATTCTTGATACTAGTGGTGAAGCTTTAAATGTATCATTATCTGCAAAACCGTGGCTTGTTAAGCCTAACACAGACGAAATCAAACAGATTTTGAATGTTGATGTAGATAACTTTGATGAACTAATAGAAGCAGCCTACAAAATACGTGATATAGGTCCTGAAAATGTTGCGGTATCACTGGGAAAAGATGGTGTACTTGTAGTTACAAAAGACGGAGTATTTAAAGGTATTACACCTGATATTCCTGTTGTAAATACAGTAGGTTGTGGGGACAGTATGGTAGCTGGTTTTGCAGTTGGTAAAGTAAGAGACTGGAAAACAGAAGATATTATTGCTTATGCTGTGGCAGTATCAACTGCGAATGCTCTAAATCTTGGCACAGGAAATTATGATAAAAAAGATTTAGAAATGGTTACGCCAATGATTAAAGTAGAAAAAATTAGATAGGAGAATAGAAAATGTCAGAGAAAATTAACCCAAGTATTGTACCAAAAAGAAAACTAAATACAGGTGTTGAAGTACCTTGCGTAGGTATGGGAACATTTGGTTCAGACAGATTTACTGCTGAGCAAGTATCAGACGCTGTTTACGGAGCGATTGAAGTAGGTTACAGAATGTTTGACTGTGCTGCTGTTTATGGCAACGAACATTTAATCGGTAATGTTTTCAAAAAAGCTATGGATAACGGTATTGTAACTAGAGAAGAATTATTCATTACGTCAAAAGTATGGAATGACCAACATGCTAAAGGCGATGTTCTTATCTCATGCGCTAAATCTTTAAAAGATTTACAACTAGATTATATCGATTGCTATTTCATTCACTGGCCTTTCCCAAACTACCATGCACCAGGTTGTGATGGCGACGCAAGAAACCCAGACTCAGTACCATTTGATGTAGACAGATTTATGGCTACATGGAGACAATTAGAGAGACTACAAAAAATGGGTCTTGTAAAATCTATCGGTATGTCAAGCATGACAATCCCTAAACTAGAGGCAGTTTTACCTCTATGCGAGATTATGCCTGCTGCTATCGAGATGGAAATGCACCCATCATTCCAACAACCAGAACTATTCAAATACATCACAGATAAAGGTATTTTACCAATCGGTTTCTGCCCAATCGGTAGCCCAACAAGACCTGACAGAGATAAAACTCCTGATGACGTTGTTGATATTCAAATGCCAGAAGTTGTAGAAGTGGCTCAAGCACACGGTGTTCACCCAGCAGTTATTTGCTTAAAATGGCAAATTCAAAGAGGTTCAGTGCCAATTCCTTTCTCAATTTATGAGAACGAGTATTTAAGCAACCTAAAATGTGGAACAGAAGATCCTCTAACAGATGAAGAAATGGCTAAGTTAGAGAAAGCTGACAAAGATTGCAGATTGATTAAAGGTCAAGTTTTCCTATGGGAAGGCGCTAAAGACTGGACAGACCTATGGGATATAGACGGCACAATCACAAAATAATTACCTTTATAGGTTTTTAAGAGGAGAGTAGAATATGTTAAAAAACATACCAAATATATTATCACCTGAACTGCTTAAAATCTTAGCAGAAATGGGTCACGGAGACGAGCTTTCTATCGTAGACGGTAACTTCCCAGCTAATTCTCACGCTGACAAAGTAGTTAGATTAGACGGACATGGAATTCCTGAAATTCTAGACGCAATCTTAACTTTTATGCCACTAGACCCTTATGTAGAAAATCCTACAATATTGATGAATACTGTAGCTAATGACCCAATTCCAGAAATTTGGGACGTATATAGAGAGATTGGCAAGAAGCATGAGAAAGACGGATTAAGAGAAGTAGGGATTGACAAACCTGAGTATTATCCAAGAGCTAAAAATGCTTATGCAACAGTTACAACAAGCGAAAAAGCATTATATGCGAACATCATTATCAAAAAAGGTGTTATCTAAGAGTATTTTTATACCTAGATTATAAGCAAAAGGGGCGATACTATTGTTTAATAGTATCGCCTCTTTATTTGGTTTAATATAAATTTAATTAAGCTTTGTGTGAGATAAGTTATACTTTTCTCTCTTTGTTTCTGCTTTTTTTGAACTCATACATCTTCTTATCTGCAATGTCAATCAATTGTGAAGCAGATAGCTCGTTAGTGTTATCTACTTCAATAAATCCGTAACTAACAGAAGTATCGTAAGGTAAGCTTTGAAGATGTTTTTGCTTTGCAACCTCATTATAACAAAAATGTACTTTTTCGCTAATAGATTTCTCACCTTGTGAGTTTCCTACAATCAAAAATTCGTCGCCACCTATACGTGCGATTGTGTCTTCTTTAAAAATAGTTCTAACTTTTTCAGACACCATGTCAATATATACGTCGCCTTCATTATGACTAAAATTATCATTAACTATTTTTAATCCGTCAATATCAATAAAAGCTATATAGCAATACATATTTGCACTTAAAAATTCTTCTAGCTTGTCAGTAGCTACACTTCTAACATAAAACCCAGTGGAATAATCTAGGTTAATTTCGCTTTCTAGTTCATTAATGAATTTTGTGTTAGTGTCAATTTGTGAACTAGTGTCTAAAAAAGAGACAGCAGCTCTTTTTAAATGAGAATAAGTAAACACGATTGCCATAATAATTACAAAGCACATCAAAGAAAACATAGATAAACGTATTTGGTATAAGTTATTAAATGCTGGGGTAGAAGACGTTAGATATAGCGATGGTATACCAGCTAGCTGATTTACACAAACTAAACCAAGGAGTATTGCACATAATTTAATAGTAGAAAAATCTTTGAAAATGTACTTAACATTTTTTGCTATCAATATTTTACTACTTGCAATTATATATGGAACAATAGTGACAAATGTGAACAATGTAACACGTAAAGTGTTATTTGTGTCGCTTACGTATTCCAAAATGTGAATTCCTTGATTATTAGCAAATAGTGCGACAAAGAAATATCTTAAAGCAAAATAGTTTATAATGAAACAGAGTAACGCTGATATAGTATCAGTAAGAGGTTGCTTAAAAACCATGTGTATTTCTAGCCCTAAAATTATAAAATAAATAATCATAAATAGCCATTCATTATTGAAGTGCATTATATAACTTGGTAGGTAAATTAAAAATGTATTTAAGGCAGCAATTATAGACAAAGGCTTCATTTTAATCATCGGCTTATCAAATATTCTAGCGGCATAATAAAATACATAGTAAACATATATTAAGTACATTATACTAGTAATAAGTAACATTTATATACCACCCTTTTTATAAAATAATGCTTTGTCTTTTTTCATTAAATCGTCTACTATCTCAATTATATCTTGCTTTTTATCGGTTATATTTTTTTCATCAAAATACTCGTATCCTAAATTAGCATGGAAAACATAGTCTATTTTTTCTTTTTTAGATACAAAATTAGTGCGAATTCTATTTATTACAACTTCTAAATCTCCTCTGCTGATATCATATAAGATAATCAAAAATTCGTCACCACTAAGCCTTGCGACTATATCATCTTCTCTAACAGAATTCTTGAATATATCAGCAGCGGCAGTAATGTAACTATCACCTGTACGGTGCCCAAAAGTATCGTTAACTCGTTTTAATCCTACTAAATCGGAATAAACCAAAGCAAAAGAAATGTTTTTGTTTTCACAAAGTTCATCTAATTTAGATAGTATGAAACGTTTATTATATAAGCCAGTTAAATCGTCAGTATAAAGCTTTTGTTCAGTCATGATTTTTTTCTCAATAATTTGCCCATGTACTGATTTTATTTGGTCGGCTTTACGTTTATATGGGTGAAGTACAGTGAAGTAAATATTGAAATAGAATAAACAATAAAACAGTGATGTTTGGCAGATGATAGACATTAAAGTAGAAAATAGGTAAACAAGGTTTGTTTCATCGCTCATTACTACCCAGTTATCTATTGACATATATCCAAACATTAAAATAGAGAAAAACGACATGATTTCTGAATATATTTTAGCATTTGCAATATTGTAAAGTGTTTTTTGTGGAAGTATATGAACGAAAAATAGTAGAGTGCAAATTAATATACTGTCTGTTATTATAATTGAAAGAGGGAAATATATTTGACTAGCATAAAGGATAGATAAAGAACATTCAGTTAAAGCACTCATGATTAATATTATGATTAAATGCAGAGAAGAAATATTAAAAACTAGGCTAGAAACAATGAAAACAAGAGGTCTGATTTTAGGTTTTGCAATAATATAAAGTTCTATACCATAAGCCAGAAATATGAAAAGATAGATAAAGTAAAATGGAAGTTCAAAAGAGTAAATAAGCCCCACAGAAACACCATTAAAGACCGAAATTAAAGCTAATGTAATATAATTAACTCTGTGTTTTAATGTTTTAATTGCAAATTTTAATATGAAAAAACAATATACTATTTCTGTTAAAATAGAAATTGCTTCTAATGCGATAGCCATTTTTTCACCTCTTTCAAACTGGTAATATTATTAGTAATGCCATTATAGCATAAAAGATATGATAAAACTAGGAAAAATTATTAATTTTTTTGTAATTATATTATTTATTTGAAATATGATAAAAAATATGTTAAAATGTATAAAAATATTATATAAAGGGAGAAACGATATGAAGTTTAAAATGATACATGAGAACTATAACGTTAAAGATTTAAGTGCATCTTTAGCGTTTTATGATGAAGCTTTAGGGTTAAAAGAACTTAGAAGAATTAATGCAGAGGATGGCTCATTTATTATAGTTTATCTAGGAGATGGAGAAAGCGATTTTGAGCTAGAGCTAACTTGGTTAAGAGACATGGACAGAGCGTATAATTTGGGAGACTGTGAGTTCCACTTAGCATTTAGAACAGACGATTACGAAGGTGCATTAGCAAAACACAAAGAGATGGGCTGCGTATGTTTTGAAAACACAGATATGGGCATATATTTTATATCTGACCCAGACGGATATTGGCTTGAAGTTGTGCCACAAAGATAAATATAATTGTACACTAAGGAACGATTTAGGTCGTTCCTTTTTTGGAAGAAAAATTAATTAAAACTATTGATTTTGTAAAAATAAAAGAGTATTATTAATTTAAAGTAAAACGTATTAGTTAATGGAGGGGAAACATGTTAGTAGTAAAACCTAAAGTATCTAGTGAGATTACAGCGATAATAAAAAAAGACAGATACATAGACCTTGTATCTGCAAAAGGTATATTAAGAATTGTGCCTAAGTCTGATAATATTGCAAGAATTATGTACACAGAAAATGGAAAGTTTGAAGAAAAAGTGCCGACTGGATTTTTACAATGTGAAACGTTTATAAATTGGACGTATAAAGACAGCGTTACATACACCTATATTTATTTAAAAGCGTTAAAAATTGAGATAAACAAATTAACGTCATCTATAAAATATTACGACCAAAACGACAAGCTTATTTTGGCTGAGAAAACTAAAGATAGTCACGAGCTTATCGAGTTTGACTCATATAAAACAGTTATTGACGAAAATACTGTCATAGAAGAAGTTGACACTCCTGACGGTGTAAAGCAAATTATTAAAGAAGCTACCACAGTTTTTGACAAAAAGCTATATAAAACAAAGCTGAACTTAAGTTTTACAGAGAACGAAAAAATATATGGCTTAGGTCAAGCAGAAGAAGGTAGCTTGAACTTGAGAGGCACAACACAGTACTTGCACCAAGCAAATATGAAAATAGCTATACCTATGTTTTTATCGACAAATGGTTATGGAATTTTAAGCACTACTGCTTCCCCTGCAATATTTAATGATAATGCGTATGGGTCATATCTGTTTACGGAAGCAGATTTCCAAATGGATTTTTATATTATTGCTGGTGATAACTTTGATAAAATCGTTAAAGGATATAGATTTTTGACTGGAAAAGCCGTGATGTTGCCGAGGTGGGCATTTGGGTTTGTGCAGTCTCAAGAGAGATATGAAACTCAAGATGAGATTTTGCAGATTGCATCAGAATATAGAGCGAAAGATATTGGACTAGATGCGATTGTGCTAGATTGGAGATCTTGGGAGGGTGAGCAATGGGGGCAGAAAACTTTTGATGCAGAGCGTTTTCCAAATCCTAGCGAGATGACACAAAAACTGCATGAAATAGATGTTAGATTTATGATATCCGTTTGGCCTAACATGCGAGAGTTCACCGAAAATTACAAAGAGTTTTTGGCTAATGGTCTGCTATTGCCAGCAAGTCCTATATACAATGTGTTTGATGAAAACGCTAGAAAAATGTACTGGAAACAAGCATACGAGGGACTTTTTGTGCATGGTATTGACTCTTGGTGGTGTGATTCAAGTGAGGCTTTCTTGCCTGAATGGAGAGGCACTGTAAAACCTTTACCACACGAAATGTATAAGAATTATTTTGAGACTGCTTCAAAATTTGTGCCAGCAGAAGTAAGCAACTGCTACGGATTAATGCACTCTATAACTATGTATGAGGGACAAAGAGCAGTTACAGAAGAAAAAAGAATGACAAACTTAACGAGAAGTTCGTATACTGGTGGGCAAAAATACGGAACAATAATGTGGTCTGGTGATATATCTGCAACTTGGGACACACTAAAAAATCAAATTGTTGCTGGACTTAACTTCTGTGCAACAGGCTTGCCGTATTGGACACAGGACATTGGTGCGTTCTTTATTAGAGACGGAGAAAGATGGTTCTGGACTGGCGATTATGCAGACGGAATTGATGATTATGGATATAGAGAGCTGTTTGTGAGGTGGTTCCAATATGCTGTGTTCTTGCCGATTTTTAGAAGCCACGGAACAGATGAAAGACGTGAAATGTGGCTGTTTGACGAGCCTACACATGTATTTTATGATGCATTAAAAGATGCAAATAGGTTGAGATATACGCTAATTCCATACATATATTCACTAGCTGGAAAAGTGTACTTAGATGATTACACAATGATGAGGTTGCTAGCGTTTGATTATGCTGACGACGAAAAAGCGTGCGAGATAAAAGACCAGTTTATGTTCGGAGATATTTTGGTGTGCCCTGTTACAGAAGCGATGTATTACGGAGTGAATTCTTTGGAGTTGCAAAACGTGAACAGAGTGAGAAAAGTGTATCTGCCAAAAGGAAACGAATGGTACAATTATTACACAGGTAAAAAATATGACGGTGGGCAAACAATAGAAGTTGAAGTTGATTTAAGCTTTATTCCATTGTTTGTGAAAAGTGGTAGCATAATTACAAAAACTAAACCGTTGATGAACACTACAGAGGTAGAAACAGCAGAGATTGAAGTGCATGTTTACAGCGGAAATGATTGCAAATTTGTACTTTATGAGGACAGTGGAGACGGATATGCTTATGAAAAAGGAGAGTATAGTTTAACTGAATTTTATTGGAATGATGAAGATAAAAATTTAACTATATCAAGAGATGAAGACAGATTTAAAATCGTGATTATATAGAAAGTGAGCGTGATTACTGTGGAAGATGTAAAAATATTAAGAGCACTAGCAAGAAAATATTTAAGATATGCAAATGATGACAGCATGGGTGACATTAGAAAATTACATAGAGGTGTAAATGACTTGAAAATGATACGACCTGTGGTGCTGATTGATGAAATTCCATGGGGAGAGCTAAATGTAAATGGAGAGTTAACACCAAAGTGTGTGGACCCAGATTTTAGAGCGATTGAAGATTTTATGCTTAAACAGATATATAAGTACGAAAATTTTAGAGCAGACATGATTTTACGTCCGTATCTGCCAGTGCAAAAAGTGATACATAGAAGTGATATTGGTGTTGGAATATCTGAACATACTTTGAAAGATAACCCAGAAAGTGGAGTGTCTTCTCATGAATATGTGGATATGTTTGAGGATTGTGAGGGTTTGGAAAAACTACATAACCAAACTATTACTTATGATGAAGAAGAGACTAACAGAAGATTTAATAAGATTGCAAACGCAGTAGGTGATATAATTCCAATTAGGAAAACAGGTATAGACTATGCTTCTATTGTGACATGGGATAATATAAGCGAGCTTAGAGGGGTTACTCCGTTGCTAATGGACTTACTTGCAGAGCCTGAGTTTTCTCACCAATTAGTTGAAAAAATGACTGATATAATCATTGACAGAAACGAACAAATGAGAAAACTAGGCTTGTTTGACGCTGACCCTATTAATTTGCACCAAACACCACTACTAAACAGCACATTGCACCCAGAGCTTGACAACAAAGACTTAAGCAATGTGTGGGGTAGAGGTGCTGCACAAATTTTCTCTAGTGTATCTAAAGAAATGCAAGACGAGTTCGAGACACCATATATGCAAAAGGCTTTAAATGGTTTTGGCTTGGTTTATTATGGTTGTTGTGAGGCGTTGGATAAAAAAATAGACATTGTTGAAAAACTGCCTAACTTACGAAAGATTTCTATAAGTCCGTGGGCTGATGTCAACAATGCAGCTGAGATTATCGGTAAAAAATATGTGCTTGCAACAAAGCCTAACCCTGCTTTGGTTGCAGTCGGAGACCTTGACGAAGAAGTTGTGAAGAAAGAGATTGTTAATATTTGTGATGCGTGTTACAAAAATAATTGCTCTTTTGATATTGTTTTAAAAGACATAAGCACTGTGGCAAGGCGACCTCAAAACCTTATAAAATGGGAAAAAATAGCTATGGATATAGTTAGAAATTATTAATAAAATGGACACGGAAATAAACCGTGTCCATAATTTTATTTCTTAAATTTATAGCGAGAGAACTTCATGCAAATTGCAATAGAAACTAAGTTAGCAAGCACAGTGAGTGCTATTATGATAGGAACGAAAATCGGTGAGCTTAAAATAGTGGTAATTCCAGAAGCGAAAAATCCATAATTTGTAATAGCATAAAGTGCACCATAGGCTGCGAAAACCAGTACAAAGTTTACTATCCTTATTTGTGTTGGGGTAAGCTTAAAGTAAATTGGCATTATAATGCAATTAAATATTAAAGCAGATAATACGCTAAGAATTATTGTGGTGTAATCAACACTGGATAAAGTAATTTGTTGATAAATTATCATAAGTACTGTGATTATCACAATTGCAATGTAACATAGAACATACCTACGAAGTACCATTTGTTTTAGCGATATTGGCAACAGATACTCATAATCTCGCCACCCACTTTTGTCGTCTAATTGTATAACCATGTGAGATATGACAGCCATTAAAAGCATTGATAAAAATTGTAGTTCTGGAAAGAAAATATAAAAAATTCCGAGTAAGAATATTAACCAATATCCTTTGGTTAAAAGTATAATATCTCTATATATTAAAGCTTTCATATATTATTTCTCCTTTGATAAAAATATAATAATGTCTTCTAAAGTGGATTTTTCTGATGTAAATGCGTCTGATACTTTATCTCTTTTTACAAGCAATTCATAACCACCGTATATCTCTTTTTTGCGAACTATTGCATTAAGAGGTATGCTAGGATACGTACTTCTTGTAACTTTCAATATACTGTAATCTTCCAAAATCTTATCTTTTTCTTCAAATAAAATTATCTTACCCTCGTGTATAAAACAGATATAGTCACAGATTTTCTCTAAATCGCTCACAATATGTGAGGAAAGAAGTATAGATTTTTCGTCATCTCGAGAATAATCATACAATATATCCAACAGTTTTTCCCTAGCCATTGGGTCAAGACCAGATGTAACTTCGTCTAATATCAACACTTTTGCACCGTGGGATAAAGCAACTGCTAAATTAAGCTTCATCAGCATACCAGTAGAAAAATCACTTATTTTTTTGTCGATAGGTAGCTTGAACACTTTAACATAGTTATCAAAATCCGTGTCGCTCCAATTTATATAAAACTTAGATATAGTTTTTTGAATATTAGGAACTGTGAATTTTTCTGGGAAGTTATTTTTCTCAAGAACTACACCAATATCGTTTTTTAACGGAGTAAATTCAGCAGATGTGTTATCAACTCCTAGTATCTTAACATCACCACTATCTCTTTTAATGGTGTCCATAAGTATGTTTAGAGTGGTGCTTTTTCCAGCACCGTTTTCGCCAACTAAACCTACAATAGTGCCTTTCGGTACATCAAAGCTAATATTTTGCAGAGTAAAATTTTTGTAGCTTTTGCTAAGGTTTTTAATCTCAATAGCGTTCATTTCAATTCTCCTCCTGATAAATAATTTTAATCATATAAATAATGTCTTCTTCACTTAGGTTGCACGACGGTGCAATCTCTTTTATTTTTGCGATATATTCTTCAATTTGCCTTAAATTATTTTCACGTATTCGTTCCATATTGGTGTCTGCCACAAAAAATCCCTTACCACTTTGTGCAAAAATATACCCCTGTTTAACCAGTTCGTCATACGCTCTTTGTGTGGTTATTACACTAATTCTCAAATCTTTCGCTAATGAACGAATAGACGGCAGTGCATCGCCACTTCGTAAATTGCCGTTTATAATCTCGTTAATTAGCTGTGTATATATCTGTTCATATATCGGGACATTTTGGGAATTTGAAATTATAATGTTCATAAACACCTCCTACTGTATATATGTTATATGAACAGTATATACTGAATGTACAGAATTGTCAATAGTTATTTTTACTAAAAAGAACTTGTTTGTTGCAAATTCTTTGTAATACACTACGTTAATAAGCTAAAATTTGACAGATGAAAAACAAAAACTTGCAAAATACACTCTAAAATTAAACTTAAATGTAAAAAAATAATAAAAATGTAATTTTTTTAAAATAAAACTTGCAATTTGATATGCGTTTGTGGTAAAATTATAATATTGATTTTATGAAAGCATAAAAAATATTAGATAAGGGTGTTATAAATGACAAAACAAGCAGAACAGCCACTTCAAAGTGGGTTGTATAGACCAGAATTTGAACACGATAACTGTGGTATAGGCGCAGTTGTAAACATAAAAGGTATTAAAACTTATGAGACAGTTAAAAATGCTTTGAAAATAGTAGAGAATTTAGAGCATAGAGCTGGTAAAGATGCCGAGGGTAAAACTGGCGACGGAGTTGGTATCTTATTGCAAATTTCTCACAGCTTTTTCTCAAAAGTTGCTAATGAATTAAACTTTGATATTGGAGAAGAAAGAGACTACGGTATAGGTATGTTCTTCTTCCCAAATGATGAAATTAAAAGAAAACAAGCATGTAAGGTGTTTGAGATTATATTAGAAAAAGAGGGACTTGAGCTAATCGGCTGGAGAAAAGTTCCTGTGTCTGAAAATGTTTTAGGTTCAAAAGCTTATGAATGTATGCCATGTATCATGCAAGCGTTCATTAGAAGACCAGAAGAAGTTGAAGTTGGTTTGGACTTTGACCGTAAACTATATGTTGTTAGAAGAATTTTTGAGCACAGCCATGAGGAAACTTATGTATGTTCACTTTCTAGCAGAACAATTGCATATAAAGGTATGTTCTTGGTTGACCAACTTAGACTGTTCTTTAACGATTTGCAAGACAAAGATTACAAAAGTGCTATAGCTCTTGTTCACTCAAGATTTAGCACAAATACTCAACCGAGCTGGAAAAGAGCTCACCCAAACCGTTTTATAGTTCACAACGGTGAGATTAATACTATTAAAGGTAATGCAGATAAAATGAGCTCACGTGAGGAGACTATGACATCTGATTATCTAAAAGATAAAATCAAAAAAGTATTACCAGCGATTGACACATCAGGTTCTGACTCTGCAATGCTTGACAACGCGTTAGAATTTATGGTTATGAACGGTATGCCACTTCCTTTGGCTGTTATGATTGCTATTCCAGAGCCTTGGGACAAAGACAAAGGCATGAGCCAAAATAAAAGAGACTTCTATCAATACTATGCAACAATGATGGAGCCTTGGGACGGTCCTGCTTCTATCTTGTTTACAGACGGCGACGTTATGGGCGCAGTTTTAGACAGAAACGGTCTAAGACCATCAAGATATATGATTACAGAAGATGACAACATGATATTATCTTCTGAGGTTGGTATTTTGGATATCGACCCAGCTACTATCGTGCTAAAAGAGCGTCTACACCCAGGTAAAATGCTACTTATTGACACTATCGAGGGTAGATTGATAGGTGATGATGAGCTTAAAGAAAAATATGCAGATGCACAACCTTATGGCGAGTGGCTAGACACTGCGTTGGTTAAGTTGAAAGACATAAAAATACCTAATGTAAGTGTGCCTTACTACACAAAAGCTGAAATGGAAAGACTACAAAAAGCATTTGGTTACACTTATGACGAAGTGTATAGGTCTGTTTTAACAATGGCAGAGGGTGGTAGCGAACCTGTTGAAGCAATGGGTGTTGACTCTCCACTACCAGTTCTTTCTAATTTCCACCAACCAATGTTTAACTACTTTAAACAATTGTTTGCACAAGTAACTAACCCTCCAATTGATGCAATTAGAGAGGAGATAGTTACATCTACTACAGTTTACTTAGGTAAAGCTGGTAATATTTTAGAGCAAAAAGAAGAAAACTGCAAAATGCTTAAAATATTAAACCCTATTTTAACAAACACAGACTTACTTAAAATAAAAAGCATAAAACAAGCTGGCTTTAAATCTTGCACTATTCCTACAATATATTACAAAAATTCTAATATAGAAAAAGTTATGGATAACCTATTTAACGAGGTTGACAGAGCTATTTTAGACGGCGCAAATATCATTATTTTATCTGACAGAGGCGTTGACGAGTTTAACGAGGCTATTCCGTCACTACTAGCACTTTCTGGTGTGCAACAACATTTAGTTCGCACAAAGAAAAAAACTATGGTAAGTATCGTTATGGAGACAGCAGAGCCTAGAGAAGTTCACCACTTTGCTACTCTTTTAGGTTATGGTGCAGCAGCAGTTAATCCATACCTAGCACACGAGACTATCAAAGATTTAATTAATTCTAATATTCTAAATAAAGATTATTATGCAGCAGTTGATGAATACAACCATGCGATTATCCACGGAATTATCAAAATCGGTTCTAAAATGGGTATCAGCACAATTCAATCATATCTTGGTGCGAAAATTTTCGAGGCTATTGGTCTTGACGATAAAATTATCGATAGATATTTCACAGGCACAATCAGCCGTATCGGTGGTATTGGTATTCATGATATTGCAAAAGATTACTCAGAACTACACTCAAAAGCGTTTGACCCACTAGGTCTTAGCGTTGATTTAAGCCTAGACAGCATTGGTAAACACAAACAAAGAAGTGGTGGAGAAGAGCATATCTACACTCCAAGCACTATTCATGTGTTGCAAAATGCTACAAAACTTGGTGATTACGAGATGTTTAAAAAATACACAGAGCTTGTTGATATTCAAGGTGAAAAAGTAAACCTAAGAGGTATGCTTGACTTTAACTACCCTGAAAAAGGTGTGGATATTAGCGAAGTTGAAAGTGTTGATAGCATTGTAAAAAGATTTAAAACAGGTGCTATGTCTTATGGTTCTATCTCTAAAGAAGCACATGAAACTCTAGCGATAGCTATGAATATGCTAGGTGCAAAGTCTAACTCTGGTGAGGGTGGCGAAGAGATTGAAAGACTAAGTGACAACAGATGTTCTGCAATTAAACAAGTTGCTTCTGGTCGTTTCGGTGTTACATCAAGATACCTAGTTAGCTCTAAAGAAATTCAAATCAAAATGGCGCAAGGTGCAAAACCTGGTGAGGGCGGCCACTTACCTGGTGCAAAAGTATACCCTTGGGTTGCAAAAACTCGTCACTCCACACCTGGTGTTAGCTTAATCAGCCCACCTCCTCATCATGATATTTACTCTATCGAGGACTTGGCACAGTTGATTTATGACTGCAAAAATGCTAATACAGATGCTAGAATTTCTGTTAAACTTGTTTCAGAAGCTGGCGTTGGTACAATCGCAGCTGGTGTTGCAAAAGCAGGCGCAGGGCTAATCCTTATCTCAGGATACGACGGTGGTACTGGTGCAGCTCCTGGTAGCTCAATTCACAACGCTGGTTTACCGTGGGAGTTAGGTCTTGCAGAGACTCACCAAACACTTATCCAAAACGGTTTAAGAGAGAGAGTTCGTCTAGAGACTGACGGTAAATTAATGAGTGGTAAAGACATTGCAGTTGCTTGTATGCTTGGTGCAGAGGAGTTCGGTTTTGCGACAGCTCCACTTGTAACAATGGGTTGCGTTATGATGCGTGTTTGTAACCTAGACACATGCCCAGTGGGTATTGCTACTCAAAACCCAGAGCTTAGAAAAAGATTTACAGGTAAGCCAGAATACGTGGTTAACTTCATGAGATTTATGGCAGAAAACTTGCGTGAATACATGGCAAAACTTGGCGTTAAAACTATAGACGAGCTAGTTGGTAGAACAGACTTGCTAAAAGTTAAAGAGAGCCACTCTGTTAAAAAATCAGAAAAAATTGAGCTTGATTTACTTCTATCAAACCCATTTATCGGCACAGACGAAGGTTTTATTCATAAACCAGAGAAAAAATATGACTTCGAGCTAGAAAACACTATAGACGTTAAAGTGTTCCTAAAACAGCTATTGCCTTACCTAAATAAAAACGAGAAAAAATCTATTAAAGTAGATGTTACAAATATCGACAGAACTTTGGGAACTATCTTTGGTTCAGAGATAACAAAACGTTATCCAGAGGGTCTAGAAGAAGACAGCTATGTAATTAAATGTAACGGTGCTGGTGGTCAAAGCTTTGGTGCGTTTATTCCAAAAGGTTTAACTTTGGAACTAGAGGGCGAGAGCAACGACTACATGGGTAAAGGTTTGTCAGGTGGTAAAATTATTGTTTACCCACCAAAATCAGTTAAGTTCAAAAAGGATGAAAACATCATCATAGGTAACGTTACTTTATATGGTGCTACAAGTGGTAAAGTGTTTATCAACGGTGTTGCAGGCGAGAGGTTCTGCGTGCGTAACAGTGGTGCGCTTGCAGTTGTTGAGGGTGTTGGCGACCACGGTTGCGAATACATGACAGGTGGTACAGTTGTTGTTCTTGGTGAAACAGGCAAAAACTTCGCTGCTGGTATGAGTGGCGGTGTTGCGTATGTTCTTGATGAACACAACGAGCTTTACACAAAACTTAACAAAGAACTTGTTACTATACAAAAACAATTGTCAGTGGTTGAGGCTAACGAGCTAAAAGCGTATATCACAGAGCATTTTGAAGCTACAAAATCTGACAAAGCTAAAATTATTTTAGATAATTTTGATGAATACCAAACTAAATTTAAGAAAATTGTTCCTACTGATTACAGCCGTATCATGGCGTCTATCAGAAGTTACAAAGAAAAAGGCTTTAGTTTAGAAGAAGCACAAATCGAGGCATTTAAAAATGCTAACAAAGGTAAATAAGGGGGTGTAATTATGGGAAAAGCTAACGGATTTTTGATATATGACAGAGTAGATAAAAAGGCTTTAGAGCCATTAAAGAGAATAGAAAATTTTAACGAGTTCCACAAAGCGTTACCGACAGAGGAGCAGAAAAAACAAGGTGCAAGATGTATGTCTTGTGGTGTGCCTTTCTGCCAAAGTGGCGACGATTTAATGGGAATGACAAGTGGTTGCCCTCTACACAACTTAGTGCCAGAATGGAATGATTTTGTGTTCAGAGGAAGCATGGATAATGCTTATAAAAGACTTGTAAAAACAAATAACTTCCCAGAATTCACAGCGAGAGTGTGTCCTGCACTATGTGAGAACGCTTGTACTTGTGGCTTAGACGGCGACGCAGTAGCTACAAAATCAAACGAGTACGCAATTATCGAGACAGCGTTTAAAAAAGGTGAAGTTGTAGCAAACCCACCTAAGGTTAGAACAGGTAAAAGAGTAGCAGTTGTAGGCTCAGGCCCTGCTGGTCTAGCCGCAGCAGACCAACTTAACAAACGTGGTCACAGCGTGACAGTGTTTGAGAGAGAAGATAACGTTGGGGGATTGCTTCGTTACGGAATACCTAACATGAAGCTAGAGAAGTCAGTGATAGACAGAAGAGTTGACTTGCTAAAAGCTGAGGGCATTGAGTTTGTGACAAATTGCAATGTTGGCAAAGGCAAAAAAGCTGACGAACTTTTAAAGAATTTTGACAAAGTTATTTTGGCATGTGGTGCGTCAAACCCTAGAGATATTAAAGTTGAGGGCAGAGACGCAAACGGCATATATTTTGCAGTAGATTTCTTAAAATCAACAACAAAAGTGCTTGTTAAAGGTAAACCTACAGAGGGTAAATATATCAGTGCTAAAGGCAAAAAAGTTATGGTTATAGGTGGTGGTGACACAGGTAACGACTGCGTTGGTACATCTATAAGACATGGCGCAACAAGTGTTATTCAGCTTGAGATGATGCCAAAAGCGCCAGACGAAAGAGCAGAGGATAACCCGTGGCCACAATGGCCTAAAATCAGCAAAATTGATTATGGTCAAGAGGAAAGCATTGCTGTGTTTGGCACAGACCCAAGGGTGTATCAAACAACTGTAAAAGAGTTTTTAAAAGACAAAGACGGTAATGTATGTGGTGCAAAAATCGTTAAGCTAAAGTTTGATAAAGACGAAAAAACAGGTAGACTGAATATGTCTGAGCTAGAAAACAGCGAAGAAATAATAGAAGTAGATTTAGTTTTAATCGCGGCAGGATTTTTGGGTAGTGAAGCTTATGTAACAAAAGCTTTTAAAACAGAAACTGACCAAAGAAGCAATGTTAAAACAGAAGCATACACAACAAGCACAGAAAACGTGTACGCATGTGGCGACATGAGACGAGGACAAAGCCTAGTAGTTTGGGCAATTAGAGAGGGCAGAGAAGTTGCTAAAAAGGTAGATGAAGACCTAATGACATACAGCAACTTGCAAGTTCAATAAGAGCTTTTCTTAATCTTAATATAAAAGCCATACCCCACACGAGAAAGTGATTTCCGTGTGGGGTGTGGCTTTTTTATGTGTTATATTTGTAGGACAAGGGATCAGCTTATGCAGAGGTGGTAATAGATTGCAAAAATGTTGTAATCATGATATAATTTAGATAAAATATTTTTAAGGAGTAACATGGATTTCAAAAAACTATACTTAACATCATTAGATGAAGATTTAGAGATTAAAGAATGTGAGATAAGCCAACAGAGGTACGAAAACGATTTTTTTGCTAAAGTAGAGTGCAAAGATGTTGTTTTTGACAGCGTTAAGTTCATAAACTGCGATTTTTCAGGAGCTTCTTTTATTAATGTGAAGTTTCGCAACTGTGACTTATCTAACTCTAACTTTTATAATTCCTATATTAAAAACTGTGAATTCAGCACGACCAAATGTATTGGTGTGAATTTTAGCGAGAGTATTTTTAGAGACTGCATGATTAACGAGTGCTTTTTTAGATATGCTTCACTTGACAAAACTGCAATAGAGAATACTAAAACCTCTAACACCGATTTCACAGAGGCTAGCATAAGCGAGGTCAAGTTTAAGAAAATCAAGACAAAAAATTGCGTTTTTGTGAAAAATAACTTTAGCAAAACACCTCTAAAAAATATAGATTTTTCTAAAGATGAATTTGTGTCTCCGATTATTTCTGCCGATTTACACGAGCTAAAAAACCTAAAAGTAAACAGATTACAAGCCTTAGATTTAGCAAGCTTTTTGGGTATAAAAATAACTGACTAAGAGGTATGTGCTTGTAGCTTTACTTTATAATTAACTTGAAGTATAATATATATATAATGTTAATGAGGTGGAATATGTCTGTGAATATTAATTTAGAAAACAACTTTAATAATTTAGTTAACGATGGACTTAATAATATCCCCATGAGTATATATAAATTAATTAAAGAAAAGAATGAAGATAAAAAGTTTAGAAAACAATTAAATGATAGTATTGTTAATGCAGTTCAATCTAAATTAGTTAACAACCCTGAGATGAATATTAATTTTGATAAATTAACAGAATATTTAACAGGACAAGGTATTAAAAATATTGAAGATAGCCTTGTTGATATACGTAGTGGTGATAGGACTAAAGATGTTCTTTATAATGCTGTAGAAAAATTTTGTAGTACGGATGCTGAAAAGAAAGTGTTAAGAAGTTTTGTAGACCAAATCATAACTAACATTATTTGTTTGTGTAGAAATCATTATCTTTCTGACAAAGATTTAATTACTATAAATACACTGCAAGATATTTTCACTAAAAGTGAAGAAGATTTTAAAAATAGTGTACAAAATGGCTTGAAAAATATTCAAAACACCACTGATAAAATTTTATCTATTATTGAAAATGAATCACCACAATCAAATAAGAATGAAAAATCGGAAGATAAGATAGAAATTGATTATTTTGAAAATCATTATAATGAAATGAATAAAATATTTGATATAGCAAAGTTATATGTTTCGAAAAAGTTAAAACTAAAAGATAATTTCATTTATCCGAAGTTTGAAGATATAGATGTCCTAAGTGGAGTAAATGATTTTATTAACAGTGATGAAAAACTAATGTTCATATTAGGTGAAGCAGGACAGGGTAAAAGTAGCTTAGGCGTTAAAATTATTAATGACTTTATTGATAATAAGAATATTTTTAATGGTAAGATTGAAAATATGGCATTTATTAAGCTCACAGATATTATTAAATCTAGCAATATCGAAGTGGAAGAAACTCCGAAAGGTATTAAAAAGATGGGTATTAAGTTAGATGATATAGATATTATTGGTACGAAAAAGTTATTGATATATTTAGATGGATATGATGAGATATTAGAAACATTGAAAAAAATATTACAGACTAATCAGCTAGAGACAGAAAGAATATTTATTGATTATTTAACTGAAACAAAGCATGTTAAATTCATAGTATCTTCTAGAAAAAACTATTTATCTGATAATATAGTAAAAGGTGAAAATAGAAAAGTTATCACAAAGAAAATAAAAGAATATGATGATAACGAGATACAGTCTTGGATAGACAAATATAATAGCCAACCTGAAAATAATTATGAATACAGTTTAAAAGATATTAAAAATAATGATAACTTATATGAGCTTGTGAAGATACCATTGTTATTACAACTTGTTGTAGTTCATAAAATTGATACAAAAATTAGTAGCAGAACAGAACTTTACTTTACGATTTTTAATAAAATAGCAGATAGAGAAAATGAAAGAGCAGACGCTAATGGTAGAATAAAATCAAAGATTGATTTTGAAAAAACATTAATGGAAATAGCATTTGATTATTATTATAATGATGAAAAACCAGTAGCTATAACAGAAAAAATAGATATGTATGAATCTGCTGTATATCATTTTTATACAAATGCTGGTGATGGAAAAGTGGAGTTTATTCATCGTTCGTTTTACCAATATTTTTTGGCAAAATATTATTTATATTTGTTATTAGATGAAAAGTATGAGGACTTATTGAAATCAATTTATTCAAGAATAATAGACTATGATGTGTTAGAATTTATTAAAGAATTATATCAAATAGAGAAAAGAAATGATAAAGTAATTAATTTTGAAAAAATTGAAGATTTTATTGTTGAAACAGAATGTATTCCAAGAAATATGTCGAGAAAAGCATTACATGAAAAAATAGCTAAAATATTCAAAAATTTAACTAGCATTATTAGTACAGTGTTAGAATTAGAAGGAATAGATAAATTTAATGCAACAAAGTTTATTCATATACTTAAACACCATGATGTCTATCAACAGAATTTTTGTTTTTTTAATCTAACAGGTGCGAATTTAGCAGGAACAAATTTGAAAAATTCAAGGTTGGAAGCTACTAATTTTACAGATGCTTCTTTACAGGAATCTAATTTGTCAGGTGCAATGATAATGGCATCTAGTTGGGATAATGTTGACTTAACAGGGGCAGATTTAAGTGGAAGTACTTTGGGTGTTACAGAATTAAAAGGAGCTAAGCTGACAAAAGCTGATTTGTCAGAAGCTGAATGGACATGTGCTAATTTGACAGAAGCAGATTTAACAAATTCCAATTTGAGTAGCATTAACTTAAGAAATGTTACGTCGAAAACGGACTTTTTGACATTAATTAATTTTACAGATGCTGATTTAACAGATGCCAATTTAACAAAAGCTTATTTAGCAGGAGCTAATTTTACAGGTGCAGATTTGACAAGAGCTAATCTGACAGGAGCTAATTTAACAAACGCTAACTTGAGTGGCATTAATTTGAGAAAAGCTGAGTCGGAAACGAGTTATTTGACACATACTGATTTAACAAGTGCAAATTTGGCAAGTGTAGATTTGACAAAAGCTTGTTTAACAGGTGCAAATTTGACAGGTGCGACTTTGTTAAGTGCAAATTTAACAAGTGTTGATTTAACAGATGCTGATTTGACAAGAACTTTTTTAATGTGTGCTAATTTGACAGGAGCTGATTTGAGAAGAGCTAATTTGAGAGAAGCTAACTTGACAGGAGTGGATTTGCAAGGAGCCGATTTGAGAGAAGCTTATTTTAATAAAAATGTTTTGGAAGGAGTAAAGCTAAACCATACAAACTTTAATGGAGCAATTTATGACAAAGGCTCAGTGATAGATAATTATGTAAATTCGCCTGAATATCCGTTTAGGAATTCTAATTAAAACCTAAAAGTAAACAGATTACAAGCCTTAGATTTAGCAAGCTTTTTGGGTATAAAAATTGTGTAATATAGTAAAAAACAGCCTCAGAAGCCATTTTCTGAGGCTGTGATTTTTATATCAACTGTGGTAGCAAAGCTTTGCACTGCTCTAATAGGTTACGTGCAGCATCAAACTCGTTGTTAACTATAGCATTTTCTAAGTTGTTTACTAGCAGAGAATATTTTTCTTGTGCAAGCAAATAATCTTTGTCAAAGTGTTTTGCATACATGTTTTTTCTGAACTTTCTGTTGCTCATTTTTCTAACAGTTTTGTCATCAATAAGCAATAGATAATCCATGCAATTCGCTATAAAATAGAAGTCATGCGACACCATTAAAACAGTTCCGTTATAGTCTTTAACTGCTTTTTCAAGTGCAATTTGAGAGTATATATCTAGGTGGCTTGATGGTTCGTCAAGCACCAAAACGTCAGCAGAGTTAAACGCAATTTTAGCCATTTGTATAGTGTTTTTCTCGCCACCTGATAATGTAGATATTCTGCTAGTTAGCTTATCTTGTGTGAAGCCATAATTTTCAAGATATTTTTCTATATCGTCATAAGTTTTTAAGCCGACATCAAAAAATTCATCGTAAATTGTGTTTGTGTCGTTCAGTGTCTCGTTAAGTGCTTGTGAAACATACTGAATTTTAGCGTTTTCTTTGATAGTTACGCTAGGGTTATTGCCTTTTAAAATTTGACGTAGTATAGTCGTTTTACCTGTACCATTTGCACCAATTATCGCAACTTTTTCGCCAAAGTTAATGTCAAAACTAACGTTTTGCAATAGTATATCTTCAAAGGTAACAGTTAAATTATCAACTGATATAACTGCTTCGCCCTCGCTGTTTTCATTTGAATTAGTGAAAGTGAAATCAGGAGTGTTAACGTATATAAATGGCTCTTTTATACGTCGTGCTTCTAATCTTTCGTGGAACTTCACACGTGCTTTCAGCGTTTTTCCATGAACTTGGTCTGGGTTTTCTGTTGCAATATCTCTTAGGTCGTCAATCAGTTTTTCGTTGCGTTCAAGCTCTAAAGTATCTGCCAAAGCAAGCTCTTGTAGGTCGATTTTTTTCTCTAAAAGATATAGATTATATTCGGTATACTTTCCGTAAAACTCTTGAATTTTTGTATTCTCTAAATGAATTATTTTGTTGAAGCATTGGCTTAACAGATACCTGTTGTGAGTAATTACCAAAAGAGTTCCTTTGTGGTAGTTAATCAGATTTTTAAGAGCTGTAAGGTTGTCGAAATCTAGGAAAACATCAGGCTCGTCCATGATTAATAAGTCGTGATTTTTTATCATCTCTTTAATCAATTGAACTAGTTTGAACTCACCACCACTTAAATTAGCTATTGGCAAATCTCTGTTTTTTAACAGGTCTGTCAAATTTAGTTGCTTGAGAATTTCTGCCTCATAAGTGTGACCACCCATAGTCTCAAACTTATCAAGCGCTACTTGGTATTCCTCCATTACGCTGTCTAAATCTTCTGCTGTGCCCATTTTGTCGCATAAATCGTCTATGTTTTTTTGCATAGCGATATAGTCACTAGCGATATAGTCAAAAACGGAAGTCTCTGCTTTTTCGTGCTTATAAAATTGAGAAGTATAGCCGATTAAAAGGTTGTCTTCTAGCGTTACTTTTCCATCATATAACTGGTGATGTCTGCCAGAAATTATCTCTATTAAAGTTGTTTTGCCACTGCCAACAGTGCCAATTAAAACGCAGTGTTCACCCTTGTTAATGCTGAACGATACGTCATTATATAAATCCTTTTTTGGGTAAGAAAAGGATAAGTTTTCTACTGTAATCATTTTTATGACCTTGTCATGTTTGCCACATGTAATTATTGAAAATTACTATGCAGTAACCCATACCTTTCGTTTGTATTAAAGCTTATTTCTGAAATGTTTTAGAAAAATCGCTTACTATAGCTTTTTCTAAAGGTAGCTTTACTGGTTTTTTCTCGTAAGATGATTTGTAAATGGCAATAACTAGCTCTACTGCTCGTTTGCCTGCTCTTGCATCTATATACGGTTTTCGGTTGTTTTTTATAGCAGATATGAAATCTTCATACACGGTTGAATGACCGTTTCCGTATACATTTTTTGTTTCTTCAATCAATCCGTTTGCGTCTTCTATGTTATTTTTAAAGTCCCAAACATCAATTGTGTTAGCACAAGTTCCACCTAGTTTTACAGTTCCTGTTTCGCCAAAAATATACAAAGTTTCCTCTAAATCTTTTGGGTAAACATTGGTTGTTCCCTCAATAATTCCAGTTGTGCCATTTTTGAACTTTACTATTGCTGTGCCTAAGTCTTCACACTCGATATAATCATGCATTACTTTGGTCGTCACTCCGTAAACCTCATCAATATCGTCGCCAAGTGACCACCTTAACAGGTCTATACCATGAATACATTGATTCATTAATGCACCACCGTCTTGTTCCCAAGTGCCTCGCCAACTAGCTTGTTTGTAGTAGTTTTCAGTTCTATTCCACCTAACACTGATAGAAGCATGAGAAAGCTTGCCGAATGCACCACTGTCTAGTGCTGAACGCATTTTTTGAACAGATTTATTAAATCTGTTTTGATGGCACGCACAAACCTTGATGTTTTTAGCTTCCGATAACTCTATTATCTTGTCGCAGTCTTCAATGCTCATAGCAATAGGCTTTTCAATTATAACATGCACACCGTTTTCGATACAATACAGAGCGATTTCAGCATGTTTTCCACTGTCAGTAGCAATTGCAACAAAGTCTAGTTTTTCATTTTTTATAAGCTCTTTGTAATCTGTGTATTTTTTTATCTCGCTGTTTAGTTTATGTCTTTTTATAACTTCTTCTATACTAGATTGGTTTACATCACACAAAGCGACGATGTTAATATTATTTTTTGTAGCAGCATCTATATGATTTGGGGAAATTCTACCACAGCCAATTAGTGCATAATTCATGTTAGACTCCTGTATTTAAACATATTTTCTTAAAAATTTAGTAGCAATACTAATGCATTTTTCTTTATCTTGTGCAAAACTCTGCGCATGTCTTGCTTCTTTAATAATCAATAATTCTTTTTCGGCAGTGCAAGCCTCAAAGTTTTGCTTGCTCATGTATGATGGCACATAAGTGTCGCTGTCTCCGTGTATAAAAAGAACAGGAATTTTGTTGTTTTCAAGCGCTTTTGGTACGCTGTACCCTGTGAAAGAAAAGCCAGCAAATAGTTTGCACATAAGATTTCCAAGACCCAAAATAGGGGAGGCTGGTAGGTGTTTATTATCCCTCTTAAATACATATTTAAAAATATTTATCGGAGATGTGAAACCACAGTCTGCTATACACGCTTTCACATTTTTTGGTAGGTCACTAAAACCCAAAGTCATAAGCACTGTCGCACAACCCATTGACACACCAGAAAGCACAATTTTGCTTGATTTTCCGTATCTATTAACTATATAGTTTATCCAATCTCTGCAATCATAACGCTCTTTAATTCCAAAACAAACGTATTTACCCTCGCTTTTGTCGTGTGCTCTTTGGTGAGGTAATACAAGGGTATAACCCATATCATAAAACAACTTAGCAGACACTGCGAAGTCTAGATAATCTTGCGCACGATAACCGTGCATCATAAGCATGATTTTGCCAGTTTTAGCTGGTTGTTCTATTATATCTACTGCAAGTTTTAAGCCGTCAAAAGACGTTATATAGTCATAAGTAAACTGTTGTTCTCTTAGCCATTTACGTCCGTTTTCAAGATTATCTAAAACATGTTTTGGCAGTTTGTTGCTAAAAACAACTTCGTCTTCTTTCGGTTTTCTCATTATGGTGTCTTTAAAAAATACCGACACCATAACCAAAAACAATATTAATATTAAACTAATAATTATAATCACAATAATCACAGGCGATACCTCTATCAGTTCATTTGTTTAATTGCATCCCAGTTGTCTTTTACGTAAATTCCACCTGAAATAAGTGCTAGAAGAGTAGCGATACCCATGAATACTTCACCAATTATATAGAAAGCAAAGTCTAAAGTCTCTGCATTAGCTAACGTAACCACACCAAGTGTGTTAAGTTCTAGCACGTATTGCAATATCATAACAACTATGATAGCTATAATTTGGCTTACGGTTTTAGCTTTACCCCAGTTATTAGCAGCTATAACTGTGCCTTTGCCTGCTGCCACTAGCCTAACAGAAGTTACAGCGAACTCTCTGAACATAATTAAAGTTACAAACCACACGTTAGTATCGCCAAGTGCTACATAGCAAATTAAAGCAGCCATAACCAAGATTTTATCAGCAAGTGGGTCCATAAATTTGCCAAAATCTGTGATTAAGTTGTCTCGTCTAGCTATCATTCCATCTAGGTAGTCGGTGTAAGATGCTGCTGCGAAGATTAGCAGTGCAATTAACATGTTGTGTGGAATTGCACTAGCCATTAAGAAAAACACAAAAAACGGGGTTAAAATTATTCTAAAAACTGTCAGTTTATTAGGTAGGTTCATATAAGCTCTCCCATCAAATCGCTGTCCATAGCTTCTGTTATTTTAACTTTTACAAAACTTCCAAAAGGAGGTTTGTTTTCTGCTGTGAAAAATACTTTGCCGTCTACATCAGGTGCGTCCATGTATGATCTACCAAACATACACTCAGCGTATCTGTCAAAGCCTTCAACTAAAACATCAAGAGTTTTGCCGATGTATTCGTCGCCTTTTTCTTCCATAATTCTCATTTGCATTTCTGTAAGAATTTCTGCTCTGTGATATTTAACGTCTTCG
This sequence comes from uncultured Eubacteriales bacterium, assembly GCA_964370775.1. Taxonomy (GTDB): domain Bacteria; phylum Bacillota; class Clostridia; order Oscillospirales; family Acutalibacteraceae; genus SIG603. The sequence continues at coordinate 11,043 of CAYJKT010000024.1, read as the reverse complement.
TCAATTTGGTCGTCCATTTCAGCAGCTTTAGTGTCTTCTTCTCTTGAATACGCAAAGCAACCCATTTTGTCAAACTTCATTTCTTTTGCAAATTCACAAAGTTCACTGAATTCTTCTTCTGTTTCGCCTGGGAAACCTACAATAAATGTTGTTCTAAAAATCAAGCCTGGAATTTTAGCTTTCATTTTGTTAATCATTTCTGTAAGGCTTTGTCTGTCGCCTTTTCTACGCATGTTTTTAAGTATTCTACCATTTGCATGTTGCAGGGGCATGTCTATATATTTAACAATTTTTTCCTCTGTCGCAATAGTGTCAATCAGCTCATCTGTAACTGTGTCTGGGTAGCAGTACATGATACGAACCCATTTAAGTTTTTCGATTTTACATAGCTCTTTTAATAGTTTTGCAAGTGAAAATTCTTTGTATAAATCCACACCATACATAGAAGTATCTTGTGCAATCAAAATAAGCTCTTTTGCACCATTATCAACAAGTTTGTTAGCTTCTGCAATGATGTTATCCATAGGTCTGCTTCTAAATCCACCACGAATTAATGGAATTGCGCAGAAAGAGCAACGGTGATTACAACCCTCTGCAATTTTAAGGTAAGCAAAATAGCTAGGAGTTGTTAAAACACGGTCACCACTTAAAGGTAGGTCGTATTTATCTGGGAAAACCTCAATTTTTTCGTCTTTTAATAAATCTTTTAACAGCGTAGATATATTACCATTTGCACCGATACCGATAACAGCATCAGCCTCTGGAATAGACTTCATAATCTCGTCTTTATATCTTTCTGCAAGGCAACCTGTAACTACTATCTTCTTAATTCTGCCCTCTTGTTTAAGTTGAGCAAGCTCTAAAATTTCGTCGATAGACTCTTTTTTTGCGCTCTCAATAAATCCACAAGTGTTAACTATTGCAATGTCGCAAACGCCAACATCATCACTTAATTGAAAACCATCACAAGCAAGAGAAGCCATTAGCATTTCTCCGTCTACTTGATTTTTTGCACAGCCTAAGCTTATCATTCCTACTTTTGGCATTATATACCTCCACCAATTTATTAATCGTAATATTCTTCTTTTATAACTTTGTTAATCGCCGACCAATTGTATCCTTTGCGTTGCAAAGCTGCAATTGCTCTGCGTTTCACTTTTTCGTCTTCGCTCCACATTGGATATTTACGGTCTAGGATATGTTTGATATTATCGGTGTCGTCCTCTACTTCATATAAAAGTTCGTCGATAATTTCCTTAGACACACCCTTACGGTAAAGCTCTGTTTTAATGCGAACTTTACCGTATCTTTTTAGGTTTTGCATGTCGTTTATATACAACGATGCATGGTTATAGTCATTTAACAAGCCCAGTTCTTCAAAATGTTCACAGCAAGATTTTGCTATTTCTTTGTCGTATTCTCTGCAAAGTTTGTTTTCTAGTTCTTTTTTGAAGTAGTTTTTACGCTCTAACAGATATAAAGCTTTGCTTTTGCAACGCTTTGTTTGAGACTTATTAATAAGCTCTAACAATTGTTCATCTGTTATCGTGCCACCCTCTTTATATGGGCTTAAAATAAATTCTTCTTTGTCTATTTGCACAGCCTCTTCGCCGTCTATGTACAATTGATACAAACTTTTTCTAAGAGGCTTCACCAATGTGATTATCATTAGTCTTCAACCGTAATGTCAATGTCTGCTTGAACTTTCTTTTTAGGTACAGCAGGCTCTTCTTTTTCCTCTACCACAACTTTTTTAGCAGCAGCTTTGCTTGCTTTACTTTTGTTGAATAGTAAATCACGGTTTTCTTTGATTTTTGCTTCGATTTCAGCACTAATATCTGGGTTATCAAAAATAAATTGTTTTGAATTATCTCTACCTTGTCCAAGTCTAGTGTCTCCATAGCTAAACCATGCGCCACCTTTTTGAATAATGTTTAGAGATACACCAATATCCAAAATCTCGCCCTCTCTAGAAATTCCTTTGCCATACATGATGTCAAATTCTGCCTCTTTAAATGGAGGTGCAAGTTTGTTTTTAACGACTTTTGCTCTTGTTCTTGAACCGATAATATCAGTACCAGATTTTAGAGTCTCTATTTTTCTGATGTCTAGTCTAACAGAAGCATAGAACTTCATAGCTCTACCACCAGGAGTTACCTCTGGGCTACCATACATAACACCAACTTTTTCACGCAATTGGTTGATAAATATAGCTACACAGTTAGATTTTGATATAACACCGGCTAGTTTTCTTAAAGCTTGAGACATAAGTCTTGCTTGCAAACCAACGTGGCTGTCGCCCATTTCGCCCTCAATCTCAGCACGTGGAACTAGAGCAGCGATTGAGTCAACTACGATAACATCGATAGCGCCTGAACGCACAAGAGCTTCTGTGATTTCCAAAGCTTGCTCACCAGTATCTGGTTGAGACACAAGCAATGAGTCAACATCTACTCCAAGAGCTGCTGCGTATACTGGGTCTAAAGCATGCTCAACGTCAATAAACGCTGCGTTGCCACCAGCTTTTTGCCCCTCTGCAACACAGTGCAAAGCAAGGGTTGTTTTACCAGATGATTCAGGGCCGTATATCTCGATAATTCTACCACGAGGTAGACCACCTATTCCAAGCGCCATGTCTAAAGAGAATGAACCAGTAGATACTGCTTCTACATTTAAAGTGCTGTTTTGACCAAGACGCATAACTGCGCCCTCGCCGTATTGTTTTTTTATGTTTTCTAGCGCTGTTTCAAGTGCTACGTTTTTGTCTGATGGTTTACCAACGGTTTTGGTAAGAGCTTTTTTCTTATCTGCCATAGTATCCTCCTAATTAATATTCATTATATATTATGTAAAGAACTTATCTTATATTTATATTATACACTATTTGCTGTCCTTTTTATCGGACACTTCTTTAGGTGTGTACACATTTCCAAAATTATAGTCATCTAATTTGCTACGAAAATCGTTTGTTATCTCTGCATAAATGCAGTGTAAATGACAATGTGTGGTTCTGTTGCAATAGTCTTTGTCAAGACATCGACTAAGCATAAATTCACCCTCTACCGACTCAATAACGTCTTTAAAAGTAATGTCTTTTGGTTCTCGATTTAGCTGATAACCACCTTTAGATCCTTTGTATGAACGCACTATCTCGTCTTCAACAAGTTTTCTAAGTATTTTTAATGCAAACCTAACTGGAACTTCACTGCGTTCTGCTATAGTTTTTGCATCTAACTTTTCTCTGTGTGTGGCAAGCAGTTCGACTATCCTAACAGCATAATTTGCTTCTAGAGTCATTTGCATATTTTGTTTCCTCCTGTGTTAGGATAATTAATCTAAGAAGTCTTTAAGCTTTTTGCTACGGCTAGGGTGACGTAGTTTTCTTAAAGCTTTTGCTTCAATTTGTCTAATTCTTTCCCTTGTAACATTAAACTCTTTGCCAACTTCTTCAAGTGTTCTTGAACGTCCGTCTTCTAAACCAAATCTTAGTTTTAAAACTTTGCCCTCACGCTCTGTTAAAGAGTTAAGCACTGTACCTAAAGTCTCCTTTAAAAGTGTGTGAGAAGCAGCCTCTGCCGGTGCTGGTGCTTCTTCATCTGGAATAAAGTCACCTAGGTGGCTGTCTTCTTCTTCACCAATTGGAGTCTCTAGAGAAATTGGTTCTTGAGCAACTCTCATAATCTCACGAACTTTTTCAACTGGCATGTCGATAACATCTGCAATGTCCTCAGCTGATGGTTCTTGACCGTTAAGGTGAAGCAATTGGTTTGAAATTTTCTTGATTTTGTTGATAGTCTCAACCATGTGAACTGGGATACGTATAGTTCTAGCTTGGTCGGCAATCGCTCTTGTAATAGCTTGTCTTATCCACCATGTTGCATAAGTAGAGAACTTAAAGCCTTTTGTATAGTCGAACTTCTCAACAGCTTTAATAAGACCTAGGTTACCCTCTTGGATAAGATCCAAAAATTGCATACCTCTTCCTAAATATCTTTTAGCAATACTTACAACTAGTCTTAGGTTAGCTTCGCTTAGCCTTTTTTTAGCATATTCTTTGTTTTCAGCAATAGCAATCGCTAGGTTAATTTCTTCCTCTGGAGTTAAAAGTGGCACTCTACCAATTTCTTTTAGATAAACTTTAACTGGGTCGTCAATTGCGATACCGTCAGCGCCGATACCTGCATCTAGTTGCTCTCCTGAATCTACAACTTTTGCAATCTCTACATCAGTTATCATGATTTCTGCAAAGTCTTCTATAACCTCAATTCCGTGAGTCTCTAGGCTATCATAAAATTTCTCTAATTGTTCTGGGTCAAAATCCAATTCCCCTAGTGCATCTAGGATTTCTTTTGTTGTTAATTGACCTTTAACTTTTCCTAGTTCAATCAATTCTCTAATAACTGTTTTTTTGTCTTGTGTTGGTAACTTTGCCATTCCCTTTTCTCCTATCTGTTAATTAAGCTTTCTATCTCTTAATTTCTTAAAATAATCAGCCAATTCATCATCATCAGCCTTTATTATGTCATCGGTAGCATAAAATCTACCCTCGTTTTTAATGATATCTATATATCTGTTAGCGTCCTCTTTTGTAATAAGCGCACTAGAGTACCTAACAATTGTTTTTGTTATGCTTTCAATCTCGGCAGATGTAAAATCTGCTACAACATCTGTAATTGTAATACCACCATTTGGCATGTCTTTTGCACACAAAATGGAGTACACTTTTTTTGCAAAAGCAGTGCAAAAATCGTCTGTGTTAATATTTCTTTTGCAATACTCTAAACCGTCAGGGTGAATAAATATATAAGCTATTATTCCTTCCTCAGCAGAAGATACCTTGCGATTTTTGGATTTCTCTGGGTTTACTCTGTCGCCCACACCACTAATCTCTTTTTGCATTTGCTTGTTTCGTTCAGTAGCTTTTTGACGTTTTTTTGTTTTTTCATATTTGTTAGCTTGCTCTAAAATCGCAGATTTATCTACATTTAATTCTTCTGCAAGTTTACCAGCATATACATTTTTTTCAATGGAATTTTCAACTCCTGCTAAAACCTCGCATGCTTTCGTTAAATATTTAACTTTATCTTGAGAAGTAGTAGGATTAATCTCTGTTTTTAGCTTCATAAGCCTATATTCAACATCGTTTCCACTGGCTTCTAATAATTTCTTGAAAAGTATAGGACCTTTTTCGCCGTTGTTTCTAATAAATTCGTCTGGGTCTTTACCGCCAGGCACTTTAAGCACCTTTATATTCAAGCCACAATCTCTTAAAATTGGTATGGCACGCTCGGTTGCTTTTTGCCCCGCTTCGTCACTGTCGTAACATATAGTCACTTCGTTTGCATACCTTGCAATAATCTTAGCTTGTTCTAGTGTAAGCGCTGTTCCAAGGGATGCAATTGCTCCTTTAAAGCCAGCGCCATGCAATGCGATAACGTCCATATATCCCTCTGCTAAAATTAGGTTATCTGGGTCATTTTTAGCAAAGTTCATGGCGAACAGTCCAGCACTTTTCTTGTAAACAGGTGTGTCTGATGAATTTATGTACTTAGGTTTTTCGTCACCAAGTGCCCTTCCACCAAAGGCTACTACATTGCCTCGTAAATCGATAATAGGGAACATCACTCGTGAGACAAATCTATCGACTGGGTTGCCGTTTTTAGATAAAAAAGCTACGTTTGCACTTGCCATTTCATCTTTTGTGTAACCAAGTTTTTTTAAGTGATTAACCAAAGAAAAGCGGTCGCTAGGTGCAAAACCTAAGCCAAAAGTTTTTAGCAGTTTTAAACCTAAGCCTCGTCTTTTAAAATAATCTAAACCAACTTTGCCTTGTTCGGACATTAAAACGCTGTGATAAAACCTTGCTGTCTCTCGGTTGATTTCTAAAACTCTAGTTCTTAACTTAGATAAAGAGTTATCGACACCACTTTCAGGGACAGTGAGCCCTTCTCTATTTGCTAAAAACTTGATTGCTTCAACATAGTCGAGGTTTTCTATCCTCATTATAAAAGTGATAGCATCTCCTCCTGCTCCACAACCAAAGCAGTGAAAATACGAGTTCTCTGTGTTAACATTAAAGGACGGTGTTTTTTCTCCGTGGAATGGGCACAAACCCAATAGATTTTTGCCTCTGCGCTTTAAAGAAACATAGGAGGAAACAACATCTTCAATGCTAATTCTAGACTTTAATTCTTGTATAAAATAATCGGGTATAGCCATTTAATCCCTTCCCTACATTCCAAAACTCCAACTTTTTGGAATAAATAGTTTTTCGTAATAATACACGGCGTATCTGTCTGTCATTCCAGCAATATAATCTGCAACTGCTGTGTCTGTTCCGTCTCTCTCTGCAATCACAAGCATGTCTTGTGGCAAATTGCCAATCTTAGAGAAATGGTCGAACAGAGCTTCTATTATATGTGGTACTTTTTGTTCTTCTTTTTTTGCGTAAGGATTTAGGTACACGCTGTCATACATAAATCTATGCAATAAGTTATAGGCTTCAAAAACTTCGTCACTCATTTTAATAGTGCCATTTTCACTATTTTTGATTATGCTTGTGATAAGTGAAGTAATTCTTTGCGTTTTGGTGCGCCCTAAAACATCTTTTACCATAGTAGGTATGTCGTTATCGGTTAGCACATTTGCTTCAATAGCGTCGTCTATATCATGGTTCATATACGCAATTCTATCAGCGAACCTAACAACTTTGCCCTCAGGTGTGAACGCAGTGTCAGATTTTGTGTGGTTAAGTATTCCGTCGATAACTTCGTAAGTGAGGTTAAGTCCTCTGCCGTTTTTTTCAAGCTTTTGAACCACTCTAACGCTTTGCTCGTAGTGCCTAAAACCTTTTGGTAAAATATCATTCAATGCACGTTCGCCAGCATGTCCAAAAGGAGTGTGCCCTAAGTCGTGGCCTAAGGCGATAGCTTCAGTTAAATCTTCATTTAATCTTAAAGCTCTTGAAATACTTCTTGCAATTTGAGATACCTCTAAAGTGTGAGTTAGGCGAGTTCTATAGTGGTCGCCCTCTGGGGATAAAAAAACTTGTGTTTTGTGCATCAATCGTCTAAAAGATTTACTGTGAATAATCCTGTCTCTGTCTCGTTGAAAATCTGTTCTAAAATCATGGTCTTTTTCCACAACTTCTCTACCCTTACTTTGTGAAGAAAAGGTAGCATATTCAGCTAAGCTTGCTTTTTCAATATCTTCAGTAAGCTGTTTTATGTTTACAAAATCTTTCAAGTTAATTCCCCATTTCTTTTAATAAAATTAGGTAAATAGTAAAATATACAATTTTACTCTCTATTTAACTTATACACCATATATCTCGAAAATACTCTTAATTAATTGGAAAATCATTATATTCACTAGAAATTTCTGTTATTTCTCCTTTTCCTTTTGTCAAGTTAGAGAAATCGGTGCTAAATTCAACCAAGTCTTTGGGCAATGCATGAAAAAAGACAGTTACGCTCTCGTCAAAAACAGTGTCGTCAACCATGGTATTATTTTTGTCGAATAGTTCTTGCAGTTTGTTGTAATATGTGTAGTCACATTTTAAGCTTGCTACTGTGCAAAGCTTCATGCAAACAGGGTTTGCTGACTTTATAGCTATGCTTGCGCCGTGTGAATACGCACGTAAAAGTCCACCACCACCAAGCATAATTCCGCCAAAATATCTTGTGACTACTATAACTGCATCTATAATTCCAGACTTTTTCATAACCTCTAGCATTGGTATTCCAGCTGTACCTTGAGGCTCGCCGTCATCAGAATACCTCATAATGCCACTATCACGTAAGTTATATGCCCAAACATTGTGGTTTGCATCTTTATGGTTAGCTTTAATCTCTGCGATGAAAGCTTTGGCTTCTTCTTCGGTTTTAACAGGTTTGCAATAGCCTATAAATTTAGATTTTTTCTCTGTAAAAAAGTCTGTTCCATAATTTTTAACTGTAATATAATCCATAATACCTCAAATCATATTTTTCCTATATAGCACAAAACAGGCGGTACTAATGCACCGCCTGGGTTTTGTATAAACATAATTTATTTTTTAGCGCCGTAACGTTTGTTGAACATATCAACACGACCGCTAGCATCTATCAGTTTTTGTTTACCTGTATAGAATGGATGGCATTTTGAACAAATTTCCACTTTAATATCTTGTCTAGTAGAAGCTGTATCGATAACAGTTCCGCAAGCACATTTAATGGTTGTTTGTTGGTAATTAGGGTGTATACTTTCTTTCATTTCTCATGTCACCTCTTTCAGCTGTATTCTTAAAGATACTGTGCCAAATTAACACTGAAAATTATAACACATATATTTGTAAATTGCAAGCTATTTTATAATTTTTTTATTTTAACCAAAAATAATGTTAAAATATCAACTTTTTAGTCATATTTTATTTCATGTAAGTCAAATATTCCTCAAAGCTCATAGATAATTGTCGCATTTCAATCGCTGCGTCCATACCAACATATCTTAAAACAGTTAGGTCCGTCACGTGTCCAGTATCGTCTTCTTTGCCCTCTGGGTAACGGAAAATAAATCCATAAGTCGCAGCATTTTCGACTAGCCATGTATAAATCGGTTGATTTTTGAACGTGTCTGGTGCTCCATCGAGCTTTATTAGAAAGCCTGTTTGAATATCGCTCTCATTAGGCTTAGGTGTGAAAAACTCAGCACTAGCCTCTGCCATTATAGATGTATAACCGTCGTATATCTCTAGGTCTTGTACCCTTGAATTATAAAGCTGTTCTTGCTCGCCTGGGGTTACATAGCCTTGAATTACATTTAAGGTAAAGCCGTCTTCTGTCGCAGCAGCATCTAAAGCTCTTAAAGCTTGTGACATTTTAGAGTTTACCTGAACACCAAGAACTCTTTCAAGCTCTATCTCGTAATCTTCTGGCAATGGGTTGTCAGGGCTTACTTCAAAAAGGACTTCATCATCATTATATATAGGTAAACCCATAACGTCATATTCTAAATACTCTTTTTCAATAACTAGAACATCAGGGTTTTCGTTGGTTATAGCTTTTTCCACATCAACAGGTTCGCTTTCTCCTACTATGTTTGGGATAATAAATCTGCTTGTTACCAAATATGCACCAAAGCATAAAAACACAACAACTAACACGCCTGTAATTGTTCTGGCAACTCCAATCTGGTGCAACCTAGCATCCATATCTAAACGCTGTTTCTTTTTTATTTTGCCATACGAGCCATATTTGGGTGTGAGTTTTACTCGCTTCACTTTATGCACGCTATCGCTCCTTTTTTTACATTTCTAGTTATTATACCATAATATTTTCTAAAAATAAATACTTTTATCACAAAGTTTGCTAATAAGCATATTTTTATATTCTTTTACTATAGACAAAAACTGTATAAAATGATAAAATCAATAAGATATTACAAAATAATCCAAAACTTGGGTTATTTAAAAAGGAGGAAAAGATGAATATCTTTACAAAACTTAATCTTTTGCTATTTCCGTATGCTAAAGATTACCCAAAACTAGGTGCTAAAAAAGCTATGGCACTTGGTTTTCAACATGCGTTTGCTATGTCTTGCGCTACAATTCTTGTTCCTATTTTAACAGGACTAGATGTTGGTGTTGCACTGTTTTCTGCTGGTGTTGGCACACTTATTTTCCACGTTTGCACAGGTGGTAGAATGCCAACTTTCTTAGGTAGTTCGTTTGCATTTATAGCAGCACTTGCCTCAATAATCGGTAACCCAGCCTTTGGTGATACTTACGAACAACAAGTATCTGCTGCAATGGGTGGCGTTATCGCTGCTGGTGCGTTTTATCTTATAGTATCATTGCTAATCAAACTATTTGGTACAGGATTTATCGATAAGCTTTTCCCACCGGTTGTGCGTGGTGTTGGTATCGCTTTGATTGGACTTAACCTGTCTAGCGCTGCTATCAACAACATTCAAACACAATACACAGCTGACGGTGCGTTGTCTCCGTTTACAGAGGGCTACGCAATGCCTACTTATGTTTGGGCTTGGATAATCGCTGGTGTGGTTTGCTTAACAGCTATCATTTTATCAAGCTATGGAAAAGGCTTGCTAAAAATGTCTTCTATCTTTATCGCATTGGTTTTAGGATACTTCCTAACACTTATCCTAACTTCAACAGGCATTGCACCTGCTTCATTAATGGACACATCTATAATTGCTTCAAAAGCATGGATAGAAGTACCTAAGTTCATTTTACCTAGCTTCAATATTGCTGCTATAGGAATTGTTGCACCGATTGCAATAGTATCTTGTGTTGAGCATGTTGGTGATGTATATGCTAACGGCGCAGTTGTTGGCAAAAACTTTGTTAAAAAACCTGGTATGCACAGAACAATGCTTGGCGACGGTTTAGCGACTATGTTTGCTGGTATGGTTGGTGCACCACCTAACACAACATATTCAGAGAACACAGCTGTTTTAGCAGCAACTGGCAACTACAACCCAGTTTCTTTAAGAATAGCAGCGGTTATCGCAATTATTTTAAGCTTCTTTGGCAAAGCAATTGGAGTTATCGACACAGTGCCAGATGCAGTTTTAGGCGGCGCATGTATCGTGCTTTACGGTATGATAGCTTCTGTTGGTTTAAGAACTTTGGTTGAAAATCACGTTGACTTTACAAAAAACAGAAACCTTTGCTTAGCAGCAGTTATGCTTGTTCTTGCAATGGGTGGAGCAAAAATTGGTACAGAGATATTCAGCTTTAGTGGCATCGGTTTAGGAATTATCGTAGGTATTATTCTTAACCTAGTATTACCAGAGAAAAAAGCTAACGACCACGGTTTTGTTGCTCATATCGTTGACGAAGACGAGCTTGTGGCTGAGAGAAAACCTCACCACGACCAAGCAGAATAATAAGTAAAGATATATTAAATATTAAGCAAATTCTTTTACAAAATTAAAAGACCTGTAGTAAATGGTGAAAATCATCAACTACAGGTCTTTTTTGTTATTCTGGCTCTATAATAAAAGTTGGGGTGGTAAAAAAGAGCCTACAAAAAAGAATAA
>CAYJKT010000023.1:0-42176 GCA_964370775.1 uncultured Eubacteriales bacterium | reverse complement strand
ATATCTGCATTATCTATTTTCCATGTAAATTCAGTTGAAGTAGAAGTAGCATCATCGGTTTCAATAATATCAATCGGAGTGCCATAGTTTTCTATAAGCAAGTTATTTATTAAATCATATAATGTTAAATCATTATTATTTAAATCAAATTGGAACTTAAGAAGATACAAACTTTCGTCTATAAATTGAACGTCAACTATTCCTTCCTCACCATTGATTTTCACATTTCCTGTTGGCACGTCCATTTCACCAATCTCTACTGTTTCATTGTTTGATTGAATATCTAGCTCATTAATAATATTCGTTTCATTACCTTTATTGCTAGTAATAATATCTTCTATATGCATATCTGCAGCATAACTATTGTTTAAAGGAATATAAATTGCAAACAAAAAAACAGCAACTAAGGTAACGATAACACAAGGAGTGTATTTTTTTCTATTATCATTTCTCATAATTTCACCTACTACAATTATTTTATTATATTATACTCAATCTATATGTACAAAATACGGCATATTTAATTAAATAATTGTAAACAGTTGATTTAATATATACAAAATGTTCTATATATAACTAATGCCACAACCTGTAACAGTTGTGGCATTTATTATTCTATTAATATCCGTGAGCTTCTTTAAGCATCATATCTTTAACTTTCATCAATCTAACTTGAGTACTTCTCTCGTTTTCGTCAAGCTTCATGGTGATGTACTTAATGCTTCTTTTAGTCTCTGGTATCATAACGTGCTCTAATGCATTAACTCTACGTCTTGTTTTTTCAATCTCTACAGCCATCAACTGGCAAGATTTCTCAATTTCTGCTAACTTTAACATGTCTTCAAAAACTTTAGACAAGAAAAGTATAGCGTCATCTAAGTCACCTGATGTGAAAGCAAAACCGTAAGAATAAATATCATTAGGATTTGGGGTTCTTGTTTTAAACTTAAACTGTGGAATTTCAACGCTCATTACATTAGCAGTAGAGCTTTCCAAACTTATCTCTTGTTTTGGAGCAAGCAACGCAGTGTTCAAAAATTCCTCTTGAGTACCACTTTTAGCAAGCAAAAACTTTTTGTTTGCCTCTTGAATGCCTTCTTCAACTTTTTCTCTAAGTTCTTTGTTCTCTCTAACTTTTGCAAGGAATTGACGCATTAATTCGTCTCGTTTATCTTTCAGAAGTTTGTGACCCCTAATTGCTGTTACAAGTTTTCTTTTAAGCTTTGTAAGCTCCATTCTGGTTGGATTAACTTGTTTACTAGCCAAAGTTCATCACACCTTTCCGTAATATTCGTCGAGGTACGCGTCCTTAATTCTTTTAAGCTCTGAACGAGGTAGGATAGAAAGTAGCTTCCAACCTAAGTTCAAAGTATCCTCTATGCTTCTGTTTGTTGAATAACCTTGAGACACATACTCTTCTTCGAAAGCATCTGCAAATTTTGCATATAACTTATCAATCTCTGTAAGAGCAGCCTCACCAAGGATAACCATAAGCTCTTTAGCCTCTTTACCTCTAGCATACGCAGAGAACAACTGGTTCATCGTGTCACCATGGTCTTCTCTTGTTTTGCCTTTACCAATACCTTTGTCTTTTAGACGAGATAGAGACGGTAAAACGTCAACTGGAGGAGTAAGATTTTTTCTGTAAAGTTCACGGCTAAGAATGATTTGTCCCTCAGTAATATAACCTGTAAGGTCAGGGATTGGGTGAGTTTTGTCATCCTCTGGCATTGTTAGGATAGGAATAAGTGTAATAGAACCATTCTTACCTTTCAGTCTACCAGCTCTTTCGTATAGAGTAGCAAGGTCAGTATACATGTAGCCTGGGTAACCACGACGACCTGGAACCTCTTTACGAGCAGCAGAAACTTCACGCAATGCGTCAGCATAGTTTGTGATGTCTGTCATGATAACAAGAACATGATAGTTTTTAACAAATGCTAGATATTCAGCAGCTGTTAATGCCATACGAGGAGTAGCAATACGCTCGATAGCTGGGTCGTTCGCAAGGTTTACAAACAGAACAGTTCTGTCGATAGCGCCTGTCTCTTTAAAACTTTCGATAAAGAAGTTAGACTCCTCGAAAGTAATACCCATAGCAGCGAAAACAACAACAAAAGGATCGTTAGTTCCACGAACTTTAGCTTGTCTTGCGATTTGAGCAGCAAGGTTAGCGTGTGGCAAACCAGAAGCTGAGAATATAGGTAGTTTTTGTCCTCTAACAAGAGTGTTAAGACCATCTATAGCCGAAACACCTGTTTGAATAAATTCTTGAGGGTAGTTTCTAGCAGCTGGGTTCATAGGCAAGCCGTTAATATCATCACGGCTATCAGGTAAAATCTCAGGGCCTCCGTCAATTGGACGACCAAGACCGTCAAAAACTCTACCAAGCATATCTTCGCTAACACCTAGCTCCATGCTTTTTCCTAAAAACTTAACTTTAGAGTTACTTAGGTTGATACCTGTTGCACTCTCGAACAACTGTACAAGTGCGTCGCTTCCGTTTATTTCCAAAACTTTACAACGTCTTTTTTCTCCGCTTGCAAGTTCTATTTCAGCAAGTTCATCGTAGGAAACGCCTTCAACATTTTTAACAAGCATCAAAGGGCCTGCGACCTCTTGTATGGTACGATATTCCTTAGGCATAGAACTCCTCCTTGCTTGATACGATTTCAGAAATTTGCTTGTCTAGCTCTAATAATATATTATCATATTCACCAGCTAGCTTATCTTGTTCAATGTATTTAAAACGTCCGATTTGCTCTCTAACAGGCATACTAGCAAGTTTTTCAATGTTGCCACCGTCTTCTAACGCTTTATTACACTTGTTATAGTAAGCCATAACTAATAACATCATATAATGTTGTTTGTCTAGGCTTGTGTATGTGTCAACTTCATGGAACGCATTTTGGTGAAGATAGTCTTCACGGATTGATCTTGCAGCCTCTAGTTTTAGTCTGTCAGGAGCAGAAAGTGCGTCCATACCAACTAGTTTAACAATCTCCTCAAGTTCACTTTCTTCTTGAAGAAGTCTCATTAAGCTTGTTCTTAAATCCATCCAGTCAGTCGCAACGTTATCGTCAAACCATTGTGACATGCTATCTACATATAGAGAATAGCTGTTCAACCAGTTTAGCGCTGGGAAGTGTCTTCTATAAGCTAGGTTAGCATCAAGACCCCAGAAAACTTTAACGATACGAAGTGTCGCTTGGGAAACAGGCTCTGATATATCACCACCTGGAGGTGAAACAGCACCGATAACTGAAAGTGCGCCAATTCTGTCATCACTACTTAAAGTAATAACACGGCCAGCTCTCTCATAGAACTGTGCTAGACGGCTACCAAGATACGCAGGGTAACCTTCCTCACCAGGCATCTCTTCCAAACGACCAGACATTTCACGTAAAGCCTCAGCCCAACGAGAAGTAGAGTCGCCCATTAGAGCTACTGAATAACCCATGTCTCTGAAATATTCTGCTATAGTAATACCTGTGTATATTGAAGCTTCACGAGCCGCAACAGGCATGTCAGATGTATTTGCGATAAGAACAGTACGTTTCATAAGTGGTTGACCTGTTTTTGGGTCGATAAGTTCAGGGAACTCATTCAAAACGTCTGTCATCTCATTACCACGCTCACCACAACCGATGTAAACAACTATGTCAGCCTCTGCCCATTTAGCAAGCTGATGCTGAACAACTGTTTTACCACTACCGAATGGTCCTGGAACAGCTGCAACACCACCTTTAGCAATTGGGAACAGAGTATCGATAACTCTTTGTCCAGTAATTAAAGGCATTTCTGGTGGTAATTTACGTTGATATGGTCTACCTTTACGAACAGGCCATTTTTGCATCATGGTAAGTTCTTGTGTAGTGCCATCTTCTTTTGTAACTTCTGCTACAACTTCTGTAACTGTAAAGCTACCAGCTGTAATAGACTTAATCACACCGCTACAGTTTACAGGTACCATTATTTTGTGTAAAACAATTGGCGACTCTTGTACTGTACCGATAATATCACCGCTTTGTACGGTGTCACCTACTTTTGCAGTAGGAACAAAGTCCCATTTCAAATCTCTTTTTAGTGAAGAAACTTCAACACCACGTTGTAAGTTACTTCCTGAGATTTTCATAATATCATCAAGCGGTCTTTGAATACCATCATAGATAGACTCAATTAGTCCAGGACCTAATTCAACGCTCATAGGAACACCAGTAGATTCAACTGGTGCACCAGGGCCTAGACCTGATGTTTCCTCGTATACTTGGATTGATGCATCTTCGCCGTGGATTTCGATAATCTCACCGATAAGACGCTTATCACCAACACGAACAACGTCAAACATATTTGCGTCTCTCATGCCGCTTGCAATAACCAATGGACCTGCAACTTTTTTAATAGTGCCTTTGCTCATTGTGTTAAATCACCCTTTCTAAATTTGGTGTTATTCGTCGCCTCCGAAAATTATGTCGGAGCCAACAGCTTGTTCTACCGATTTTTTAACCATTTTAATACCCATACCAGTGTTATCTTTTAATCCTGGAATAGGAATAACAGCAGGTAGAGGAAGTTCTCTTAGATAGTCAAGCTCTTTTTCTAAATTAGCGGCAAGACCTTCTGTGATATAAATCACAGCATAGTTGCCTTTTGATAGTTTAAAAAGTGTTTCGGAAGCTTCTTTAGTCTCCGTAACTGGGTATATATCCAGACCAAGAGCGGCAAAGCCGTAAATGCTGTCTATATCCCCTAAAACAGCTATTCTATACATACATATCCCTCAGTCTTTCTCGAATTAACTCATTTTTAAGCCCTGCTCTTTTTGATGATAAAATTATCTTAACCATGCTCATCTCATTTTGTCTTGCAATAACGTAAGCCATTAGAGGTCCTATGGTAAATGGATTAACTTTTTGTTTTTTTATAAGTTCCATTATTTTATCATCGCACCATTTTTCAAACGCAGAGTTACCTTCTTTAAGTTTCTCTACAGCTGAAGCATAGTTGCTAGAACTCAACACTGAATATATTTCGTCTGCATTTTTTGAAGCAGCAGAAGCCAGTGCTTTAACATTTAGTGTTTTGCACGGAACCAATGCTTCGTTGATAAAGCTGATTGGTTTTTCTGTTTTTTCGCATCTAACAGCCATTTTAATGTTAGCAAGTGCCACAGTAAGCTCTGCATAATCTTTAACAAGCTGATCTTCTGACTCTTCCCCAGCTTTTAAAATGCATTGTAAGCAAGCTTTATCTAAAATAATATCGCAAGCCTGACCATCACTTGTTTTAAGCAATGTTTTATATGCTTTTTCTGCTGGTTCTTTCATGCTAGGTGCTAGTTTTGCAAATTCGTTATCTGCAACAACTTTAGCAAGCCATTCGCTTTCAACAGTTCCACCGCTCTTATAAATGTTATTATGCTCTTTACCAGTAACGGCAGATTTAATAGCAGCTTTTAGGTTGTTAAAATCAGTTGGATATAGCAACACATTAAAAGGTGTTAAATCTTTTAAAAGCTCTTTCATAAAAGCCCAAAGTTTTTCATCTTCTGTTTTTAAGAATTCTTCAAGCTCTTTTTCCTCACCACTTCCAAAGCCTTTGTCCTTAATGAACATAATGCCTTCTTCGTAGTTTCTAACAGCCATCAGATTGTCAATATCCTGTTTTGTTAGCAAACCTAATTCTCTAACTCTAACCCTTGCTACTTGGTAAGTATATAATTCTGTCATAAGCTCCTCCTACTTAAATAAAATAGAAGATGCTACGTCCTGTAATTGCTCTAGATTGTCTTCAAAAAGAGCTTTAAAACTACAATTCTCATCAATTTCACTACCTACTAATATAAAACCACTGTCTATACTAATGCTTTTTGAGCTAAGTTTAATATTGCTTGGAAGTTTAGCCTCAAAGTCACTTGGTATTCTAGCATTATCCTTAGCATTTAAACACAACTCATAGCTTTCTTTGCCCCTGTGTTTGTTAGCAAGAGTAACCAAAACATCAAAATATTCTTTTTCCTCTAGGTTTTCCAATCTATTAACAGCTTCATCTAAAACTTTAGATATAATATCCTGCTTTGTTTTTAAAACAGTTTTAGCAGTTTCTAACTCACAAGAAGATTTCGCACGTTCAATAACATTTTCCATTCGAACTTTTGCTTGTTTCTCGTGTTTTTCTAGTTCAAGCTTTGCATCAACTTTTGCTTTTGCAACAATATCAGCAGCTTGTTTTACGGCATCGCTTAAATGACTGTTGGCAGTTTCTTTTGCATCTAGTTCTATCTGTTTAATTATCTTTTCTAAGCCTGTCATCATAGCCCTCCTATATCAAATTTTTTTCATTCATCAAATTGGTAGAGCACCAACGTTAACAACTGCCAAAATTGATATTAGAAGTGAAAGAATAGCGTATGTTTCAACCATGATAGGCATTAGAAGTGCTTTTGAGAATTGGTCTGGTTTTTTAGCAAATAGAGAGATAGAAGCAACAGTTGCTCTAGCTTGCATTTTTGCTGAGTGTAAACCTGCAAAAGCTATAGGTAGGCAAGCGATTAGGTAAGCAATACCTTTTGCAAAGCTGATTTCTGGAGCTTCGCCACCTAAAACACCTATTTCAGAAAGTGTCATAAACGCGATAAGCAAACCATAAATACCTTGTGTACCTGGTAGAAGTTGAAGAACAAGAACTTTACCGAATAAAGAAGGCTCTTCTGTAACTACGCCAGCAGCTGCCTCACCTGTTAAACCAACGCCTATCGCAGAACCAATACCTGCTATCATAACTGCTAAAGCAGCACCTGTTATTGCCAAAGGCATACCTAATTGTGTCAAAATCTCCATACTATTTTTCCTCCATTACTTTGAAATGTTTTGTTTTTGATTGGAAAGGATTAAATTTCCTTCCGCCACCTTCATAGAATTTTCCGAAGAACTCTACGTATTCTAATCTGTTAGAGTGAACATAAGCACCCAACACATTTAGACCTATATTAATTGAGTGACCTACTAGGAACACTAAGACAAATACAATAGCGCCTGTAAATCCTCCGCCAGCCATAGCACCCATTTGATTGAAAACAGAAGCTATAACACCTGTTGCAAGACCAAGTGCTAAAAGTCTAGAATAAGATAAAATATCTCCTATATAACTAGTTGCACCATATAGTCCGTATATGCCTTTCATCAGTCTTATAGCTGGGTTTTTAGAGTCTCTACCACCTGTTAAAACGATACCGATAGCGCCGATTATAGCAAGTACTGCGCCTACGTTACCAACAGATAATGGTAGTGTAAATCCTAAACCTGAAATGCTTAAGAACATTTCTGTAGACATAAAATAAATTACTCCGCCACCTACTAAGAAATACCAAAAAATTACATCGCAAACTGCATCATAATATTTTTTGTCTCTAGCAAGAATATAGAACTTCATTGCTAGTCCTGCAAATAAGTGGATGATACCTAGCAACAATGAGAACATCAGTAGTGTCATTGGTTCGGTTAATGGTTTAAACCATAAAGCCGGTGTGCTTAATTGTGTACCAAAGAAAGTTGCACTAACAACTTCAATCACGTCTCCGAAAAAGCTTCCAAACATAACGCCCCAGAACGCTGTGGAAATTCCACAGTACAAGAACATTTTAACTGAATTTTTAAGTCCTGTTTCCATGTTTTTGTTTTTAGCTAGAACAACACCACAACCGATAACCATTATCAAGCCGTAGGCTAAGTCAGAAAGCATCATACCAAACAAGAAATAATAGAATATAGCTGTTATAGTAGATGGGTCAAATTCGTTTCTATTCGGTAAACTGTAACTCTCTACAACTCCTTCAATAGGAGCCGCAAATCCGTTGTTTTTAAGTTTTATTGGCACATTATCGTCTGCTCTTGTATCTTCAATCTCAACAAAACATTCGAACTTTTTCTCCAATAACCCTTTCAATTTTGCACTGTCTTCTTCTGTGATAAATCCTTCTACCACAAAAGCGTTGGTAGTTTGCAAAAGTTTTGCTAAAGCATCATATTTCTCTGTTCTCATAGATAAATAATCAGCAGTATAAAGTAAACTTTTTCTTGAATTTTTGTAAGAGATAATCTCTTTTTCAGCTTCGCTTAGTTTTTTCTCAGCTTCTACTATTCTCTCGTTAAGAATTTTCACCCTCTCACGTGGTGGTACTTTACTTAACGAAACGGGATAGCTCATGCCGATATTTCTAAGAGCTGATTCAACTTCGCCACATACTTTTTTGTGGCATATTGCAAAGAAACAAGTTTGTTGAACTGATGCACTTAAAATTTCTATATAAACATTAGCTGTGTCTATATCATTTTTTGCAATAGCTGTTTTAAGCTTTGTTTCATCATATTCCTCTGGTAAAATACCTAAGAAAACTATGGTACTTTCTGTTTCTTTAATTCTCATAGAAATATCTAGGTTAAGCCAAGGTTCTAATGCTTCAATTGAACCCTTGTTTTTAACTATATCTGCTTTGTAATCAGATATTTTTTTAGATAGTCCTATAATTCGATTTGCACACTTAATATTTTCGGTTGCATCTGTTTCAGTTTTATGATACTCAGTTACGTCTATAACGTCTCTACCACTAAACATAGATCCAGTGTTTTCAGGCTTCGCTAAACTATCAAGTATAGCTACTGCCTGTGCTATAGATTTCTCGTTACTTTCGAATTTATTTTTGCTAGTAGATACATCTTGTTTAGCAAAAAAGCTTTTGTCGTCGTCAGTAATGTCTGTATCAATAATTTCTACTTGGCTTTTTCTTTGTAAAAGCTCTAGTATAGCTTTTCGCTGATTACGAAGTCCGTAAATATTAATACGTTTCATTGGCAATACTGCCATAATCTACCTCCTTTTCAGCGTTTTAGATGATTTCAGCTATAATTGATTTTATTGCTTGCTCTTTGTTGGATTCATAATTGCCGTTTAAATCACTCACTAATTTCATGCAGTTATCTTTAGTAGATTTTTCAATTTCTTGCACAGCGTTTTGTTCCAAAATTTTCTGATCGTCTGCTTTTTTTAGAACCGTTTTCTTCAGTTCCTCAAAAATCTCCTCTCTCTCCTTAGTCGCCCCATCAACTTTTTCTTTACCATCAAGTTTAGCTTGCTCAATGGATTTTCTTGCTTTTTCCTCAGCAAGTTTTAAAGCATCAAGTGTCTCTTTTGCCAAAATATCACTCCTTTTTACTGCATTTTATCAGTTTAGTAATTTTCACTGTAATTATACCACTTTAATTTACAAAAGTCAAAATAAATCTTAGCTAAATAAACACAATTTTCAGTGAAAACCCAAGATTAATATTATATTAATATAAATCTAATTAATTTTTGACATAAAATTCTAAAAGTTAAAGACTTTCTGCAAAAGTTAACAATTTGATAATATTTACATTAATCGTTTTTGGTATAATACATAATAAATATTAAAGTCAACATAATATATTGTGGAAGGAATAGAAAAAATGAAAGCTAAATCATTACATTGTTCAAAAAACGGACTAGCTCAACCAATCGCTGAGGCACTAGGAGGAAAATTCAAATGCGTTAGCGATAAAATGCCACCAGCATACCCAAATGATGGCGACAAAATTGTTTTTATAGGTGTTGAGATGACTGGTAAAGCACCACAACCTGTTGAGCAATACTGCAAAGACATAAATCCATCAAGAGTAAAATACTTAGCATTCTATGTTATTAACGGCACTGGCGACACTTCTGGTTTAGACCACGTAATTTCATTGGCAAAAGCTAACGGAGTAGAAATCGCTGGTACTCCTCTAGGTATTACAGTAAAATCTTCTCTATTTAAAAAAGGTTCTGTAACAGAGGCTGATATTAACAAAACAGTTGAATGGGCTGAACAAATAGCAAATTCAATCTAAATAGCACAAAAGATGAACCATACAAGCTGGTTCATCTTTTTTTTATGAATATTTATTTTCTCATTCCATTAAGTATTTTCGCCGAATTATAAGCTTTTATTAATGTATCTTCTATATTTTCATTACTATATTCGTCAAACAGAATTTCAAGAGAAGTCGCACCAGGATAGCCTGTTTGGTTAATTTTATCCATTAGATTATCCCAATCAATACCACCATCAAATGGTATTTGGTGTAAGTCGTTTACTCTGTCATTATCGTGCAAATGTAATGCAAAAAGTCTGTTTCCATATTTTTTTAAGAAATCTATATCTGGATTTGCAAAAAAATTGTGGCCGCTATCATAACAAAAACCTACATGGTTTGATTGAAAATGCGATAAAACAAAATCTAAATTTGTGTGCTCTCTCAAGTTTTCAAAAGCCAGTTTAATATCTCTTTTTTCAGCAATTTCTATAATATTGTTTAGTCGTTTTAAGCCAATATCGCTTTTAGCTGGAGGAGTGCTTCCACTGGTTAGATGAATTACGATGGTCGGCACTTCTAAATCAGCACACTCATTAACTGTTGTTATCAGCTTTTCAGCCGTTGTGTCTCCGTCTATTTTATCTCTCCAAATATTGTTAGCGCCCCTAAAACAAGCGTGAACATTCTCTACAAACAAACCTGATTTTCTTGCTAAATCGGGATTAAGCTTAAAATTTTCGTCACCAAAATTGCTTGTCCAACCTAAGGTTACACCATGAAAACCAATGTCATTAAGCAGTTTGTATTTATTATTTTTTTCATCTATACTAAAGCCACTAATTGCGTCAAAAATCGTAATCATTCGCAAAACCTCATACTATAATATTATCGGTTTATATATAATATCATCAAACGTTACAATTAGCAAGATAAAATCAATTTTTATATGAAATAACTCGATTTAGCTTTTAAAGGTGATATTCCATACATCTTTTTAAAAATTCTGCAAAAACTTTTTTCATCAGCATATCCTATCTGAACAGCTGTGTTCAGTACGCTGTTGCCCTCTTTTAATAAGGATAACGCTTTTTTCATTTTAAGCTGTAAGAAAAATTGATATGGAGTTACACCCATGCTATCTGTAAATAATTTATTGTAATATTTAGGGTGATAGCCACAGTTTTTTGCAATATCAGAAATAGTTATATTTTCACTTAAATCCGAAACCATAAACTCTATGCTTTCAACCAGTCTCTTATCTATTGAACTGAAAAGTCCCTTACTTTTAAGAACCGTAACTATACACTGGGTTAACCCAGTTTGCAACATTCCGTTACGCTCATATTTTTCTGTAATGCTAATATGTTTCATGCTTTCACACAAATGATTAAGTACTATGTCATTTTCAATATCTATCTCAATTAATCTATCTAAAATTAGTGGAGTAAGATCAATATGAACATACAAGCATTTTAATGGGTTTTCTATATTATGACTAATGCTATATGGCGTGTTTGTGGGAAAACAATATGCTTTGCCCTTTTTTAGCTTTGTTATATTACCGTCAAAACTGTACTCCACTTCCCCACTTTCTATGACGTAAAATCTCATAAAAAACGTACTTTCTGTTTCTGTTACTTTCCATGTTGGTTTAACTGTTTCGTATCCGTATAGTTGTAGCATATTAAACACTCCTCACAAACTTAGTTTAGCACACAGAGATAATAAAGTTGTGAAGCTTTCGTAAATATATTACTTTTGGTGAGTTTTAGCTTTATGTTAGAGAGCTATAATAAATTTTTCTATGTTATTATTTTATTAATAATAACAGGAGGCAGATTATGATTAATATAAGTCAAAGTGATAAAGAAACTTTAAGAGGTTTAGCACATAAATATATGGAGATTGCGACACTTCCATTACAACGCAAAAAAATGGAGCTATGGAAGTCTTTAAACAGATTAGACAACACAAGACCTATGATAACAATAGAGCAACTACCTTGGCATGAGCTAAATTATGACGGTAGTCTTACGCTTATGTGTGAGGACCCACAACTAAAAAGAATTGAAGATAGGCTACGCAAAACTATATATAAGTGGAATAACTTCCCTGTTGATATGGTGGTTGAACCTTACTTTACAATCCCTTTTGTCGCTTCAAATACTGGGCAAGGTATTGAGTCGATAGAAAATGTTGCTACTACTGATTCTAATAACAATGTTGTTTCTCATGCTTATATAAACCAATTTGAGACTGACGAAGATTTAGATAAAATAACTCCACTAAAAGTTAGCTTAGACAATGAAAAATCAAAGGAAGATTTAGATATAGCTAACGAAATTTTTGGTGGAATTATGCCAATTAAACAAGCTGGTGGTGTATACTTAAGGCTTCAAGTTTGGGATTTACTTGCTGAGTTAATGAGCGTTGAGCAAATTTATCTTGATATATATGATAGACCTGAGTACATGCACGAGCTTATGGCAAGGCTGACAAATAACTTGATTTCTGGAATTGAACAATGTAACGCGCTAGGTTTATTTAATACTTCAGCAAATGAGTGTCATTGTACACATACATATACTGACGAACTTTTGCCTGACTTTGGAGCAGGTATTTCAAATGATAGTTATCATAGCTGGGGCTTTGGAATGGCTCAATTATTTGGCTTTGTCTCCCCTACTATCACTAAGGAGTTTGAGATTGATTATATGAAAAAAATCGCACCTTATTATGGCATGTTCTATTATGGTTGCTGTGAAAGGCTTGATGATAGGCTTGATATTGTACAGGAAATCAAAAATATAAAGAAGATTTCTTGTAGTCCTTGGAGCAACCCAGAAAACTTTGCTTCAAAACTAGACCCTAAAATTATACTATCAAATAAACCTACACCAGCAGTTTTTGCTTCAACTACTTTAGATGAAAATGCAGTTAAAGCACATATTCAAAACATTTGTGATATCGGCAAAAATCATGATATTAGAGTTGAATTTTTGCTTAAAGACTTATCCACAGTTTCTTATAAGCCAGAAAATATTAAAAGATGGGCTGATATTGCTATGGGTGTGGTAGAAAATTTATAGTCATATCAAGAATATTTGATTTTATCTTGACATTGCAACACTTTTAGATTATACTTGTTATATCAAAAATATTTGATATGATTAATCTAAAGGAGTATGTATATGTCAAAAAATAAGTATCTCAAAATAATAGTTCCTGCTGTTATGGTAATAATAGTAGCATTAATCTGGGCATTTCAAAGTAGTTCTTCATCTTCGGTAGTGGACGACAGCGAATACCCACTAAATGTAACAAGTGTAAATTTAGAAGAATTAACAGCCAATAACATGCCGATGATTATTGACTTTGGTGCAGATGAGTGTGTTCCATGCAAGGAAATGGCACCAGTGCTTGTGAGCCTTAACGAAGAAATGCAAAATAAAGCTATAATTCAATTTGTAGACGTATGGAAAAATCCGAATGCATCAGCTGATTTTCCTATCCAAGTAATTCCAACACAAGTTTTGGTTAACGCTGACGGCTCACCGTATGTACCAAGTGAAGATTTAGCGATTGAATTTTTGATGTATGCAGATACAACTACAGGTGAGCATGTATTTACAGTTCACCAAGGTGGATTAACAGAAGAGCAAATGAGAGTTATTTTAGCAGATATGGGAGTACAATAAGGTTATATGAAGAAAAGCATTGCAATTTTATCTGATATTCACAGTAATGTCAGAGCATTAGAAGCAGTTTTAGCAGATATTAAAAACAAACAAATTACAGAGATATACTGTACTGGCGACTCAGTTGGTTACAACACCAACCCAAATGAAGTTCTAAACAAAATGCGAGAACAAGGTATTTGTTCTGTTATGGGAAACCACGACCAAAAAGTAGCCTCTTTCGATAAAAAAGAGACTACTTTTACAGATAAGTTCGATCAAAGTAAATGGACGTATGATAAGCTGACATCTGAAAATGTTGCATTTTTAAATGATTTACCTATGTCATTTAATATTGATTTTTGTGGTAAGCGTATTCTCGTATCACATGGTAGCCCTAACTCTAACTCAGAATACATTTTTTATGAAGATACCGAAAAACAAGAGCTTATTGCAAGTGAAACAGATGCAGACATTCTGATTTTTGGACACACTCATAATTTTTACACTAAAAATGTCGGCGATAAACTGTTTATCAATGCAGGTAGTGTAGGTCGCCCTAAAGACGGTGATAACAGAGCTGGATACGTTGTTCTATCTTGTGATGATGACATGGTCGCTGAATATGTTAGAGTGAGTTATGACAACGAAAGCCTTGCAAAAGAAATTGAAGCGAGTGAACTTCCGAACTCTTTTGCAGAAGTTATTAGAACTGGTAAAGCGTAAATCACCAATAAGTATTCCAATCAATCGACAATCTTGTTAGTGCTTCTAAGTAGAAGTAATCGCCCCAAGTGTTACACTCGTCAACACCTTTATCTTTGCATGGGTTATACGGAGAAGATTTTGCATAAGTTCCATGAAGCAACAATCCGTTAGATTTTTTATAGTCTGTTACGCTACAGTTTTGCACTGTGGCTAACAGAATTTTTTTAGCACAGCTTACATAATGTTCAGATTTCTCTTTTGGAAGGTACTTGCTCATTTCTAACATACCGCAAACTGCTATAACACCAGCAGAGGAGTCTCTCGGTTCTTCTGCGCCGTCGGAGAACGTGAAATCCCAAAAAGGAACTAAATCAGACGGTAAGTTGTCTATAAAGTAGTCAGTCACTTTGTAAAATAAGTCTATATATTTTTCATCTTTTAAGTATTTATAAGCTAAGGCAATACCATATACACCCCAAGATTGCCCCCTTGCCCACGCTGAGCCGTCCTTGTACCCTTGTTGCGTTGAGCCTCTCTCTGGCTTACCAGTTATAGGGTCAAAAAAGTATGTATGATATGTTGAGTTATCTTCTCTAACGATATGTTTCATTGTTGTTTTAATATGCTTTGTTGCAATGTCTTTGTACTTCGTGTCACCTGTTATGTCGCTTGTCCAAAATAATATAGGCATGTTCATCAAGCAGTCAATTATAAGCCTTTGACAATCGACTGCACCAATAGGCCCCCATGCTTGAATGTACTCACCACGTTCGTTAAAACGTGAGATAAGATAATCAGCTGCCTTGATTGCAGCTTTTTTTGCGATTTCATCTTTTGTTAGTTTATAAGCTGATACGCATGATAAACTGTACAAAAATCCCATATCGTGGTTGTTTATATCGTCTAACTCTTTAATTCTTCTGTAAAAATCTAACACTTGAATAGACGCAGAAGTTTTATACCTTTCATCATGAGTATTTTCATAAGCTAACCATAGTTCGCCTGTCCAAAAGCCTGACGTCCAACTTTTGTTCCCACAAGGAATATAAAAACCATTTTCGCTTGTATCAACTTGAAATTTATAGGTAAATTCATCTAAATTATTTAACAGTTGATTACATGCTGTTTCAAGTGCTAATTTTGTTTGAAGTTCATTAATCTCTGTTTTTTCTGAAAAACTCATATTATTCCTCCTAAATACATAAAATACTTTACTATATTATATACCAAAAGCGATGTAGAAATCAACTACATCGCTTATTAATTTACATATTAACTGAATTTATTGTTTTTCCACCAACGAAAGACACTAAATTATCCACAGCTATATTCATAAGTCTTGAACGGCTCTCTTTTGGCGCCCAGCTTATGTGTGGTGTGATAATACAGTTTTTAGCCTTTAACAATGGGTTATCTCCGCTGATAGGCTCAGCTGATACAACATCTAAACCAGCAGCATATACTTTGCCAGAGTTCAACGCATCTGCTAAGTCTTGCTCTACAATTAGAGGCCCACGGCTATTGTTAAGAATAATCACGCCGTCTTTCATTTTAGCTATATTCTCTTTGCAAATAACTCCCTCAGTTTCTGGGAAAAGAGGGCAATGCAGAGCGATTACATCTGATTTATCTAGAAGTGTGTCTAAATCTACATACTCAGCTAGTTCTTTACCACTGTCTGACACAAAAGTATCATGGGCTATAACGTTCATGCCCATAGCTTTTGCAATTCTACCTGTACTTTGACCAATTCTACCGAAGCCGATAATACCCATTGTTTTGCCAGATAATTCGATAAGAGGATAATCCC
Organism: uncultured Eubacteriales bacterium; assembly: GCA_964370775.1. GTDB lineage: Bacteria > Bacillota > Clostridia > Oscillospirales > Acutalibacteraceae > SIG603. The sequence goes on along the minus strand of CAYJKT010000023.1, from coordinate 26,109 downwards.
AGAAGCACCAGTCTTTGTTGTTCTCCCATCTGCCATCATGCACAGCATTGCTATGATGTGCAACATTGTGGCAAATCTCTAAAAGCATTGCAATTGCAAATTGGCCCACAGCATCTGTACCATAAGTCGGCACATTACACACAGGTATGTTTTTAGCTTTTGCAGCAACTGTATCTACAACATTATATCCAGTTGCTAAAACACCAATATATTTTATGCTAGGGCAAGCGTTTATAGTATTTTCACTTAATGGTGTTTTGTTTGTAAAAACTGCATCAGCATCGCCAATTCTCTCTATGATTTCTGCTTCATTTTTTACATTAGTTCTATCATAAACTGTTAGTTCGCCTAATTTCTCTAAACCTTCCCAGCTTATATCCCCTGGATTTAGAGTATATCCGTCTAGTACTACAATTTTCATTTATTCATTAACTCCTTACAATTATTTATAATGTTTTCTACAGTAATTCCGTTTTTAGCAAGCAAGCTTTCATACGGAGCAGACTCGCCAAACTTGTCTTGAATGCCAATTCTTTTAACAATGCCTCTGCCTTCTTCAGCTACTACTTCGCAAACTGCACTGCCTAAGCCATTCAAAATATTGTGGTCTTCTACAGTTACAATTTTACCAGTCTTAGCTATCTCTGCCTTAACAGCTTCAACATCAAGAGGTTTAATTGTGTGCATATCCAACACGCTAACTGAGTAGCCGTCTTTTCTAAGCAGTTCAGCAGATTCTATCGCTAAGTTCAAAACGTCACCATTACCTATGATAGTAATATCCGTACCGTCCATTATTCTATTGGCTTTTCCTAGAATAAACTCAGTATTTTCATCATATATATTCGGCACGCCGTCTCTTGTAAATCTCAAGTACACAGGCCCATACATCTCGGCTGCTGCTCTAACTAGTTTTCTTGTTGCATTATAATCAGCAGGCATACAAACAGTCATATTAGGGATAGTTCTAAGAATACCCATGTCCTCAATACCTTGGTGGCTTGCACCGTCGTTAGCTGGTGTTAACCCACCATGAGAGCACGCAATTTTTACATTAAGCATTGGGTAACACACTTCTTGACGAATTTGCTCGCTCATTCTCATGCTACCAAATACTGCATACGTTGTAACAAAAGGTATTTTACCTGTTGTCGCAAGTCCAGCAGCTACTCCACAAGCGTTTTGCTCTGCTATTCCAACATTTACGTGCTGATTAGGTAACTCTGTGCTAAATGCTACAGTTTTACAAGATTTACCAATGTCGCAATCTACTACATATATGTTTTTATTCTCTCTGCCAAGCTCTAAAATTTCGTCACCATAGCCATCTCTGGTTGGTATTTTAACTACTTCACTCATTTAAAAACCCTCCTTAACATCTTTTAAGGCTAGTTCAAATTCTTCATCATTTGGAGCTAAACCATGCCACATAACAACATTTTCCATGTATGAAACACCTTTACCCTTAACAGTTTTGCCAACAATGCACTTAGGCTTTCCGTTGTTGTTTTTAACTGTTTCAAGAGCGTCTAAAATATTGCTCATATTGTGTCCGTCTATAGTTAATGTCTCAAATCCAAATGCCTCAAACTTTTTAGCTAAATCTAAATTTGGCATAACGACATCACAGGTGTTGTCATTTTGCAAATTGTTATTATCAATAATCACTACTAGATTATCAAGCTGGTATTTATTAGCACACTCAGCAGCTTCCCAAACTTGACCCTCGTTTGACTCACCGTCTCCAACAAGAGTGAAAACACGGTAATCTTTACTATCTCTTTTACCTGCAATTGCCATTCCAACTGCTACAGATATACCTTGTCCCAGTGAACCTGTGGAAATATCAATACCTGGGCAACGCTTCATATCAGGGTGGCCTTGTAAAATAGAACCCTCTTTTCTTAGGGTTTTTAGAACAGACATATCAAAATATCCTCTCATTGCAAGGCAAGTGTAAAGCACTGGGCACACATGCCCTTTGGATAACACAAATCTGTCTCTATCTTCCCATTTTGGGTTTTCAGGTTGCAAGTTAAGTTCATTAAAGTACAAAGCAGTCATAAAATCAGTAGCAGATAAACTACCGCCTGGGTGACCTGACTGTGCCGTGTGTATCATATCCAAAAGAGTTAATCTAACTTCTTTTGCTTTTTCTTCTAATTTAGAAACCAAAATTTTATCAGCCATATTAATGCTCCATTCTAATTATTTCATTAAGCTGTGAATTCTCTCTACTCCTGAACGGCCAATTTTAAATAGAGGTACTTCAACTTCTTCATGGTTCAATAAGCTCATGGATATTTGAGCAAATGCTATGCAGTCAACTTCTTTTGCTAATTCATACAAGCAATTGCACACCATTTCATCGTGTTTTGGTCTGTCACCAGCACATAACACATCAAAAGCACCCTCTGCAACTCTAGTTACTATCTCAACTTCTTTGCCTTGTTCAGCAGCTTTTTCACGAATTACTCTCTCTATAGCACCTGGGCTTGTTGGTAGAGTAGCTAATATGCCTATTTTTTTACCAGCTGCAACTGCCATTTCTGCAACAGGTTCTTCGATATTTATAATAGGAATGTTCAAAAATGACTTCATAGCTTTAGTAGCAGCATTAACAGATGTGCAAGTAACAATAATGCCGTCTGCTCCACTTTGCTCAGCAGCTTTTGCGAAGTTTATCATTCTTGAAGCAGTAGTCGGTGTCATACCGCCGTCATCTAAAGTAGAACGCAAAAGGCTGTCGTCTAAAATATTGTAAACTGTTAAGTCGTTTTCTTCACAATATGGTTTAACATGTGGATTAAAAATAATATCCATAAAGTTATTTACTGTGTTGATAGTGTATAGTTTTTTAGCCATGATAATTATCTCCTTATTATATAACGTCATACGTATTATGTTTATTTATTAAAGTTTATCATGTTTTATATATTTTTTCAAGCTTAATTGTACTATTCTCTTTATTCAACAAACAATTATACGTTTAATTGTGCATATAGCAAGATATACAAAAGAAAATCGGTTTCATACTTAAAGCACAAACCGATTTTCTATATTATTAGTTAAAATATACAGTTTTATTTTGTTCAGCAGATTCAAAAATCGCTTCCATAACTTTCATTAGGTTACGTTGTTGATCGTGTGTTACAATAATTTCTGCTTCGCCATTTAAGTAAGCTGCAACATTTTTATAGTAATCTTTAATATCGCTCTCTATTCTGTCAATTGGCAATTCTTTGATAGTATCATCAGTTCTTGGCGCCATAGTCTTAGTTAAACCAGCAGCTGTGATAATTGGCACTGCATCATGTTTAGCAGTTGTTGTAGCAACAACTTTTTTACCGTCAACATTAAAGTTTTCGATAACAGCTGTTCCGTTAAGACCTAATATGTACCATCTAGGTAAGCTTACAAAGTTGCTTGTACCAACTTCAATTAAAAAGCTAACATCATTTTCATACTTAAATATAGCTCTAAATCCGTCGTCAACTTCTTCGTTAGTAACGTTAAATAGCTCTGCTGAAACAGATATAGGCATTTTCTCTGTCATTTGTAGCATTTGGTCTAGCAGATGAACTCCCCAGTCAAGAACCATTCCACCACCTTGAGCTTTTCTGTTTCTCCAGTCGCCAGGTATTCCTCTTGAACCATGAACTCTTGACTCAACATTGAACACTCTGCCTAGTTCGTTTTCAGTTTGGAAAAGCATTTTTGCAACTTTAAAGTCTTCGTCCCAACGTCTGTTTTGGTGAACTGTAAATAATTTACCGTACTTATTAGCACCAGCAATAATTTCCTCTAAATCAGCACTATTCATAGTAACTGGTTTTTCGCAAACAACATTTTTGCCAGCTTCAAACGCTTTTAACGCGATTTCTTTATGCACATCATTAGGTGTTGCAATTGTAATAACATCAACGTCTTCATCTGCTAAAACAGCTTCATAGCTGTCATAAGCAAAAACTCCGTTTTCTTTTGCAACATCATGGCGAGACGCATCAATATCGTAAACACCTTTTACGCATACTTCGTCAATCTCTGCCATTTTTTTAACGTGCCAGCCACCCATTCCGCCGTATCCAACGACAACAACATTAACAACCTTGCTCATAAATAAAACTCCTTAAATTTCATCTTTATCTTTCATTTCCCATATAGAACGCTGCTACTGTACCAGGCCCTGAGTGAGAACCGATAACAGGCCCTATAAAGGTAATAATTACCTCTTTAATTTTTGTTTTGGACATGATTTGCTTTTTAACATATTCAGCATCCTCCAAGCAGTCACCATGACTTATAAAAACACTTTCGCTTTCGCTATCAATAGAGCCCACAATTTTTTTAACCAGTGCATCTAAAGAAGCTTTTCTGCCACGCACTTTATCAGCAGATACTAAATGACCTTCTGCATCTACATGTAAAATTGGCTTGATAGCTAGCATTGTTCCAACAACTGCTGTTGTAGCAGATACTCTACCGCCTCTTTTTAGGTGGTGTAAATCGTCAACTGTGAACCATTGGCACACTTTATCACGATTTTCTATAACCCATGTTTCTAATTCTTCAATGCTAAAACCAGCATTTCTTTTTTGTGAAGCTAAATATACAAGTAAGCCCTCGCCCATTGAAGCTGCTAGTGAGTCTACAACAATAATTTTTCTGTCAGGATATTTTTCGTCTAGTTCTTTTTTTGCTAAGAAAGCACTGTGATAAGTACCACTTAAACCAGATGAGAAACTGATGTATATTACATCTTTACCCATAGTTAAATAAGGCTCGAATGCCTCGATAAAATCTATAACATTGATTTGCACTGTAGAAGCTTTCGCACCGTCCTTTAACATTCTATAGAAATCTTTATAGAATTTATCATCACCAGTTAAATCATTATCATAAGTAACTTCGTCCAATATATATTTCATAGGTATAACTTTAACGTCACACTTGCTTACCAATTCTTGGTTAAAATCTGTATTTGCATCAGTAATAATTACGTAATTTGACATAGTGTACCCCCTTTGTTTTATATAGTATACATTTTTTTGTAGTATAAGTCTATTGCTAAAATAACACTAAAATTAAATTTTGTTTGTTAGTTTTGCACATATAATAGATCATTTATGTTATCTATAACATAAGCTAATGCATTTTCGTTGCAGTGCGGTGCTACATAATCAGCTTCATTCTTTACTCTTTCAGGAGCATTCTCGGTAGCAAAGCTTAAATCAGCAGCTTTAAACATAGAGATATCATTATCGTAATCGCCAACAGCTATAACTTTTTTAATATCTGTATGTATTTCTTTAATGAACTTTAACATATAGGCTTTGTTAACATCTTTAGGCAATATTTCTATACCCTCATTCCAAGACGGAAATATAGAATACTCATCACCATATTTTTTTCGTACTATGCTAAAATTATTCACTAAGTCGTCTTCATTTTGCGAGAAAACTATCCTGTACGGTTCGCCGTCTGACAAATAAATCTTATCAGAATGTTTATGATTACCGTACTCTGTCATTCCATTTACATATATAAGCTTAATATTTTTTAGCTCACTTAAAATAAAATCAGTAATAGGTAGTGGGTCAGCACCAAAAGGTTTTGTTTTAAGTATTTTTTGCTCATTTTGGTCGTAAAGTACTCCACCATTGCAACATATAGTTGGTGCATTCGGAATAACATCGCTAGAAAATTTCTCAAAATAATCTGGAAATCTTCCAGTAGCTACTGTAAATCTTCCACCCTCACTTTGAAAATATCTAATAGCTTCTCTGTTCTTATCATGGATTTTCAAATCAGTACCAGTTAAGGTTCCGTCACAATCGCTACATATCAAAATTCCGTCAAATTTTCCCATTATTATCTCTTTCTACTTCTTAAAAAGTCTTCTAAAATAATTACTGCTGCCACACTATCAACTGTTTGCTTTCTTTTTTTTCCTCTTGTATCTGTGATGTTTAAATAATTATGTGCTGTTATGGTTGTACCTCGTTCGTCCAAAAACTGAACTTCAAGCCCTGTAACTGTACTTAATTTTTCGCCAAACTCTCTTGCATTTATGGCACTCTCACCCTCAGAACCATCCATGTTCTTAGGTAGTCCCATAACTATAAGTTCTGCACTTCTTTCTTTAACAATCACATCTATTTTCTCTGCAAGTTTGTCATAATTTCTCTCTTTTATCACACCCACTGGGGACGCAATAATCTCTGATTTATCACAAGCTGCAATTCCTGTATTAACTCTGCCTAAATCTACTGAAACAATAACCATAGTTTACCAAACCTTTATGCTTCCTGTGATTTCAGACAAGCTTTTAATACCTTTTTTATCCATGTATTCGCTCAATCCTTCAGATATTTTTATAGGTGAGTATGGGTCTGTGAAAATCACAGTACCAATTTGAAGTGCCGTTGCACCAGCCATTAGCATTTCCACTGCGTCTTGCCAAGTAGATATACCACCAAGGCCAACAACTGGAATTTTCACCTTGCTTGCAACTTGCCACACCATTCTTATAGCAACTGGCAAAAGAGCAGGACCTGAAAGACCACCTGTGTTATTTCTAATGATTGGTCTGCCTGTATTAATATCTATTCTCATACCAGTTAAAGTATTAATAAGACTTACACAATCTGCACCCTCGCTCTCAACTGCAAGCGCAATTTCGCTAATATCTGTAACGTTTGGAGATAATTTTACCATTAGAGGTTTGCTTGTTGCACTTCTAACAAGTTTTGTTATCTCAGCAGCGCCTGTTGTTGTTGTACCGAACTGAACACCACCACATTTTACGTTAGGGCAGCTTATATTAAGCTCTATCATATCAATGCAAGTAGAGTCAAGTTTTTTAGCAACCTCATAGTAATCTTCTGCTGTAGAACCAGCAACATTTACTATGATTTTTGTATCTTGCTCTTTTAACCACGGTAAGTCGTGTTCTATAAAATGGTCTACACCTGGGTTTTGTAAACCAACTGCGTTTAACATGCCAGCTGGTGCTTCTGTTACCCTAGGTGCTGGGTTGCCTGGGCGTTCAAGCAATGTTGTTCCCTTGCAACTAATTCCACCAAGTGCTGATAATGGGTACAATTTGCCGTACTCTCTACCAAATCCAAAAGTACCAGACGCTGCTATCAATGGGTTAGCAAAATCTAAACCACATAAATTCACTCTTAAATCTGCCATTATTCAAACACCACCTTTTTGTAATCAAAAACTGGACCATCTTTGCAAACATGTCCGTTATATTCTTTGTCATTTTCTGTTAGTTTAACAGCACAGCCTAAGCAAGCACCAACACCACAAGCCATACGTTCCTCTAAAGAAACTTGACATTCGATGTTGTTAGTCTCTGCAAATTTAGCGATAGATTTAATCATTGGCATTGGTCCACAAGTATAAATCACATCAAAATCAGTGCTATCTATTAACTCAGTAACCAAACCATGATGTCCATAAGTTCCGTCGTCAGTAGCAATCAGCACATTACAGCCTAAATCTTTGAAATCCTTTTCTAAAATAACTGTGTCTTTGTCTCTAAAACCTAGACAAACAGTAGCATTTTTGCCATAATGTTTAGCAACATTTAGCAGTGGAGGCACACCAATTCCACCACCAACTAGCAATGCTTTTTTACTGCTATCAAGCAAAGTAAAACCATTGCCAAGTGGTGCAAGAATATCAAGTTTATCGCCTTTTTTAAAGTATGAAAGTTCCTTAGTGCCTTCTCCTCTAATTTGAAAAACAATTCTTAAATTATCTTCACCAATATCACAAATAGATATTGGACGTCTTAATGTTCTTCCTGGTAAATAAATATGCGCAAATTGTCCACACTTTGCCATTTTGGCAAAATCTTTAGAGTACACAGTAAAATCGAAAGTATCCTTTGCAATTTCTTCTGCTTTAATTATCTCACATATTTGTACATCAAAATCTTTATTACAACACATAAGGTTTTCCTTTCTAAAATCGATTAGAATTTTCTAAAACGAGAATATCTATTAGCTAGTCTTTCTTCTACAGAAAGTTTTTCTAGCTCTGCTAATTCATTAAACAAATCGTCTCTTAATGTTTCATACACTTTTGAGAAACTTTTGCCCTCTTTAATAAGTTTTTCTACAACGCCAAATTTAAGCATATCTTCGGCTGTAAGTTTTAGTACCTCAGCTGCTTCATCAGCTTTTTTACTGTCTTTCCAAAGAATACTAGCACAGCCCTCTGGTGATACAACAGAATAAATTGCGTTTTCCATCATCCAAACTTTGTCAGCCACTGCAAGAGCTAACGCTCCACCAGAACCACCCTCGCCAACTAAAAAGCTAACGATTGGCACTTTTAAAGCAGACATTTCCATTAGGTTTTCGGCAATCGCTTGACCTTGCCCTCTTTCCTCTGCTCCAATTCCACAAAACGCACCAGATGTATCTATGATACACACAACAGGTCTGCCAAATTTCTCGGCTTGTTTCATAAGTCTTAAAGCTTTTCTGTAACCCTCTGGATTAGGTGAGCCAAAGTTTCTTTTAATTCTCTCTTTAGTGTCAGAGCCTTTTTCCATAGCGATAACTGTAACTGGTTTGCCTTTTAATGTTGCAATACCACCCACAATAGCTTTATCGTCAGCAAAACGTCTGTCACCGTGGAACTCTATGAAATCTTCAAATATATTTTGCAAGTATGTGAAGCCAGACGGTCTAGTTTTAGCTCTAGCAACTTGTACTTTATCATAAGCTGTTTTCATTTGACTCCACCTCCTTTGAAATATATCCATGCATGTTCATAATTTGAGCAAGTGTTTTCTTTTGTGCTTTTCTTGTTAGAATTTTATCACAAAAACCGTGCTCTAAAATAAATTCAGCTTTTTGGAACTCATTAGGCAATTTTTTTCTGATAGTTTGTTCTATAACACGTCTACCAGCAAATCCAACTGTAGCAGATGGTTCAGCAATAATAATATCGCCCTCCATAGCAAAACTAGCAGTAACACCACCAGTAGTTGGGTCAGTTAAAACTACGATATAAAGTCCACCGTTATCGCTATGTTTTTTGATAGCTGCACTAGTTTTTGCCATTTGCATTAAGGATAAAATACCCTCTTGCATTCTAGCACCACCAGATACAGTATAAGCGATAACAGGTAGGTTTTCTTCTGTCGCAAGCTCAAAACATCTTGTGATTTTCTCGCCAACAACAGTACCCATAGAACCCATCATAAATTCGGGTTCCATAATAAACAATACGCAATCTATTCCTTTGATAATAGCTTTGCCACACACAACACCCTCGTTTTCACGGCTTGTTATTTTTGCAGTTTTAAGCTTTGCATCATACATCGGAAAATCAATTAAGTTCTTGCTTGTTAAATCTCCGAAAACCTCTGTAAAATCATCAGTAAGGTATGCAATTCTTTGTCTTGCAGTCATTCTAAAATGATAACCACATGGGCAAACATTAAGGTTTTCCCACAATTTGCTAACAGGTATAGCCTTTCCACAAGCAGGGCAACTATTAGTAATTTCAGGTGTCTCTGTTTTTATAACAGCACGTTTCCCTCCACCCTCTAGCTCGTTTTGAGGAGACTTGAATATTCCCATTAAGTTCATTGGCATTATGCATTACCTCCTTCTTCAAATCTTTTCATAAAATCTGTATAATAATCGCCATTTTTAAAATCATCTTCACGAATAATCTCAATTTGGCTTTCGATATTATTAGGCGCGCCGTCAATTACAAGCTCGCAAAGTGCTGATTGCATTTTTCTGATAGCTTCTTCTCTGCTTGATGAATAAACTATCAGCTTACCAAGCATTGAATCGTAAAATGGTGGTATATCATAACCATGATATAGGCAAGTGTCAAATCTTACCCAAGGGCCAGACGGAACATGCATGAATTTAACGCTACCAACAGCAGTTGCATTAATTCTACATTCAATCGCAGAACCTCTTATCTTAACTTCGTCTTGTGCAAAGTTTAGAGGAACACCAGCTGCAATTCTAATTTGCCATTTTACAATGTCGTGTCCTGCTACTAATTCTGATACAGGGTGCTCAACTTGTAGTCTTGTGTTCATCTCCATAAAATAGAAGTTTTGGTCTTTATCCATCAAAAATTCTATTGTACCAGCATTTGAGTAATTAACAGCTTTTGCAGCTTTTGTAGCAGCATCAATCAAAGCTTCTCTAGTCTCTTTAGACACAAACGGAGACGGACTTTCTTCAACAAGTTTTTGGTTGTTTTTTTGAATAGAACATTCTCTCTCGCCCAAACACACAACATTACCATGATTGTCTGCAAGCAATTGAACTTCTATGTGTTTAGCTGGGAACATAAATTTCTCCATGTACATTCTGCCATCACCAAATGCTTTTGAAGCCTCACCAGACGCTGTATTAAAGGCATTTTCCATCTCGCTTTCTTCTCTAACAAGACGAATACCTTTACCACCACCACCGGCACTTGCTTTAAGTAAAACAGGGTAACCAACAGTTTTAGCAGCCTCTTTAGCAGCTTCTGCGTTCTCTAAAATATCAGTACCTGGTATAGTTGGAACACCGTGTTCTTTCATAATTCTTCTTGCTGTATCTTTATCTCCCATTTTAGAGATAATCTCAGAATCAGGTCCTATGAAAACTATGCCGTTATCTTTGCACATTTGAGTGAAGTTTGCATTCTCTGCCAAAAAGCCATAACCTGGGTGAATAGCCTCAGCTTTCGTTGCAAGAGCTGCTGATAAAATTCTTTTTGCATCTATGTAGCTTTCAGAAGCAGAAGCAGGGCCTATACATAAAGCCTCGTCTGCTAAAGCGACGTGCAAACTGTTTGCATCAGCTTGAGAATAAACAGCAACTGTGCTAATTCCCATCTCTTTACAAGCACGAATAACTCTAATAGCTATTTCACCTCTGTTTGCTATAAGTATTTTTGTAAACATTAATCTTCAATCCTTTATAACGTTAATTTGTATAAATTATTTTACAAGTGCAAAAGAGAACTCAGCTGAAACAGCAAGTTTGCCGTTAACATAGCCTTTACCCTCTGCAAAATAGAAAGCTCCTCTTGAACGTGTAACTTTGCATATTGTCTCTAATGTATCGCCTGGTTTTACTGGTGACTTAAACTTAACATTGTTAAGACCTGTAAAGTATGGAGTAGCTCCGTCTGCCTTATCTGCAAGCAAAACACAGCTAGATTGACCTAGGATTTCGCATAATATAACACCTGGAACAACTGGATTACCTGGGAAATGTCCTTTTAAAAAGAACTCTTCGCCTGTTACATGGTATTTTCCGTGAGCTTCTTCGTCTACAAGTACTACTTCGTCAACTAAAAGCATGTTGTCTCTATGTGGAATAATTTCCATTATTTCTTCTCTGTTCATATTCTACTCCTATCAAACTATTCTAAATAGTGGTTGTCCGTATTCAACAACTGTTGAGTTAGATACATATACTTCAGCTATCTCACCGTCGCACTCAGCTGTGATTTCGTTCATGATTTTCATAGCTTCTATAATGCAAAGCACATCACCTTTTTTAACTGAGCTACCAACGCTTACATAAGGACTGCTATCTGGTGAAGCTGAGCTATAATATACGCCAACTGTAGGGCAAACAACTACTGTACCCTCTACTTTTGGTACATCAGCTGTTACTATAGGTGCTGTCTCTGTTACTGCTGTCGCTACAGGAGCAGAAACCACTGGAGATGCTACAACTGTAGCAGTTTTCTCCATTTTTATTTTTACATTTCCCTCTTCAAACTCTATTAAAGTTAAAGAGTTATCTGTCATTATTTTAGCAAGTGATTTAATATCATTTATGTTCATATTAATACTCCATTCCGCCGCTTCGCATCGGCTCAAAGTTTAATTAAATGTGCAGCTCTTATCATGCGAAGCATAAGGAATGATAAGAGAATTATTAATTTTAGATTTATTATCCGTTAAATTTTTTGAATGCTAGACAAGCATTGTGTCCACCAAAGCCTAATCCGTTAGATAAAGCATACTCTGCTGAAAATTCTTTTGCAGTGTTAGGGCAATAGTCTAAATCGCAATCTTCGTCTGGCTCTACATAGTTGATTGTAGGTGGGATAATTCCCTCTTTTAATGCCATTACAGAAGCTATAGCCTCTATCGCACCTGCCGCACCTAACATGTGACCAGTCATAGATTTTGTTGAGCTAACAACTGCTTTTTTAGCGTTTTCTTCACCTAAAGCTAGTTTAATAACTTTAGTCTCGCCTTTATCGTTAAGAGGTGTACTTGTTCCATGAGCGTTAACATAAATGTTCTCGCTACCAGTGATTCCAGCTTCTTCCATTGCCATTTTCATAGAAGCCGCACCACCTGTACCCTCTGGGTCTGGAGCTGTAATATGGTGAGCGTCACAAGATGTACCATAGCCTACGATTTCTGCATAGATATTAGCACTTCTTTTAACTGCATTGTCATAACTCTCTATAACCAACGCACCAGCGCCCTCACCCATAACAAAACCACTTCTTCTTTTGTCAAACGGACAACAAGCAGAGCTTGGGTCAGTGTTTTGTGTTAGTGCCATCATGTTAGAGAAACCAGCAATACCTACTTCTATAATTGCAGCCTCTGCACCACCTGCGATAACTGCATCTAAGTAACCATGTTTAACTGCTCTGTAAGCTTCACCAATTGTGTTGTTGCTTGTTGCACATGCAGTTACCATTGGTAAGCAAGAACCTTTTGCGCCGTACTCAATTGCAATCTCACCACCACAAATGTTAGAAATTAACATAGGTATGAAATATGGGCTAACTCTTTTAGGACCTTTTTCGATAAGCTTTGTTTGTTCTGTAGCGAATGTCTCTATACCACCGATACCAGAACCGAAGTAAACACCGAATTTATTCTCGTTTACATTTCCTACAATACCACTGTCCTCAACAGCTTGTTTAGCAGCAGCAATTCCGTATTGGCAATATAAATCTCTTTTACGAGCCTCGCCTTTTTCCATGTATTTTAATGGGTCGAAATCTTTAACTTGTGCAGCTACTTTTACTTTGTAATCAGTAGTGTCAAATCTTGTTAGTTCTCCAATTCCGTTTTTACCACTTTTTAAGCCGTCCCATAATTCTTCTACTGTGTTTCCTAGTGCTGAAATAGCACCAATTCCTGTTATAACTACTCTATTCATATATAAATATCCTTTCTAATTCTCTAATTTATAAACAAACTTACATAGCCATTCCGCCATCAACTTTAAGCACTTCGCCTGTTATGTAATTTGCTTCTTCACTTGCTAAAAATACTACTGCATTTGCAATATCTTGTGGAGTTCCAAGTTTCTTTTGTGGGATATTGTTCATCAATGTATTGTTAGCGTGGTCTAAACCTGTAATCATGTCTGTTTGAATAAAACCAGGAGCAACTGCGTTACAGCAAATGCCTCTCTCTGCAAGCTCTCTAGCTACTGATTTTGTAAGACCGATTAAGCCAGCTTTTGATGCTGAATAGTTAGCTTGTCCAGCGTTACCTAAAGTACCTGAAACTGAGCTAATATTGATGATTTTACCAGCTCTTTTACGAACAAATCCTCTGTAGCATGATTTTATCATGTTAAATGCACCTTTAAGGTTAACATTTAAAACAGCGTCGTAATCAGCTTCGCTCATTTTTAAGATTAAGTTATCTCTTGTGATACCAGCATTGTTAACCAAAATGTCAACACTGCCAAATTCTTCTACAATCGCTTTAACAACTGCGTCTGTCTCTTCTAGTGAAGCTACATTGCATTTATAGAAAACTGCTTTAACACCAGTAGCTTTTAGCTCAGCCATTGTCTCTTCGTTTTCTCCCATATCTAAAACTGCGATATTCGCACCTTGTTTTGCCATTGTTAAAGCAATAGTTTTTCCAATTCCTCTTGAAGCACCTGTTACTATAGCATTTTTGTTTGTTAAATTAAGCATATTATTATCCTCCAATTTCATTAACTGTTGTTTCTAAACTAGATTTATCTTGAACATTCAAAACTTTTAGCTCTGAATTTATTTTCTTAACTAATCCACTTAATGTTTTGCCAGCTCCAACCTCAACAAAAACGTCTGCTTCCATATTCTCTATAGTTTGCATCCATTTTACAGGGCTTTGAACTTGGTTCACAATCAAACTTACTGCATCATCACCATAAGGCATTGCAGTGTAATTTGAGTATAAAGTAGTTTTAGGAGCATTAACAGTCATGCTATCAAGCATAGTTTTAAGTCCGTCTCCTGCGCTTTTCATAAATGGAGTGTGGAACGCACCACTTACATTAAGCATTTTAACTCTACCTTTTTGCTCTGCTGCTAATTCTGCAAAAGCTTTTAGTTGTTCTTTGTCACCAGCTACTACTAATTGACCAGGGCAGTTATAGTTAACTGGATAAACTTTATCAAAGTTTTCGCAAAGCTTTTCTACTTGCTCAAAGCTAAGTTTAAGCACAGCAGCCATGCCACCCTCGTTCTCTTTTGTAGCAATAGACATAAGCTCTGCACGTTTCATAACAAGCTTGAATGCATCTTCAAAGCTTAACACACCAGTGTATGCTAGTGCTGGGATTTCCCCTAAAGAAAAACCAGCTACTAAGTCAGCTTTAATGCCTTTTTCTTCCAAAGCGTACGCTGCTGCTAAGTCAACTAAGAACAAGCAAGGTTGAGTGTTCTCTGTTTTGCTAAGAGTTTCTATATCAGCATTAAAACAAGTGTCTTTAACTCCTGGCATGATTTCTTCTGCTTTATCGAAGATGTTTTTAGCTGCTTCACTATTTTCATAAAGGTCTTTTCCCATTCCTACATACTGAGAACCTTGACCTGCAAATCCAAATATTATTTTAGCCATTTATTTGCCTCCAATAATACTTTTTCTGCTTCTACAAAGATTTCTTCAACTATCTCTTTAGCACTTTGCTCTTTGTTAACCATACCAGATATTTGACCTGCTAGGAAAGAACCAGTTTTCTCGTCACCTAAGATAGCAGAACGGTATAATGAACCACCACCTAGTGCCTCTAAATCTTCGTCTGACATTGTGCTGTACTCAGCTTTTAAGTAATCTTTAGCAAATTGATTTTTAATGCTTCTAACTGGGTGACCTAAACGTCTACCAGTAGCCATAGTTGCAATATCATTAGCTTTTATGACTTTCTTTTTATAATTCTCGTGCACTACACATTCGTGCGCTACCAAAAATCTTGTACCTAATTGAACGCCCTCAGCGCCTAGCATAAATGATGCAGCAACGCCTCTTCCGTCGCCGATACCACCAGCTGCAATAACAGGTATTGTAACTGCATCTACTACCTGAGGAACTAGCGGCATTGTGCCTAAGTCACCAATGTGACCACCACTCTCGCCACCCTCTGCAATAACTGCTGATGCACCAGCTTTTTGCATCATTTTAGCAAGAGCTACTGATGCAACTACAGGTATAACTTTAATTCCAGCATTTTGCCAGATTTCCATATATTTTCTAGGGTTACCAGCACCTGTTGTAACAACTGGCACTTTTTCGTCAGCCACTAACTGAGCTACTTCGTCAGCATGTGGGCTTAACAGCATAATATTAACGCCAAAAGGTTTGTCTGTTAATGCTTTACATTCTCTAATTTGATTTTTAACGTATTCTGCGTCTGCATTCATAGCTGAGATTATTCCTAATCCACCTGCATTAGATACTGCCGCCGCTAGTTTAGCCTCTGAAATCCAAGCCATACCGCCTTGAAAAATTGGGTACTCAATACCAATCATTTCGCATATTGGAGTTTTAATCATTTTTTCTAACCTCTCATTATTTAATACTTTTAATTACCATTTTATTGCCATAGCACCACTTGATAAGCCAGCGCCAAAAGCTGTTATAATTATTACATCGCCTCTGATAAGTTTTCCGTCTCTGTTAAGTTCGTCTAACAAAATTGCAACACTTGCAGCAGATGTATTACCAGTGTGGTCGATATTTGCACAGAATTTATCTGAGTCTATTGGAAGCTTTCTAGCACCCTCTTTAATAATTCTGATATTCGCTTGGTGGGCTATCACCCATTTTACATCTTCGTTTGTTAAATCAGCTTGCTCTAAAACTGTTTTAATATCTTTAGAAATTGCACCGATAGCAAATTTATATGTCTCTTGGCCATTCATTTGAATTTTAATTCTATCAACTTCTTCGCCTTTGTAGTACGGAGAATGACCTGTTACGTTGTCTATTCTAAGAACATCATCGCCACCATAAGTATTGATAGTAGAAGCTAGAAGATTGTCTTCATCTCCACTAACAACAGCAGCACCTGCGCCGTCAGCAAAAATTATGCAAGTATTTCTGTCTTCCCAATCTACAATGCTAGATAATCTCTCAGCACCTATAACTAGGATTTTAGAAGCTTTACCTAAAGCTAGGTGAGCAGCAGCAGTCTCTAACGCAAAAACAAAGCCAGAACAAGCTGAGCTTATGTCAAATGCTGGGCAAGTAGCGCCAAGTCTTTTTTGTACCATACAAGCAACTGCTGGTGACACTTTATCTGGTGAAATAGTTGCAACAATAATCATATCTAATTCTTCTGCACTAACACCACTGTTTTCAAGCGCTTTTACACTTGCATTATACGCCATGTCTGTTGTTGTTTCATCTATAGAAATATTTCTTGTAGATATTCCAACTCTTTTTACTATCCATTCATCACTAGTCTCAACCATTTTAGATAAATCATCGTTTGAGACTGAGTTAGATGGAACATAACTACCTGTGCCTAAAATTTTTAACTTCATGTCTACCTCTTTCACTCAATTGTATCAAAATACGTATTTAGTTTGTCTACAGCTTTTATTAGAACTGCTCTTTCTTCTTCGCTAAGTTCTTTGTCGAAGCCATGCACTAGTTGTCTTTGACACCTTTTATGCAAGTGAGCTGTTCTTTTTCCATCATGTGTTAAGTTAACAATAAATTTTCTAGCATCATCTTTCACGCTTTCTTTAACAACATAACCTTTAGTCTCTAACTTACTAACCGCAACAGTAGCTGTAGGACGTGTAACACCCATGTAATTTGCAACTTCACTTACTGTAATTCCATTATTAAAGCGACTCAACAATTCTATCAATTGTAGTTCGCCGTAAGTTAAGTTTATTTTAGACTTTTTAAGTATCGCAGTTTCAAGTCTTGTTATGTTTCTATGTATGTCAGATAACCTATTAGCTAAATCACTACAAAATCCTTTAATTACTCTCATCCCTTTCAAAATTAAGTTAGTTAGTCTAACTATATTAACATGTTTTTTTGCGCTTGTCAAACTTAGAAAGTGGAAATGTGATTAAGTATAACTAAGTGGAAAAGACTTGTGCAACTCTAACAAAAAAGTATGATAATATTCACAAATTAGTAAAATTTATATTATAATTATCGAAAAAAAAGAGGACTGCTAATGCAATCCACTCTATTATACTTAATCATTCAATTTTAGATAAAACTCTTTAATTTTCTCAAAACTTTCTTCACTTATAACGTGCTCTATCTTACAAGCATCTTTATCTGCAATATCTTTGTCCACACCAATTTTCTCTAAAAAACCAGATAAATAATTGTGTCTTTCAAAAATAGATTCTGCTATTTTTCTGCCAGAGTCAGTTAATGTGATGGCAAATTTGTCGCCTATCTCAATAAAATTACCCTCTTTTAAAATAGAAATACCTCTGCTAACGCTAGGTTTTGTATATCCTAAATATTCAGCTACATCAATAGCTTTTACTATATCTAATCTTTTTCCTAAACAAAGAATTGCTTCTAAATACATTTCTCCTGATTCATGTAATGCCACTGTAATACCACCTTTCTGTTTGTATCAGTATAACATACCTTTTATTCTTTTTCAAGCACATTATACATAATTCTGTTAACTTCTTTCGGCAATCCATCTGTGTAATCAACCCATATAACTTCACCTGTACTTCTCAGATACGCAGCAGCTCTTTTAACTCCACTTTGTTTCCTAAACTCTTTAAACATATCCAGTTTAGCAATGAGTTTTCCCATTTTGTACTCGTCGTCTCGCAAAACATAAGGAAATTTACCTGATTTATTTGTCAACAGTCTTTCTTCAATCATTACATCTTTTAAAACGCAGTTATCCTCCCTATCTACAAAGTACTTATACAGTTTTTCTGTTGTTAAATCAAGACTTTCTCCAGCGTTTAAATCGCAATTCTGGGCTATATCCAAAAACATATCAAAACTATTGTCATAATATTTGCTAACATAGCTTAAAAATCTTTTAAATCTCTCTGTGTTAAACAGCTTATCTAAAACTTCTTCAACCTCCATAACTAGCTCTATGTCACTTTCGCTTAACCACGGAGTGTACTTTACTTCATACGGAGGTTGTTTTGAAAACTCACCCTGCCTGTCGCTATCCATAGGGCTTCCGTGCAATAACTTTAGTATTCCTAATTGTAAAACATTAGGCTTTAATTTGTATGCTATATTAAAACTCTCTTTAAAGCTTGTATAATCTTCAAGTGGTAAACCAGCAATCAAGTCAATATGCACGTGAATATTTTCGCATGAAATTAGCTTCTCTATGTTAGCTATTAACCTCTTTGTACTAGTTTTTCTGTTAATGTAAGTTAGAGTATTTTCGTTAAAAGTCTGCAAACCTATCTCTATTCTAAACAAACCTTTAGGAACTGAGCTAATCTCTGTAATGAATTCTTCTGTTAAAATGTCGCCTGCAATCTCAAAGTGAAATTCCACGCCTTTTGGTATATTTATCTCATACTCATTTTTTATTAGCTTAACAATCTGCACTGCTCTGCTAGCAGATGAATTAAAAGTTCTATCAACAAATTTAATTGTCTTAGTGCCTGAATTTGCAAGTTTAATGAGTTCCGATTTCACATAGTCTATGTCAAAATACCTAACGCCCTCTTTTCTGCCACTCAAACAAAAGCTACAAGAAAAAGGACAACCTCTTGATGTCTCAAAATAAACTATTCTGCCACTAAGATTATCAAAATACTCATCTGTAAAAGGAGAACTTGGCATTATATTGCTTACAAAAATTTCACTATCACCAGTTTTTGTAAAAACGCCGTCTATCCCCTCTGTACTTTCACCTGTGCAAAGATTATCAATAAGCTTGTTAAATGGAATTTCACCCTCACCACTTATAATAAAATCAACATCATTATTATCAAGAACATCACGTGAATTATAACTCACCTCAGGTCCACCCAAAATTATAATAGAATTAGGACGCTCTTCCTTAACTTTTTTTACAGTATACAACACATATTCAATGTTCCAAATATAGCAAGAAAACGCATAAATATCAGCATCTTCTTTCACTAAACACTCTACAAATTCATCCTTATCTTTGTTTATTGTCCATTCTAATATTTCAATATTCACATTATCAACATTAACGTTATTTTTTAAATACCAAACAGCTAGAGACGAATGAATATATTTAGAATTAACGCTACTTAAAATTACTTTTTTCATTTTAAAACCGACTTTCATTTAATGCTTTAATTATATTAAACAGTACTAACAATGTCAAGTAGATAAGAAAATACAAAATACATGATTATTTTACATAAAATTCTTTACACTAAATAAAAATTATGTTATCATAACTTAGTATATAAACTTAAATGGAGAATGGAGAACTTAGAATGAACGAAGTAATAAAAGTATTGATGGAACGCAAAAGCGTTCGTGTTTTCGAGAACACAGAAATCCCAGGCGACATTAAAGACGCAATATTAGACGCAGCTATGAGAGCACCAACAGCTGGTAACTCTATGATGTATTCTATTATAGATATAACAGACCAACAGGTTAAAGATACACTTGCAAAAACATGTGACAACCAACCATTTATCGCACAAGCTCCACTAGTGCTGGTTTTTTGTTCTGATTTAAGAAGACTTATGCAAAAATATAAACAAGCAGGTTGTGAGGATATCCCAACTCCAGAACTTAGTGACCTAATTCTTGCTACTAACGATGCAGTTATCGCAGCTCATGCTTCTTGTGTTGCTGCTGAGTCTTTTGGTATAGGTTCATGCTATATTGGCGATATTATTGAAAGCTTTGAAATTCACAAAGAACTATTAAACTTACCAGAGCAAGTAGCTCCAGTGTCTATGTTAGTTTTCGGCTACCCTACAGAGCAACAAAAAAATCGTCCTCAACCTACACGTTATCCAAAAGATATGATTATTTTTGAGAACACATATAAAGATTTAACAGAAGACCAACTTAATGAATATATGACTGATGACAGAGCAGTGGCATTCTTTAACAGAAAATATGCATCTGAGTTCAGCCGTGAAATGGCAAGGTCAACTAAAGAGATATTCAAGAATTGGAATAAGAATTAATTTTAAGAAGGTACAATATGAGTAAATTTCAACAAGAACGCCCTAACTTTCCTAAAAGGGCTATTATAACTGGTGGTATGCCTTACGGCAATAAAGAGCTTCATTTTGGGCATGTTGGCGGACTATTTGTTCATGCAGATACATTTGCTAGATTTATGCGTGACAGAATTGGTGAAGACAATGTAATCTTTGTTTCTGGTACAGACTGCTATGGCTCACCAGCTTTAGAGGGTTATAGAAACGAAGTAGCAAATGGCTTTACTGGAACTATCGAAGATTACGTTCGTGGTAATCATGAGAAACAACAAAAGACTTTTGATGACTACTTAATATCTATGAACTTATTCGCTGCTTCTGCGTTAGGAGAAGCTAGCGAAGTTCACAAAGAAGTTAGCGCAGAGCTTTTTAATAAGTTATATAAAAATGGAAACTTAGTAAAAGAGAGCACTCCTCAATTTTACGACCCAGAGCTTAATGTTTTTCTAAACGGTAGACAAGTTGTAGGTAAATGTCCTTTTGAGGGCTGTACATCTGACCACGGATATGCTGACGAATGTTCCTTAGGCCATCAATATGACCCTGCTGATTTAATTGAGCCTAAATCAAAGCTTACAGGAAAAACACCTGAATTGCGTGATGTAACAAACTGGTATTTTAATTTAGACTCTTACCTAGATGTTATGGCAGAAATATCAAACGATTTGAAACGCAACACAAATATTCGTAAGCATATAATTAAATCTGTTGATGAATTTTTGAAAAAACCAATCATCTATGTACAAAAAACTCAAGTAGAAGATTTAGATAAATTGGTTGCTGAATTGCCAGAACACGAATTATTAAATGAAGAGAAAAAACCGTCTTACACATTTACTTTTAATAATTTAACTGACAGGGACAAAGCTAGAGATATTTTAAATGCAAACAGCATTAGATTTAGAACTGGCAAAACTTTAGTTCCATTTAGAATGAGTGGTAACTGCGAGTGGGGCGTTCCTGTCCCTAATACAGATGATTTGAACGACCTAACTTTTTGGGTGTGGCCTGAGTCTTTGTGGGCACCGGTTTCGTTCTCTAGAACAGTTCTAAAAAACAAAGGCGCTAGTGACACGGAGTGGGAAAACTGGTGGAAATCTGAAGATAGCAAAGTTTATCAATTTATAGGAGAAGATAATATATACTTCTATGCTATTGCTGAGATGGGAATGTTCTTGTCTTATTACTGTGATAATAAAGAAGACGCTTACAAGTGGCAAGGCGTTAATCTGCCTCATATCGTTGCGAATAAACATATATTATTCTTGAATAAAAAGGCTTCATCTTCTTCTGACATCAAGCCTCCAATGGCGAAAGATTTGCTAGAATTTTATACTCCAGAGCAACTTAGAATTCACTTTTTAAGCTTAGGACTATCAAATAAAAATGCAAGCTTCCAACCTAATGTATATTTACCTGAAAACGAGAGAGAGTCTAAAGACCCTGTTTTAAAAGAGGGTAACTTGCTTACAAATGTGTTTAACAGACTTGCTCGTTCATGCTTCTATACAACTCAAACTTATTTTGATGGAATTTTACCTACTGGCACAGTTTCAGAAAAAGTATTAGAAGAAAGCCGTAAAAAGATTTTAGAGTTTGAACGTCATATATACAACCATGATTTCCATAGATTAACTTATGTGCTTGATGATTATATCAGATACATGAATAAAATTTGGTCATCTGGCAGTAAAACTGCTGAACAAAATGATGATTTAGAGCTTAGAAAACAAGTTCTTGTTGATTGTTTCTATGGTGTAAAAGTTGCGATGACTTTACTACACTCTATTGCTCCAGAGGGTTGTGAAATGCTTAGAGAGTACCTAGGTGTAGACAAAAATGTTTGGAGTTGGGACAATATTTTTGAGGGCTTAGACTTCTTTACAAACGAAAACCACAAGTTAAAATTCCTAGAACCACGAGTAGACTTTTTCGCAAAACATCCTAGCCAATTTCAAGAACAATAATTCTTAAAATATACTGAGGAGCGATTTTATGAAACCTAATGTGATTTTGATTAACTGTGATGACTTGGGTTATGGCGATTTATCTTGCTATAACAACAAAGTCAACAAGACTCCTTATATCAGCAAGCTTGCAGAGATGGGGACAGTGTTTGACTCAGCATATTGTGCTTCGCCTATATGTTCGCCGTCAAGAGCTGGATTAATGACAGGCTGTTACCCACCTAGAGTATCCGTGAATATAGTGCTGTTTCCAAGTGAGCCTTGTGGACTTAGTAAAAACGAGTACACCATGGGGAATTTGTTCTCTGATAATGGGTATAAGACAAAAATTATAGGTAAATGGCATTTAGGCGACCAAAAAGAATTTTTGCCGACAAATTTTGGATTTGATAGCTACTATGGTATTCCTTACAGTAATGATATGGGCAGACAAATGACTGCTGACGGCACTATTCAAGAATACCCTCCCCTACCTTTAATTAAAGACAATGAGGTTATTCAAGCACAGCCTGACCAACGCAGTATCACCGAGAGGTACACAGAGGAAGCCGTTAGTTTCATACGTGAAAATAAAGAAGATAACTTCTTTTTATATCTAGCGCATACTCACGTACATTTACCTTTGTACGCTGGTCAAAGATTTGTTGATGAGAGAGACAATGGTGATTACGGTGCATGTGTTGCAGAAACAGACTGGTCTTGTGGTGTGCTTATGAATGAGCTTGAGACTTTAGGTTTAATGGATAACACTATCATAATCTTTACATCTGATAATGGCTCTCGTGGTTTAGACGGTGCTAGTAACGCTCCACTAAAAGGCGCTAAATTCACGACTTGGGAAGGTGGTTTAAGAGTACCATTTCTTGCAGTATGGAAAAATCACATAAAAGCTAATACTAGAAGTGATAAGATAATTTCCCATATCGACCTACTCCCTACCTTTGCTTCAATTCTAAATGCACCATTGAGCGAAAACAAAATTGACGGAACCGATGTGAGTGCTACTTTCTTAAATGATGAAGTTACACGTGATAACTTTGTTTACTTTGGAACTAGAAATAACCATGTTGATTTAGGTAGAGGCAGTTTAAGTGCTGTTAGAAAAGGCGATTATAAGCTGTATTTTTGCAGAAAAGCTCACTTCTCATTACCTACTGAGTATGTAAAAGAGCTATATAATCTTAAAACTGATATCGGTGAAGAACATAATATTTACGATAGTTACCCTGAGATAGTAGCACAGATTACAGGGATATATAATAGCTACTTAGAAAAACTAGGTTGTATAGATAAAAAAGTTGTAGGAAACGAGGTTAGACCTTGCGACAAGGTTGCTAACCCAGTTCCGTTAACTACTTATGATGAAAATCACCCATACATAATTTCCTTTTACGATAAAACAGATAGAGGATAAAATAAAAAAGAGTTTGTGGCGAAAAATTCGTCGCAAACTCTTTTTGTGCATTTATTATGTGCACGATAATATAATAAACTTAAATAATAGCGAGGTAAAAAATGAACTGTTTACATATTTACACAGGAGACGGAAAAGGTAAAACTACAGCGTCTGTTGGTCTAGCTTTAAGGGCTTTAGGTCAAGGCAAGAAAGTTGTATTTTGTCAGTTTTTTAAATACGGAACTAGTGGAGAAGTTAAACCACTTCAAACTTTTGATAACTTAACATACATTAAAAGTAATAAAGTAATTCCAGTAGTTTATAGAATGACAGAAGAAGATAAACCAGAAGCAAAAAAGTGCTTTTCTGAACTTTTCGATAAAGCCGTATCACTTGCAACTGAATGTGATATGGTAGTTTTTGACGAAATCTTATCTACCTATAATTTTGGATTTTTAGACAAAGAATATGTTATTAAAACACTGACTAAGCTAAAAGACCACTGTGAGGTGGTTTTGACTGGTCGAGAACCAGCTGACGAATTGTGTGAAATTGCTGACTATATTTCTAACATTCAAAGCATAAAACACCCTTATGACCGTGGTGTAAAAGCTAGGAAAGGCATTGAGTTTTGATTTTAATATTCTTGTGTTAATGTAGCAGAACTATAACTTAAAAGGTAGCAATTATAAATTAACAGCTACCTTTTAAACCGATAGCTTCTGCTTTATCTTTCATTCCGTCAATTGTAATTTGAATTACGTCATCTAGTGACATTTCAAGCAATTCGCAACCGTTAAGGATTATGCTTCTATCCACACCAGCTGCGAAACGTTTATCTTTAAACTTTTTCTTAACAGATTTTACTTCTAAATCTAAAATGCTTTTTGACGGTCTCATTAGACACAATGCATTAATCAAACCTGTTAACTCGTCTATTGTATATAGAACTTTTTCAAGCATACTTTCAGGTTTTGTGTCAGTGCAAATTCCGTAACCATGACTTTTCATAGCTCTGATATAAAACTCGTCCACCCCATGTTCTCTCAGAAGTTGTTCAGCTTTTGCACAATGCTCTGTAGGATATTTTTCATAGTCTATATCATGTATTAAGCCAGCTACTCCCCATGTTGTTTCATCTTCATTAAAATGTTTTGCAAAGCCTATCATAGCAGCCTCTACTGCCAGTGCGTGTGTTTGAAGTGACGGTGTTTCTACATATTTAGTTAATAGCTTCCATGCTTCTTCTCTAGTTAATATCTTTTCCATTTTAATACTCCTTATAAAATTATGTGTACAAAAGGCTACCCACTTTATGTGAGTAGCCTTTTTATAAAGCTAAAAGCTTAATTATTTCATCATGCTAGCAACTTCGTCAGCAAAGTTGTCGCTTCTTTTTTCTAGGCCTTCACCTTTTTCAAAACGTAGGTACTCAACAACTTCAAGTTTGCCACCTAATTTAGCGCCAACTTCTTGAACGTATTTAGCAACTGACATTTCGCCGTTTTTAACGAAAGCTTGGTTTAGTAAGCAGTTTTGCTCATAGAATTTTCTAATTCTACCGTCGATCATTTTGTCAACGATGTTAGCAGGTTTGCTTGCATTTTTAGGATCGTTTTGGATTTGAGCAGCTAGAACTTCTCTCTCCTTAGCGATATCTTCAGCAGGAACTGCTGCTTCGTTTAGGTAAGGAGCGTTTAGAGCAGCGATTTGCATAGCTACGTCTTTACCACACTCGATCATTTCTGGTTTACCAGCTGTGTTAGCATCTGTTTCAAAACGAACTAGAACGCCAATTCTACCACCACCGTGAACGTAACTTACACAGTCACCCTCAACTCTAGTAAATCTTCTAACTTTCATGTTTTCGCCGATAACAAGAATTCTATCTTTTAGTAATGCGTCGATAGTCTCTGTGCCACCCTCAGCTGTGCAAGCAAGTAATGCTTCAACATCTACTGGGTTTTGAGCGATAACTGTATCTGCACAAGCGTTAACGAACTCTTGGAAGCTCTCGTTTTTAGCAACGAAGTCTGTCTCTGCATTAACTTCGATAACAACGCCAACTTTACCGTCTGCGCTAACTTTAGCAAGTGCAACACCCTCAGCAGCAATTCTTCCTGCTTTTTTAACAGAAGCTGCTAGGCCTTTTTCTCTTAAAATTTCAGAAGCTTTATCCATGTCACCATTAGCCTCTGTCAATGCTTTTTTGCAGTCCATCATACCGCAACCTGTTTTTGCTCTTAATTCTGCAACGTCTTTAGCTGTAAAACTCATAAAATTATTTACCTTCCTTTT
>CAYJKT010000022.1:0-47962 GCA_964370775.1 uncultured Eubacteriales bacterium | reverse complement strand
CCTTCGCTTTTTGGAATTGCAAGCATAATAATATTTTTAACTTCATTATCAGGGTCGATACTCTCCCAGTCAGAAACTACTTCGTTAGTAGTCATTACAACAAATGCTGCTTCTTTTACACATTCTGATTTTCCATGAGGAATAGCCAGTCCGTTCTCAATTCCTGTTTCAGAGATTGATTCTCTTTCTAAAATTGCTTCTAAAAATTCTTCTTTAGATGTAATTTTTCCGTTTGTGTAAAGTACCTCAACAAGTTCTTTTAAGATATCCTCTTTCTTATTTAATGAACTATTAAGTAGTATCATTTTTTCGTTTGTTAAGCTAGATAATTGCATTTAATTTCTCCCCTTAATAAATTATTGTGTCCTTAGTATACACAATAATTAGCAAAACATTAAATAAGCGATAAAAATTCACAGCGATATAAAAAAATGTGAAAATATACACAGGGCTATGTGCATATTTTCACAATATATTAATGTTTAAATCGTAACTTCATTATATTCTTTCCAAAAAGCTTCGCAAATAATTCTTATCACCATCATTAGCCCTAAGTAATCTGTCACATTATAATTATTGACAATCCTTTTTTCTCCCCAAAATGGAACTTGTTCATCACAAATTATACTAAGCGGATTTTCTCCAAAATGAGTCATACAATACACTGTTACATTTTGCGTTTTAGCATTTTTTGCTAGTTCAACTAGTCTATCTGTTCTGCCAGAAGCACTAACCACAACTATCATGTCGCCTTCTTTATACTTTTTCGCCATATATTCAGAGTCATGCACTTGGCTAAAGTATTCCACATTTTTGTCAAAACATCTCAAATATCTACCGAACATCTCGCAAAAATACACCGAGTCGCCAACACCAACAAACAAAATCTTGTTAGCTTTTTTCATTGCATTAACCATTTTATATACACTTTTTTCGTCGTTAACATCGAGCGTTTTCATTATGTTATTAGGAACCTTGTCAAACACTTGGCTTGTGATAGTTTTATAACTTTGGGGTGAAACCTCACTTTGTAGTGAATATTTAAGCTCCGAAAACCCACTATAACCGATTTTTTTGGCTAGTCTCATAATCGAATTAGGAGAAATATAAAGCTCGCTAGCAATTTTTTGAATAGAAATACTGTTAATATCAGTCCTATTTTGTTTAATATATTCTATAATGCTATCGTCAGTATCATTTAGATAAAATTCTTTTTCATATATTCGTTCTTCAAAAGTCATAGTAATCTCTCCTTTATTCGATTAATTTTAACAAAAAAGTCAAACAAAGTCAAGGAAAAGGGCGTTTCTATTTTTCTTTTTTAACACTATTTACAAATAAATTCCAAATATTTTCTAGTTCTTCTTTTGTTTTAAATTCTGCCATGTTTTCAAGCCCTAATATTATTGTTACCATATAATCTAACAACAGTTGAGAGCTTGCATTCTCTGTAAAAAAGCTTAGTTTTTTTCCGTGTTTTATCATAGCTAGCAAGTATTCATCTGTCTCTTTATCAATATCATCTAGCTTTTGTTTTACACTTTCCATTCTATAGCTAAGATTTTTAATCTCTACCAAAAGTCTATTATAATTATTATCATCTTTTATAACAGATATAATATAAGTGCCAAAATCAATCAGTAAATTATGATAATCTTCTTTGTTTTCTGCTTTGTTATAATCTGCTATGCCCTCGCCAAAACTGTTCCAATATTCATCAATACACGCAAAAAGCAATTGTTCTTTACTTTTATAATAATGATATAAAGTTGGCTTTGTCACTCCAGCTAACTCACATATTTTACTCGTAGAAGCTTTATCATACCCATTTTCTACAATCAGTTTATACATCGCATCTATTAATTTTTCTCTGTTATTCATTCTTTCCCTCACTTAATAACCATATTTTTGTTTGTTCTTTTTCATGCACCAAATAGTTATAAATATCGCTAATATTTCTGCTAAAGGAACTGCAATCCACACTCCGTTTACCCCTAAAAATATAGGTAAAACAAGCAATGCAATCACTATAAACACCAATGTTCTCATAAAAGATATAAACGCTGATACTGTTCCATTTGAAAGTGCTGTAAACATTGATGACCCATATATGTTGAACCCTATAAAAATAAATCCTACTGCATAAATTCGCAAGCCATCTACTACCATAGAAAAAGTCTCGCTTGTTTCAGATATAAACAAACCAGCTGCTTGTTCAGCAAAAATCAACGAAAGCGATACGACTATTACAGACAAGACTGCAATAAATATCAAGCTTAACTTGTTTACCAAATGTAATTGATTTTTATCCCCAGAACCGTATTTATAGCTTATTATCGGCGATACTCCCATTGCGTAACCCATGTACACAGCACTTTGAATAGCATGAATATACATTATTACCGTAATCGCAGCAACTCCATTTTCACCAGCTATGTTCATTAAAATAATGTTACACAAAAGCATTGTGATTGATGATGAAATAGATGTAACAAATTCGCTTAAACCATTGTGCATACATTTAAAAAACTCTCTAATTTCACATTTAGGCTTAACAAAATATAAGTCACTTTTTTTGTTAACTGCAAAATAAATCACACCAAATAAACCTGGTATACTAAAACCAATACCTGTTGCAAGCGCTGCTCCTACTATACCTAAATCCATTGGCACAATAAATACATAGTCAAAAACAATGTTAGCTACTCCGCCCAAAACACAAGATACAAAGCCTAATATAGGTTTACCTATTGTAACAAAAAATGATTGTGTAAATACTTGCAACATTCCAAAAGTAGCAAACGGCATTATAGTTACTAAATATGACTTTGCATAAGGAAATAGTATATCACTAGCTCCTATCATTCTAACTAGGTCATCTGCAAACACAAAAGCTATCAGTGTAAACACAATTCCTAAAATCGTACCAAATAGATATATAAACGAGAAAATCTCTCTTGCTTTTTTGTGGTCTCCCACGCCTAGTAACCTTGCTATCAAAGCGTTAGAACCAGTCGCCACCATAAGTCCAAGGGCTAGAAAAACGCCTACTAGTGGCATGATTATATTAGTAGCAGCGAGTGCATGTTCGTTTACGAAGTTAGCTACAAAAATTCCGTCTACTATTCCATAAACAGACATAAAAACCATCATAACTACTGTTGGAACAGCATACTTGATTAAACCTGTTCCATTAAATTGTTTTGCTAAAGTGTTGTTATCCATAATAACCTCCAAAAAATGTATACCGTTCGGTATAGCAGGATTATACTATACTGAACGGTATATTGTCAACACTTTTTGTAAAACAATTTTATTTTTTATTTTATAGATGCTCTTTGCATGCAAGTTCTGTCACTTTTAGCGAAAATATCAATGTTTGATTAATCATAGCTTCTGGGTAATCGCAGTTATCTTTACCTGTGTTATGTTTCATCAACATATTTAATGCATGTATTTTTTCTTCTTTTTCAGCTATAAAACTAATTTCGCCTACTCCAATAATGCTTTGAAAAGCAGCCGTACACTCATGCGCTAATTCATTAGGTTGCAATTTGTAGTTTGTGTCCATCTCAAAACCGACTTTGCTGTTTTGTTTCATAAGCTCTACTTTTCTGCCCTCTTTTGCACCATGAAAGTAAAACACATAGCTATCACTGATTTTTTCATAGCCAAAATTCAACGGAACTATATAAGCAATTCCGTTATCACAAAAACCTAATCTAATACAGTGGCAATCTTTTATCACTTCTTCAATTTTCACAGCATCAGTAATTTCTCTATCTCTTCTTCTCATTTTATCTCCTTTTTTCGTACCAAACATCAACCATTCCGTTATAATTTCTTGTACTAATCAATTTCAACTTCGTTTCGTTTTCATGCTTGTCAAAAAGTTTAACTCCACCACCTAGTATAGTCGGCACGATAGATATGCAGTATTTATCTACTAAATCTTCTTCTATCAGCTGATTAACAATTGTTGATCCCCCACATATCCAAATGTTCTTGCCGTCTTCATTTTTAAGCTTTTTAACCAAGTCAGCTATTTTACCATTTTTAAAGAAAATCTCCTCTGTGTCTTCAACTTCTTTGCTTGTAAAAACATAACTTTTCATACCACTGTATACCCAATTATCTGGCGAAAGCTCTGTTACAATTTGGTGATAAGTTGAATAACCTAAAATAACTGTGTCTATTGTCTCAATAAACTCTGGGTAGCTACCCATATTATCTGTGTCGCTACCGTCGCCACCTAACCAGTCTACACTACCTTTTTCGCTCGCTATATATCCGTCTAAACTCATAGCAATATACACTATAACTTTTCTCATATTTATCTCTCCTTTTTTAATACATTCATTTTACCAAATAACATTAATATACACAAGCTATTTTTATCATTGCCTCGTTGTCCTACGTTTATATGTAAGAAATAACAATATTTATATGTTTATTAAACTAAATATTTTTACCATTTTATATCATTATATTGAATTGTTGTATTAATTCTGATATAATAATATAAAATGACATTATTCGCCATGATAAAAACTTTTATCGTATTTGGCGTATAATTAAGAATGTGAGGTTCTGATATGAAACGTAATAAAAATCGATTTTTGGCTTACCTTTTGTCTCTTGCAATAGTGATTTCACTAATCCCACTTACTGCATTTGCTACAGATGATATAGTCAATACTAATGATAGCGACTGTCTATCTTGTGGCTCTACAAATCCTGACATACCTAATGCCGTTACAGGCACAGACAGCACAGATAATGTAGAGAGCACTCCATCTATTGAAACAGAGGAAGAAGCTCTTGACTCGATTATGCCTAATCTTGTGTCAAGCCTTACTACACCTTTGTTAATGAGTTCACGCTCTGTTACTTATCCTTTTACAATTGATGGTTCAGCTCCAACTGATCTCCCTTCTGGTGTATCGTATAATTTAGCGAACAAAACACTAACTATTACAAACGCTACTATAGGTGATTTAACTGTTACAGACACTACTATTCTTACGAGTGTTACAATTGACCGTAGCACAGTTGGTTCTATATCTGCTTCTGGTGTAGAAGTAATTCTTAATAGTATTATTAATTTCACTGAGTCTAATACAATTACTGCTAGTACTATTATATTTGATATTGGTGCTGGTAGTAGTACTAATATTACCTCTGCTGTAGTTACTGGTGATATAATTGTAAGAAGTGGTGCTGTTAATTCTACTGGAATTGTCGGTAATGCAACTGTAGAAGCTGGTGCTAGTTTATTTGTTGATTCTAGTGGTACAGCTATTACTGGTGAACTTATTCTAAAAGGAAGTGAAGTTGATGCTACACAAACTGCTACTGCCAATATCACTGGCGGTACTGGTGTGCAAGGTCATATAACGTCTAGTGGCTATACTTATGGTACTATAACGGCAAAAAGTGGCATGACTGCTAGTAATGGTGTTACTGTTGATGGTGGCGAATTGAAATTAATTAATACTGGCTCAGCATACGCTATACAAGGCAACGTATTAGTAGATTCAGGAACACTAATTGTAAACTCCCAAGATGGTGTTGGTATTTGGGGTCATCTTAAAATTAATAGTGGCGATGTAACTGTTACTAGCAAAAACAACACAGCAATCGGTGTTACCGCTGATCTTCATAGTGGTACTCTCTCAGCCACTACCAACAGCACTAATATTGCACACCATGCCTTTGCACAATCAGCATATATATACGGTGGCTTTGTTACTGCTTCAAGCTCTGCTGGTAACGCGTTCAATGGTTCGCTTATAATAGATGGTGGTATTGCTAGTGCTACAAGTGAATCTGGTTATGGATTTAGCGGTTCTGTCCAAGTTAAAAATGGCTGTGTTTGGGGAACTTCTTCATCAAATAATGCTCTAAACGGTTCACTAACCTTTACAAAAGGCAGCATAACATTATCATCACTAAAATCCACTTTTACAAGTGATTCAAGTATTGCTGACCATGGAAGTACTACTGAAGTTTCTTATGGTGCTAATAGTGATAGTGCAGTTACAGAGGCTTATAACACAGCTAATATAAGCGGCTATAAAAACGCTAATTTTACAAGATTTTATTCTACTGATAATACTTGTGGTATTACTCCAAGTGGCATAACAATTGAAGCAGAAGGTATAGATGAAGTATATAATGGCAGTGAATTTACAGCTTTAAAAGGTCCTGCTGTTGTTAAAGTTAAGGGCGCAGAAGACACTTCCCTAATTGTTATGTATAGCTTAGATAACGGTGATACTTATCACACTTACAATGATTTAGCTAAGATAACCGACGCTAATACTTACCCAATTAAAATAAAAGTAACTGACCCAACAGGTGATTTGCCAGAAAGAACTATCACTGTAGATTCTATAATTCGCCCTGTACAATTAACTTGGACAACAGGTATAGTGCAAGACAAAGTGTATGACGGAAACACATCAACTACTATAACTACCCAACCAAATATCGATGGTGTTATTGGTATCGACGATGTAACTATTAATGTTACAAATGGTAGTGCTAGTTTTGATACAAAAAATGTTGGACCTGATAAAGTAGTTACAGGCTCTGGTTACACAATAACAGGTCTAAACTCTAATTATACTGCTCCAACAGGACAACCTCCTTTCGAGCCAGCTGATATCACACCTAGACCATTGACTTGGATTCCAGGTGAAGTTGGTGACAAAGAGTATGACGGAAATACCGATGCAACTGTCACTAAAAAACCTACTATCTCAGGAATTATCACTGGTGATGATATTACAATAGGTGATGGCACTGCTGATTTTGTCGATAAAAATGTCGGTACTGATAAAGATGTAACTGGCAATGGATTTGATGTTAACGGCAATGATAAAGATAACTATATTTATCCAGAAAATCCTCCGTTTAACCCTGGGGATATTACTCCTAAAGAATTGACTTGGTCAGTTGGTACTGTTAATGACAAAACTTACGATGGAAACACAAACACTACTATTGTGACTCATCCAACATTATCTGGATTTGTCACTGGCGAAAGTGCTACTATCACAAACGGAACAGCTTCATTTGATACTGCTAGTGTAGGAACAGATAAAAACGTTGCTGCAAATTCATATTCTGCAAGTGGAAGTGTGTTAAGTAACTACACAATCACTAATACACCTAGCTTCTACCCAGCAGACATACTGGATGAAGGTGTAATTATTCCTACTCCAACCCCTGTACCAGCTACTCCAACTCCAGTACCGGCTACTCCAACTCCAGTACCGGCTACTCCAACCCCTGTACCGGCTACTCCAACTCCAGTACCGGCTACAGCAACGCCTACTCCAGATCCTGACGATGCTGAACCTACACCAACACCAAGCCCTGACGGTACAGATGCTTCACCTAGTCCAAACCCTGACGACTTAGACGCTTCTCCTAGCCCAAATCCAGACGAAGACCCTGATATCGGTGGCGGCGTTGACCCAGACGTTCCAGGTGCACCAACTCCTACTCCGTCAGTAACTATCGCACCAGACGGCGGACTAGATGTAGACACTCAATTGCCTGATGAACCTCCTATAGATGTATTTATAGATGACGAAAATCTAGACGAAAGTTTATACGAATTTGAAGATGGCGTTCTTACAATTTTACCTGAAGCTTTTGAGAACTTAGACGATGGAGAACACACTGTTACTCTGGAGTACGAAAACAGTGACCCTATTGAAACAACTGT
Source organism: uncultured Eubacteriales bacterium (assembly GCA_964370775.1). Lineage (GTDB taxonomy): Bacteria > Bacillota > Clostridia > Oscillospirales > Acutalibacteraceae > SIG603. The sequence continues at coordinate 40,224 of CAYJKT010000022.1, read as the reverse complement.
TATCACTGACGAAGGCGTTGCACAAAGTGCAGGTATGCTAGGTGCTCATTGGAGCTTGTTCGACTTGTTAATGACTATTGTTACTCTGATTTTAATGTTAGTTTATATCTTACGTAGAAAATATAGAGACGACGAAAAACAAGATGAGAGAAACTATGAGCAAAACAGCGAAGAAGATAACAAGAAAACAAAACAACAACTTGCTATCAAAATATTTGCTACTATTCTGTTCATTGCAACATTAATCCTATTGATTATCACTCAAGATTTCACATTACCAATGGGAATATTCGATAACTTTAGCTTGTTATTTGCATTGTTAGCAGTAATTCAAGTTCTAGCTGGTGTTCTTTCACACAAAGCTAATAAAGAAGAAGACGATGAAGATAAAGTTCAATATGTATAAATAACGCAAAAAGAGCCGACTACAAATAAGTAGTTGGCTCTTTGTTTGTTTGTCACATATACACCAATCATTGCAGGGAATGGTCTTGACCATTCCGAAATATCGAACAGCAAACATATATTTGAGTGACAAAAAAGGTACAGAATTCATTTCTGTACCCTAGTGTATTTAACCTATTAAAGTTCTTCCCTCAGGCAGTATAGTCTCGCCTGTTCTTCTGTTTTTCAGCAAGATTGCAAGGCCTAAAGATGCAGGCCCTACCCTACCGATAAACATCGTGATAATAATAGCAATTTGTTCTAATGCGTTCAAGTCTCCAGTTATACCTGTCGATAAACCTACTGTACCAAATGCAGAGACAATCTCAAAAAGCGAATCCAAGGTGGAGTGATTGCCTGATACACTTAATATAACAATGTTTATAATTACTAACGCAGCTCCCATAAATATAATGGTTATAGCTTTGTTGCAAGTTTTTTTATCGAAACGGTGTCCCAACAAGTTTACGTTTTCGCTACCTTTTAGTGTTGCAAAAACAGTTGCCAACAGCACTGCAAAGGTTGTTACCTTAATACCGCCAGCTGTAGACCCTGGGCTACCTCCTATGAACATCAAGACTATAGTTAATAGTTTAGTCAGCTCTTGTTCTTCACCTATGTTTACAGAGGCAAAACCTGCTGTTCTTGTGTTAACAGATTGGAAGATTGAAGCTATAATTTTGCTTCCTAAGTCTAAATCTTTTAATGTATAATTGTATTCTAAAATAAAGAAAAACACGGCTCCTACCAACAGTAAGATAGCTGATACTCTAATACATAATTGGCTGTGGAATGATAGTTTATGAATTGGTTTTCTTTTTATAAGAACTTCAACCTTATTAATATAAATATCTTGAATTACCATAAAGCCAAGCGCGCCCACAAAGATTAATGCAGACAATGTAAACGATACCAATGGGTCGCCTACAAAGGCTGATGCACTGGTATTTCCATCGATAAAACCTAGCACGTCAAACCCAGCATTACAAAAAGCAGAGACAGAACAAAATATAGCTGCCCATACTCCAAGGCCACCATAAGCTGGCACAAAGCGTATCATCAATATCAACGCTCCAATAGCCTCACACGTAAAGGTTAAACCTAATACAACTTTTAAAAGTTGAGAGATATCCAAGCCTGATTTACCAGAAGCTTCACTAAATAGAAACAAGTTTTTATAACCTATTTTCTTTCTAAAAAGCAAAAAGAACGCCGTTGTAAAAGTCGCAAGTCCTAATCCACCTACTTGAATTAATAGTAAGATAGTGAACTGCCCTGCAAAGGTAAAGTGCGAGTATGTGTCGAACAGAGAAAGTCCTGTAACACAGGTTGCAGAGGTCGCAGTGAACGCCGCCTCCAAAATGCTTGTATTTCCCTCTTTTGTTGAAAAAGGTAAGCTTAACGCTACTGTTCCAAGTATAATAATTAGCACAAAGCTTACTATAATTACCCTAACAGGTGCCATGTTGTTAATTTGATTTGATATATATTTTTTTATCGATGAAAAATCCATAATAAATTCCTTAAGCTATCATTAATTTTTCTACCTTGCTTTTTTTAATAGCATAAAACAGTGGAACACCAAGTCCTACGCACATTGCAAGTTGCCCTACTCCAACAGAGAACGCACCGCCTGCAAAAGCTGAAAAACTGATTAATGAGATATCAAATTGTCCTGACGTACCAAGACAAGCTATCTCTAAGCCTATTACTACTGCGTTGATTATAACTGGTGCTAAGAATGAAATAAGAGGTAACCCTTTTACTGTTACATTTCTTAAACTGCGAGAAATTAACGCTGCAATAAGTGTAGCTGATGTGCCGAATATCCAGTCCACAGGTCCTAAAGGACTACCCAAGTTGCCGATAAAGCAACCTACAGCAAGACCTGGAATAGCAGCTGGTGTGAAAACAGGTAGAATTGTTAGTGCCTCCGAAAACCTAAATTGAAAAGGTCCGTAAGCTAAGTTTAACATAGATGCCACATAAGTAAGCACCGCGTATAGTGCAGCAATAAGCGCACCTTCCACTAAAAAGCGGACAGAGTTGTTTTTTTTCATTATTTAATTTCCTTTCAGTAGAAAAAGATGAAAAACGGCATCTTTTTCCTAGTTTTAATTATAGTCAGGAATTCGCGACTGACTAAAGCACACATAATGCTTCACAGTAATAATAATATATTTTTGTCACAATTGCAAGTTAATTATCTTCATATTACGTAATTTCTACAATTTTAAAGATTTTTTACATAAATATAATAATAAGTAAAAAGTTAGTTGTATAGTATTTTAGAATTTTTTTACTTGTGATTTTTTTGTTACCATGTTAAAATAATAGATGAGTAAAACATTTAAACCTTTTTAGGAGAAACGGAGAAATTATGGGCGGAGTATTTGGCGTAGCTTCCACTACAAATTGTGTAGTAGATTTATTTTTTGGTGCAGACTATCATTCTCACTTAGGTACAAAAAGAGGCGGTATGGCTGTTTATAATGGTAAAAACGGATTTTATCGTTCTATTCATAATATTGAAAACACACCTTTTAGAACAAAATTTAACAACGAACTTGACGAGTTAAGTGGTAATTTAGGTATCTCATGTATATCAGACAGTGACCCACAACCTTTGTTAATTCATTCAAAACATGGTAGCTATGCAATTGCTACAGTTGGTAAAATTAGCAATGAAGAATCTTTAATGAAAACTCTATTTGAGAATGGTTACAACCACTTTCAAGAAATGAGCAATGGTGTGATTAATGCTACTGAACTTGTCGCTGCTTTAATCAATTTAAAAGATAGCATTGTAGATGGCATAAAGTATGCTCAAGAAGTAATTGAGGGCTCTATGTCAATGCTTGTTTTAACATCTGAGGGTATTTATGCAGCACGTGATTTAATGGGTAGAACTCCTTTGGCTATTGGCAAAAAAGACGGTGCCCATTGTGTGTCTTTTGAAAACTTTGCATATATCAACCTAGGCTATCAAAATGAAAAAGAGTTAGGCTCTGGCGAGATAGTTTTCATAACTGCTGACAAAATCACTGTGTTATCTGAAGCACGTAAAGAGATGAAAATTTGCTCTTTCTTATGGGTATATTTCGGTTATCCTACAGCTAGTTACGAGGGTGTTAACGTTGAAGCTATGCGATATATCTGTGGTAAAATGCTTGCAAGTAGAGACAGCGCAAAACCTGATTTAGTAGCTGGTGTTCCAGATTCTGGTACTGCTCATGCAATCGGTTATGCAAACGAAAGTGGTTATCCTTTTGCAAGACCATTTATTAAGTATACCCCAACTTGGCCTCGTTCATTTATGCCTCCAAAACAAGCAGACAGAAACTTGATTGCAAAAATGAAGCTTATCCCAGTTGATGCTTTAATTAAAGATAAAAGCTTGCTTTTAATTGACGACTCTATCGTTCGTGGTACTCAACTTAGGGAGACTACTGACTTCTTATATAGTAGTGGTGCTAAAGAGGTTCATATTAGACCAGCATGTCCTCCACTTTTATTTGGTTGTAAGTATCTTAACTTCTCTCGTTCTACTTCTGACCTTGACTTAATCACAAGAAGAATTATCAAAAAAAGAGAGGGCGACAACGTAAGCCACGAAGTTTTGGCAGATTACGCTAACCCAGACAGCCAAAATTACAAAGAGATGATAGAGGAAATGAGAGTTGAAATGAACTTTACTTCTCTACAATTCCACAGACTAGACGATTTAGTTGAGTCTATTGGTATTGACCCAGAAAAACTTTGCACATACTGCTGGAGTGGTAAAGAATAATTTGTATGGTTGTGGGTTCTACTCTTGCCGTGCTATTATGACAAATCCAATCCGTAGGGCTGGGGGTTCTACTCTTGCCGTGCTTATACAACAAATTTATAAGGAGTAAAAAATGGTAAAACTAATTGCGTTTGATTTAGACGGTACAAGCCTTGTTAATCACTGTGAATTAACAGAAGCTAATAAAAAAGCCTTAACCCTTGCACACGAAAAAGGTATACATGTAGCGCCTGCCACTGGTAGGCTAGCTGCGTATATCCCAAAACCTATTTTAGATTTACCATTCATTACTTATGCAATAGCCTCCAACGGGGCACGTGTTCAAAACCTTAAAACAAGTACAGCTATCCACACAGAATGTATACCTCTTGACATTGCTAAGAAAGTTATATCTATCTTAGAAACGCATGAACTATACACAGAACATTACATCGACAACCTACCATACACACTAAGGCAAAAGGTAGAAGACGTTATAATTAAACATGATATACCAGAATATAACAGATATTTTTTAACTAAAAACTATTCTTATTTTGATGATGTAAATGATGTTTTAAACGATACAAATTCTTTGATAGAGAAAATCAACATGCCATATATTACTCCTATAAAAAGGAGTGCTGTTGTGGAAGAACTTAAAAAAATAGACGGAATTTCCTTTTGTTCATCTGTTCCTAACAATTTAGAGATTAACTCTATTTATTCCAACAAAGGCAATGCATTGCAACAGTTATGCAACCACCTCGGAATTTCCCCAGAGGATTGCATGGCGATTGGCGACAACGGAAACGATATCGACATGCTAAAAATTGCCGGAGTTTCAGTTGCAATGGGCAATGCAACTGACGAAGTAAAAAAAATCGCTAAGTACCAAACTTTATCTTGCGAGCAAGACGGTTTAGCAAAAGCGATTTACGATTATTGTTTATAATTTAACTTCCATTATAGTTCTTAATGGTTTAAACCCTATATTTTCATAAAATTTACAAGCCGATATATTATCGTTCCAAACATTGAGTTCGATATTGTCGGCTTTTACTTCGTTTATGGCAATTTCTTTCATTTTTTCCATAACCATTTTACCAATTCCACCACCACGAATGTTAGAGTCTACACATAAATCATCTATGTACAAACTGGTTTTATCACACAAATTCACGTGCTCTGTTATCCTTTTAACTACAGCTATGCAATAAGCAACAACGTAATCTTCTTCGTTTGTCACAACATACACCAGTTCATCTGGGTTTTCATACATTTTCAATATGTCTTCAACACCAAATTTGCGAACTCCACTTTTAAAAACATCAGGTCTTAATTTCTCGTGAAAATCTGCAATATTATATAGCAATTCAACTATACGTTCTGCATCTTTAACTTCTGCTACTCTAAAACTGTACATACTTCCCCCTACTTAAACCTCTTAAACTTTATAAACACAAGTGCCACTATCACACTTAAAACAACACAAATACTAATGATAATCAAAAATCCCCACGGACTTCTAGAAAACGGCATTCCTATATCGCTAACATTCATTCCATACGCACTAAAAACCATGGTAGGAATAGACATTACAATTGTCACAACAGCAAGTATTCTCATAACAACATTTAAGTTGTTTGATATAATTGACGCAAACGTGTCGCACATACCACTCAAAACGCCACTGTAAATATTCGCCATTTCTATCGCCTGATTATTCTCGATAATTGTGTCTTCAAGCAAGTCTTCATCTTCTTCGTAAAGCTTAATTGTCTCAACTTTTTGCAGTCTATCAAGCACTACTTGGTTACCTTTTAGCGATGTTGAAAAATACAGCAAGCTTCGTTCAAGTTCCATCAGCTGAATAAGCTCTTTGTTCTCGGTCGCATGGTGTAGCCTTTTCTCAACGATTTCACTTTTTTTATTGATACTTCTAAGATATTGCAGATATAAACTTGCGTTTCTATAAAGTATTTGCAAGATAAATCTTGTTTTCATTTTAGAATAAAAATTCTTTATTCTTCCTTTTTCAAAATGAGAGAAAATTGCATTTTCCTCAGTACAAACTGTAATAATATAGTCTTTTGTAACCACAATACCTAAAGGGATAGTTATATAAACTTGCTTGTTATTTTTTTCTTCCGTTGTCGGAATATCCACAAGTATCAATGTATAATTATCTTCAATTTCAATACGAGAACGCTCCTCTTCATCGAGTGCTGGCAAAATCGCATCTGCCTCTACCCCTGCGTGTTCACACACAAAAGCTATTTCTTCCTCAGTTGGATCTATCATAGAAATCCAACAACCACTTCTCATTCCCACCAATTTACTGACACTACTAGCGTGTGCATCAAAATATTTTATCATAATTACACCTCCTAGAAAACATATACAGTTTATTTTATATAATTTATTCAGTTTAGTCAAGAGATAAAAGATTAACTTTCTTTTTTTAACTAAAAAAATAGTAGAAATAAATTTGAAAAATCTATTTATTATTTTAAGTTGTTATGTTATAATTAGTGTGATGTTGTATGTAAACATCTAAATTAATTGAAATTTAAAGGATTGATTTTATGGTTACCAGAGTTTTGGTTGAAAAGAAAACAGGATTTGATATTGAAGCAAATCATTTAAAAAATGACCTAGTGAAAAATTTAGGCATTAAGGCTATAGAGAAAGTTCGTATCATTCATAGATATGATGTAACAGGTTTGAGTGATGAAGAGTTTGAGATAGCTTCTAAAACTATTTTTTCTGAGCCTAATGTTGACGATATATATGATGAAAACTATGTAATCGGTAGCGAGTACAACGTGTTTGCAGTAGAATTTCTACCAGGGCAATACGACCAACGTGCTGACTCAGCTGCTCAATGTGTTCAGCTTTTAACTCAAGGTGAAAAACCAAAAGTTAACACAGCTAGAATTATCGCTGTAAAAGGCAACTTAACAGAAGACGATATGACAAAAATCAAGAACTATATCGTAAACCCTGTTGAAGCAAGACTTGCTAACATGGAAAAACCTTTAACTTTAGATATGCAAACAGAAGTGCCAGAAAATGTTAAAGACGTTACCGGTATCATCAGTTGGAATGATGAAGAAATCGAAGCTTATTATAAATCAATGGGCTTTGCTATGACACTTTCTGACCTAAAATTCTGCCGTGATTATTTTAGAGACGAAGAAAAACGTGACCCAAAAGTTACAGAGCTAAAAGTTATTGACACATATTGGAGCGATCATTGCCGTCACACAACTTTCTTAACAGAGCTTACAAAAATTGATATTGAAAAAGGTGTTTTAACAGAAGCGATCGAGACAGCTTTGAATGAATATTTAGACACAAGAAAAAAATTATATGTAGGTAAAGACAAGACTGTTTGCCTAATGGATATGGCTTGTATCGGTGCCAAACATCTTAGAGCTGAGGGCAAAGTGCCTGACCTAGATGTAAGTGAAGAGATTAACGCTTGTTCTATTGAAGTACCTGTTACTATAGACGGTAAAACAGAGCAATGGCTTGTTCAATTTAAAAACGAGACTCACAACCACCCAACAGAGATTGAGCCTTTTGGTGGCGCTGCTACTTGCCTAGGTGGTGCAATTCGTGACCCACTTTCTGGCAGAGCTTATGTGTACCAAGCTATGCGCGTTACTGGTAGCGGAGACCCTACTTTAAGCTTTAGCAAAACTATGGCTGGTAAACTTCCGTCAAGAAAAATCACAACTGGCGCTGCTGCTGGTTACTCATCTTACGGCAACCAAATCGGTCTAGCAACTGGACAAGTTACAGAGCTTTACGATCCAGGTTATGTTGCAAAAAGAATGGAAATCGGTGCTGTTATCGGTGCGTCTCCTAAAGCGAATGTTGTTAGAGAAGAACCAGCAACTGGCGACATCATTATTCTTTTAGGTGGAGCAACTGGACGTGACGGCTGTGGTGGTGCGACTGGTTCATCTAAAGCGCATACTCTTGACTCTATCGAGACTTGTGGTGCTGAGGTTCAAAAAGGCAATCCTCCAACAGAGAGAAAAATTCAAAGATTATTTAGAAAATCAGAAGTTTCTACTTTAATAAAAAGATGTAACGACTTTGGTGCTGGTGGCGTTTGTGTTGCTATTGGTGAGCTGGCTCCTGGTCTAAAAATCGACCTAACTAAAGTTCCTAAAAAATACGAGGGTCTAGACGGCACAGAGCTTGCTATATCTGAGTCTCAAGAGAGAATGGCAGTTGTGGTTGACCCTAAAGACGTTGATAAGTTCTTAGCAGAGGCTGACAAAGAGAACTTAGACGCTAGCGTTGTTGCTGTAGTAACAGACGATAACAGACTTGTTATGGAATGGCGTGGCGACACTGTTGTTAACCTAAGCCGTAAATTCCTAGACACTAACGGTGTTACTCAAAAATCAGAAGCTTATATCACTGCTCCAAATGCAGAAGATAACTACAGAGAGCTAGTTCCTAGCGTATTAGCTGATAAATCAGACAGCGATGCTTTTGTTGCCAACTTAGCAAGACTAGAAGTTTGCTCACAAAAAGGTCTTTCAGAGCGTTTCGATGCGTCTATCGGTGCCGGTACTGTTAACATGCCTTTTGGTGGTAAATACCAACTTTCTCCAGAAGATGCAATGGTTGCTAAAATACCTGTAACTAGTGGAGAAACAGACGATGCTACAGTAATGAGCTACGGATATATCCCTGCAATCTCAAAATTCAGCCCGTTCCACGGTTCTGTTTGGGCAGTTGTAGAGTCATTATCTAAAATTGCTGTTGCTGGTGCAAACCCATTAACATCAAGACTAACTTTCCAAGAATATTTTGAAAGATTATATAACAAACCAGAGCGTTGGGGTAAACCAGCTGCTGCTCTTTTAGGTGCATTAACAGTGCAATTAAACCTAGAAATACCATCTATTGGTGGTAAAGATAGTATGTCAGGTTCTTTTGAAGACTTAGACGTACCTCCAACACTTGTAAGCTTTGCAGTTGCAATGACTAAAGCTAGCAAAACAATCGGCGCTACATTCATGAACGAGGGTAACTCTGTTGTTCTATTCCCTATTGCAGAGAAGAACTGTATGCCTAACTTTGCTTCTTTAAAAGAATATTACACAAACTTCTATAAACTATGCGAAAGTGGCGTGATTAAATCTGCTTCTGTAGTTAAAGAGGGTGGTGTTGCAGCTTCTGTTGCTAAAATGGCTTTCGGTAACGACTTCGGTTTTGACTTCGCAAACCTAGATAACAGCACTCTATACACACCAAAATCTGGTTATATTGTGGCTGAGGTTAGCGAAATCCCAGAAAACGCTATTGTGATTGGTAAAATTACAGCTAACAAACACTTTGAGCTTAACGGTAGCAAGATAGAAAACACTGCTATGCTTGAAGCTTATATGAACACATTAGAAAAAGTGTTCCCAAATAATGCAGAGAGTGCTCCAATGCCTAAAGAAATCCCAGTGGTATCAGCAAAATCTACACTTGCACCAGCTATTAAAGTAGCAAAACCTAAAGTATTTATCCCAGCTTTCCCAGGAACAAACTGCGAAATAGACACTCTTAGAGCGTTTGAAAAAGCAGGAGCTGAGGTTGAAGTTCTTGTTGTAAGAAACCTTAACCAAAAAGCGATTGAAGAGACAATCAGTGCTATGGAAAAAGCTATTAGAAGCTCACAAATTCTTATGATTCCAGGTGGTTTCTCTGGTGGTGACGAACCTGAGGGTTCTGGTAAATTCATCGCTACAACTTTCAGAAATCCAGTGTTAGCTGATGCTTTAACTGAGCTTTTAGAAAAAAGAGACGGTCTAGCCTTAGGTATCTGTAATGGTTTCCAAGCTTTAATTAAACTAGGTTTAGTGCCGTATGGTAAAATTTGTGTTCAAGAGGAAAATGCTCCGACTTTAACATTCAATAATATCGGCAGACATATCTCTCGTATGGCGTATACAAAAATCACAAACAACAAGAGCCCTTGGTTAAGTGGTGTGAACGCTGGCGATGTATTTGCAGTGCCGATGTCTCATGGTGAGGGTCGCTTTGTGGCTGACACAGCTAACCTAGATAAACTTATCCAAAACGGACAAGTAGCTACACAATATTGCTCACCAACTGGTGAGGTAAGTGGCGATATTATCTGGAACCCTAACGGTTCAGTTTGTGGTATCGAGGGTATTACAAGCCCTGACGGTAGAGTGCTTGGTAAAATGGGTCACTCTGAGCGTATGGGTGACAACCTATATAAAAACGTGCCTGGATTTAAAGACCAACTTATTTTCGAAAGTGGCGTAAACTATTTTAAATAATAAAATCATATAGATATGTATTAGGGTGGTTAAGTCCACCCTAAAATATAATTTGGGTTTTACCCTGAACGGAGTATATATGCAAAATTTGCAACGACGTACATGGGCAGAAGTTGACCTTGATTGCATTAGACATAACTTTTTTGAGATAAAAAAGCACACAGATGCTAAAATATGTTGCGTAATTAAGGCAGATGCCTATGGGCATGGTGCAGTAGAACTAGCAAAAGAGTACGAAAACGCAGGTGCATATTATTTTGCGGTATCCAATTTAGACGAAGCATTACAGCTTAGAAACGCTAAAATCACAACGCCTATTTTGGTTTTTGGATATGTACCGATAACCGATGTTTCTGTTCTTGCAGAAAACAACATAACACAATGTGTATATTCACTTGACTACGCAGAAAAACTATCTAGTGAATGTGTGAAGCAAAATGTAGAAATTAAAGTACACATAAAAATAGACACAGGTATGTCAAGACTAGGTTTTCTATACCAAAACCCTGACACTGACTTTAACAGTATTGATGAAATTCATAGTGCTTGTAAGTCAAAAGGCTTAAAAGCAGAGGGTATTTTTACCCATTTCGCAATGGCTGACGAGGGCAAAGACGACAATACTTTAAAGCAATTGAGTTCATTTAACGACTTAATTAGCAAGCTTGATATAAAATTTAAAATAGTTCACGCTTCTAACAGTGGTGCTATTGAGGATTTTTCTGTGGCACATCTTGACATGGTAAGGGCTGGAATTATTTTGTATGGTCTCTCCCCTTCTTCATCTATTAGAAATAACTTTGACTTAAAGCCAGCTTTGTCTTTAAAATCTGTTATTTCCCATGTTAAGCATATCAAAAAAGGTTCTGGCGTAAGCTATGGGCACGATTTTCACGCAGAGAAAGATATGCTTGTTGCAACAGTTCCAATCGGTTATGCTGACGGCTATAGCAGAGTTCTTGCAAACAGTGGACACTTGTTAGTTAACGGAAAAAGACGTAAGATAATCGGCAGAATTTGCATGGATCAGCTAATGATTGACTTAGAAGATGACACCAGTGTGAGAATTGGTGACATTGTCACAGTAATCGGAGTAGACGGCAACGAACAAATATCTACAGATGAAATTGCTGAATTAAGAGGAACCATAAACTACGAAGTAGTTTGTGATATCGGTGCTAGAGTTCCAAGATTTTATATCAAAAATGGTATAGAGGTAGCATCACAAAATTATATAATTATGTAAGAGGTTTTCATGTTATTAACTAAAGACAAAAGCTTTTATAGAAATCTTTGGGCACTGGCAATACCTATTTCCTTACAAAACTTTGTAACCTTTTCGGTTGCATTCGCAGATAATATTATGGTTGGCAGACTTGGTGATACTGTTGTATCTGGTGTGTACATGGGAAACCAGATACAAACTGCTTTCCAGATGTTCATAATGGGAGTGGATGCTGCTTTACTTATTCTAGCGGCACAATATTGGGGAAAAAAAGACACAGAAAGCATAAAAAAAATAATAGCAATCGCTATTAAGCTTTCTGTTTTATTCGGTGCAATTTTTAGCATAGTAGCTACAATTTTTCCACAAAACATCATAGCTATCTTCACAGATGAACAAGATGTTATTGTAGAGGGTGGTAAATATTTGCAAATTGTAGGTTTCTCCTACATCTTCTTTGCAATTTCTCAAACATTTATCTCTGCTATGCGAAGTGTAGAGACCGCAAAAATAGGTTTATATGTTTCGTTTTTAACGCTCGTAGTAGATGTAGGCTTAAACTATGTTCTTATATTCGGTGTAGGTGACTTCATACCAGCTCTTGGCATTACAGGAGCAGCAATCGCTACATTAATTGCAAGAATTGTAGAAGCCGTTACTATTATGATTTACGTTTTCTTCTTTGATAAAAAGCTGAAAATTCGACCAAGAGAATTGCTTAAAACTGATATCACAATGCTTAAAGACTTTGCAAAATACGGCTTACCAGTGCTTGGTGGACAAGTTGTGTGGGCAGCTAATAATCTTGGGCAAAGCATGATTTTAGGCAGATTTAGCGAAGAAGTTATAGCAGCGACAAGCATGACAGGCGTTTTACACAGCTTGATATATGTTTGGATGTCTGGTATGTCTAGCGCTGTTGGAATTATCACAGGTAAAACAGTTGGCGCTAATAAAATTGACAAAGTAAAAGAGTATTCTAAAACTGTTCAAGTTATTTTCTTGATCGTAGGTGTGCTTTCTGGTGTCATCGTTTGGTTCTTAAGAGAACCGTTTATTTCACTATATGATGTAAGCCCAGATGCAAAAGTTTATGCACTGCAATTTATGACTGTCATCACATTCAGCATTGTCGGTACTTGTTATCAAGCAGCGTGCCTTGCAGGACTTGTAAAAAGTGGTGGCGACATAGGATTTGTGTTTAAAAATGACACTATATTTGTCTTCTTGGTAGTTTTACCTGCTGGTATTCTAACATGGCAATTAGGTTTAGCACCGTGGATAGTTTTTGCTTGTATGAAAAGCGACCAAATTCTAAAATGCTTTGTTGCAGTTGTAAAAATAAATAAATATAATTGGATAAAAAATTTAACACGTGAGGTAAGTAATGAAAGTAGCTAGTACAAAAGGACCATTAATGCTCTTAATAGCTTCATTTATTTGGGGTACTGCTTTTGTGGCACAGAGCATGGGAAATGACGTAGGTCCTTTTACATTCTTAGCATATAGAAGTATCGTAGGCTTTTTGTTTTTAATGTTTTTCATTTTAATAATTAATCGACGTAAAAGTCATTCATCAATTAAGATGGAAAAAAAAGATAAAAACAAAAATTATATTAAAAGTGGAATTATTTGTGGAACTGTTCTTTTTGCAGCAATGGCACTGCAACAAATTGGCTTAATTTATACATCAGCTGGCAAGGCAGGTTTTTTAACTGCCTTATACATAATTTTTGTTCCTATAATCGGAATTGTACTTAAAAAAATCCCTGGAATAAAAATAGTTATTTGCGTTATTATTGCAACAGCCGGAACATATTTATTAAGCGTTACAGAAGATTTCACTATATCACCTGGAGATGTATACATAATATTATCAGCAGTTGTTTTCTCTGTTCATATCTTGGTTATCGACCATTATTCTAAGAAAGCAAATGCAGTAAAGCTTAGTGCAGCACAGTTTTTAGTTTGTGCTATTATAGCTTTAATTGTTTCGGTTGTTATTGAAAAGCCTGCCGTGTCGGAGATTTTAGACGTTGCCTTCCCTATTCTATACGCTGGTATCATGTCTAGTGGAATTGCATTTACTTTGCAAGTTATTGGGCAACGAGGAACCCAACCGACAGTCGCATCGCTTATTATGAGTTTGGAGTCCGTTTTTGCACTTCTTGCTGGAATGCTAATACTCGGTGAAACTCTTAATAATAATGAAGTAATAGGTTGCGTGCTAGTATTTTTAGCCGTGCTTCTTGCACAAGTACCTAATAAAAATCCGTTTAAATTACGAAGGGAGGAAACTTGATTTATTCAAGTGAAACGAAATGAAAGTAATCAACACAAATTCTTATGACAAAATGAGCCTAATGGCAGCTGAGGCTATTAAGCAACAGTTAACAATGAAACCTGACAGCATACTGGGGCTTGCTACTGGTAGCTCTCCTATTGGCTGTTATGCGAAACTTGTCGAATGGTATAATGAAAAACAAATTTCGTTTAAACATGCAAAAACTGTAAACCTAGATGAATATTGGGGGCTGGCTCCTGAAAATAACCAAAGTTACAGATTTTTTATGGAAAAACATTTATTCAACTTGGTTGACATTAACCCAGAGAACACAAACCTACCTAATGGACTTGCAGACGATTATGACCAAGAATGTGCTAGATACGAGGCATTAATCGACTCACTTGGTGGTATGGATTTATTAATATTAGGTATCGGACACAATGGCCACATTGGTTTTAACGAACCTGATACATGCTTCCATAACATAGTTCATCGTGAGAAATTAAAAGACAGTACAATTAAAGCAAACTCAAGACTTTTTGACAATATTGAAGACGTTCCAACTCATGCAATCACAATGGGTATCGGCACTATTATGAGAGCTAACAAAATAATTCTTCTAGCAGGAGAAGGTAAAGAAGAAGCTATCCATAAAGCAACAACAGGCCCTATATCTGCTGTTGTTCCTGCTTCTGTATTACAATTACATAGAAATGTGACAATAATCACAAGCTTCTAAAAAACACAAACGGATAATAACTAGTACAATTATGTAGCTAAGTTATTATCCGTTATTTTTATAATATATTTAGTATAGATTTCAAATCATCAAAGCAGTAATCAGCTTCGTTAAAGTATCCTTTATGCACATAAACTGTTTTCATTCCGTGCTTTTTTGCGCCCAAAATATCAGCATAAGGGTTATCTCCCACCATTATAAAATCGTTTTCGTTTGGAAACAAGCTTTTTGCATATTCAAAAATACCACTTTTGGGTTTTTCTAATCCAATTTTAGCAGAAACTACATATTCATCAAAATATGGTGATAGTTCAAGCTGTGCTATAACTTCTTCAAGCTCTGGGTAGTTGTTAGATAAAACTACATTGGTATAGCCTTTTTCTTTACATTTTTTCAAAGTATAAACCACATCTGAATACACTGTATAGTTGTTTTTATCTAAAATTTTAGGCTTAAATTTATCTACTGCTTTAACCGCTATTTCATGCGACACTCCAAGGCTTATGTATGTATCGTAAAAATGAGTATTCATATATTCCCACCACATATCACCTTTTATGTGTGTTAAATCGTCGGTTTGATTATCCCATGTAAAATAACCACTTGCTGTATATGGCTTGAAATCCCATAAAGTTAAGTCGTGCTCTGTTGTTATGTCATTCAAAGCGTTCAATAAATTACCGCTCCATAATGACGGTGAATACACCAAGGTTCCATCAAAATCCCAAAAAATTACAGGCATAGTTCAGCTCCTTATCATCTTTTGTTTTTCCAATTTTTCAGCCCAAAACCTACTATAACTACCGCAAAAATGCAAGCAGCCGCCGAAAAACCTACAGATATATCCTCATAACCCAACGGGCCTGTAACCATTCCAATAATCATAGCTACAGCAGCAATCATAATTAATGCAGTGACAAAACTTTTATTAATAAGTAACTTCATATCATTCACACTCGCTATACAAAATATTTGATAATGTACACAATTCTTTAAGGGATAATTCTTCTGCTCTTGCTGTTGGTTTAAGCTCTGCTTTTTCCAACGCTTTTTTTATTTTCTCTTTAGGCAAGCCTAAGCCAGAGCTTAAAGAGTTGTTCAAAGTTTTTCTTCTTTGCCCAAACGCTGCTTTAATCAGCTTAAAAAAGTATTTTTCATCATCTGCCTTAACAGGTGGGGTTTCTAATACATTCAGCTTTATTACAGCAGAGTCCACATTTGGTGGTGGCAAAAAGCTACCACGAGAGACCTGAAACAGTATTTCAGGCTCGCAATAATATCTAACAGCTGCACTTATTGCTCCACACTCTCTGCTACCTGGCAGCGCACACAAACGCTGTGCAGCCTCTTTTTGCACCATTACTGTTATAGATTTCAACGGCAGTTTTTCCTCTAATAGCTTCATAATTATTGGTGAAGTTATGTAGTACGGCAAGTTAGCACAAACGCTAACTTTTTTGCCGTTAAACTCTTCCTCAATTAATTTTGCTACATCTGTTTTAAGAATATCTCCGTTAACAATTTTAACATTGTCGCACTCGCTAAGGCTGTCGTCCAGTAGTGGCAAAAGCTTTCTATCAAGCTCTACGCACACCACTTTTTCGGATATCTGAGACAGCTCATACGTCAGCACTCCAACGCCTGCTCCTATCTCAATTACTCCGTCCTCGCCGTCGCAATTTTCTGCCATTCTTGGGCAAACTGACGGATTAATCAAAAAGTTTTGTCCCAAAGCTTTTGAGAAATTAACCCCGTGTTTTGCCATTAGTTCTTTTATATATTTAATATCTGAAAGCTTGCTCATAAAGCTCCTTTACTTAATCACCTTGTCGTCGCACTCTGGCACTATCACATTTAGGAAATCGCTAACGTTCATAGAACCTAAGTCGCCCTCTTTTCTATGACGAACTGAAATTTGATTGTTTTCTATATCTTTGTCACCAATTAGCACCATGTAAGGTACTTTTTCTAGCTGTGCTTCACGGATTTTATAGCCGATTTTCTCACTTCTGTCGTCTACTTCACATCTAAAGCCTTTATCCTCTAGCTCTTTTTTCACTTCATAAACATAGTCTAAATGTCTGTCTGCTATTGGTAAAAGTTTTACTTGAACAGGTGCTAACCATAGTGGGAATGCTCCAGCGTATTTTTCAATTAATAACGCAAGAGTTCTCTCGTAGCAACCGATTGAAGTTCTGTGAATGATGTACGGATTTTTGTTTTGTCCGTCTCTGTCAACATACTCCATGCCGAAATACTCAGCAAGCAAGTGGTCAATTTGAATTGTGATAAGTGTATCTTCTTTGCCATGAACATTCTTGATTTGAATGTCTAGTTTAGGGCCATAGAACGCAGCTTCGTCTTTACCGATAGAGTAGTTTAAGCCTAGTTCGTCTAAAATTGCACCCATTGAAGTTTGCACTTCTTCCCATTGCTCTGCTGTTCCAATATATTTCTCTTTGTTTTCTGGGTCCCATTGAGAAAATCTGTAGCTTACGTCTTCTGCTAAACCTAAAGTTGTTAGCATAAAGTTAGCCATTTCTAGGCATTTTTTGAACTCAGATGCTACTTGCTCAGGTGTACACATTAAGTGCCCCTCTGAAATTGTGAATTGTCTTACACGAATTAGTCCGTGCATCTCACCACTTGATTCATTTCTGAACAGTGTTGATGTCTCGTTGTATCTAATTGGAAGCTCTCTGTATGAGCGTTTTTTGTTAAGATAAGCTTGGTATTGGAACGGACATGTCATAGGTCTTAGTGCAAAAACTTCGCTGTCTTTTTCTTCATCGCCTAGCACAAACATTCCATCTTTGTAGTGATCCCAGTGACCTGAAATTTTGTATAAATCACTTTTTGCCATAAACGGAGTTTTTGTTGGTTGCCAGCCGTTTTTAAACTCGTGATCCTCTACAAAACGTTGTAGTAGTCTTAAAATCATAGCGCCTTTTGGTAGTATAATTGGCAAGCCTTGACCAATAACGTCAGATGTTGTGAAAATCTCTAACTCTCTACCTAATTTGTTGTGGTCTCTTTTTTTAGCTTCCTCAACTGCAAGCAAGTATTCGTCAAGTTGCGCTTGTTTTGGGAACGCAGTTCCGTATACTCTTTGAAGCATTTTGTTGTCGGATTTACCTCTCCAATATGCTCCTGTAACAGCTGTTAGTTTTAATGCTTTTAGGTAGCCTGTATTCATTAAGTGAGGCCCTGCACATAAATCTGTGAACTCACCTTGTTTGTAGAAAGAAATCGCCTCGCCTTTGCCAGCGTGCTCTTTAATAAGCTCCACTTTATATGGCTCGTCTTTACATAGCTCTATAGCTTCATCAGCATTTAGAGTGAAAGCCTCAATAGCTAGACCCTCTTTGATGATTTTTTTCATCTCTGCTTCGATTTTAGGTAGATTGTCGCCTGTAATCTCGCCGTCAAAATCGTAGTAATATCCGTTATCGATAGCTGGTCCAATAGCTAGTTTAACTGTTGGATATAGTCTTTTAACAGCTTGTGCCAAAACGTGAGACACCGTGTGTCTATACGCTTTTTTTCCGTCTTCATCATCAAAAGTTAGTATCTCAACAGCACTGTCCTCTGTGATTGGCTTACGTAAATCTACTACTTCGCCGTTAACTTTACCAGCGCAAGCAGATTTATATAAACCCATGCCGATACTTTTAGCTATGTCAGCAACGCTTACTCCACTTTCAAATTCTTTAATGTTTCCTTTTAAATCAATTTTAATCATAATTACCTCCAAATATAAAAAACCCCGAAAGCACACATCATGCTTTCGGGGTAGGATATACAAATTCCTACGGTTCCACCCGTAATTTTTACTCTAAAAAACTTTATCGCAGTCCATACGTTCGCCTTATTTCGGCAAATGCTCCAAGGTGGTAATTTGTTCTAGCTTAACATGGTAATTACAGCAAATATACCACTCTCTTAGATAAACAGGTGAACAAACGTCCTTATCATCGCTTTATTAAATACTAACACTATTATTATGTTTTGTCAATAGCTAAATATTCACTTCTCATCTCAATCTAATTAGTATAATTTATCAAATAATACATTATCTTGTAGGAAGCTGTTGCATTAAAGCAAATTTACACAAAAACATACGCTTTAGGTAGGGGCAAGCTGTGCTTGTCCGAAAGCATAGGTTTCTATAAACTTAATAGATATGGTTAATTTTATATTTTAGAGCTATATTAATTCAAGTTTTTTACAATTCGTACATTAGTTCTAACGGACGAGCAAAGCTCGCCCCTACGTTATCTTTGTTAATTTGTATATTTTAACCATGATTTATCTAAATGCAGCAGCCTCACTATAGAACAAATTAATACGTATATTTGACAACATTTCGGAACGGTCGAGACCGTTCCCTGCTGATAGTTTCAATGTGAAATAGATTAAATTAGTTTGACGTAATTCACTCATCAAACAGATTTTAACGCTAAACCTCTTAGCATTGCTCTGTCTGGTTTGTCGCATAGCATAACTGGGAACTTCAATCGTCTCTCAAGGTATCTGTCAAGTCCGTGTAACGCCGCCCCTCCACCAGATATCACCATGCCAGCTCTCACTATGTCTCCATATATCTCTGGAGGTAAAAGTTCTGTCACTTTTTCAATATCTAACGCAATACCAGCACAAATATCTTCAAACGCTTCTCTTGTTTCTTCTGATGTAATTATTACATCTTTTGGTAAATCTGTGTGAATATCTTTTCCTCTAATATGGCAAGAAATCATTCGCTCTCTAGCAGAAGCACAGCCTATCTCTCTTTTTGCAAATTCAGCAGTTTGAGGGCCTATTTCTATCTCGTGTTTTATTCTAACATATCTAATAAGAGCATCGTTAAAATGTTTACCACCATAAAGAATTGGTCCACTGTTTACTCTTTGACCTTTTGCAAAAACACCACAAAAACCACTTTCATACCCAATGCCAGCTGTCATAATTCCAACAGAAGATTTTATATTGTGAGAAGTACCGATAAACGCAGTAACTAACCTGTTGTTATACGTAACTTTTCTAATTCCACTTCTGTTAAAAACTTTAGTTATCGCTTCTCTTTCTACCTTTGTTGTGCTCTCTGGCACTGCAAGAGTTACCTCTGGCAAAAAGAATTTACCTAGGCTGTGTTTTTTGATGTATGAAGTTATAAAATATTCTGCAAAAGAACTATCTTTAACAAGCCCCATAGAAAAAGGTCTGTAAAACTGAATGTTTTTACCCACTCTACCTATCATTTTTTCTGCATCTTTTCCTGTTGCAACAACTTTTTCTGTTAAAGAGTCCACTGCAACTATCGCAGGTTCTGTGTAAATTTCTTTGTCTTTAATATATATCCTCATTGCAGTAGCGCCTAAATCTATAGCAATATGATTCATTTTAGTTCTCCAATCATTTTATGTTTAAAGTGGTGCTTCTGTGTTTGCTGCACAAAATGCAGTAACACTGTTTGCCCCTGCCATATATAACATTTTAGCACATTGACAAATCGTTGCGCCTGTTGTCACAATGTCATCTACCAAAATAATGTTTTTACCCTTTACTTCGTCGGTGCATTTGTACACACCTCTCACATTTTCTATTCTCTCTTTAGCTTTTAATGTTCTTTGTGAATTATTATATTTATGCTTAATTAACGCATCACTTAACGAAACTCCACTAAGCTTAGAAAGATTTTTAGCAAGCAATTTCGCTTGATTATACCCTCTAGCTTTTTCGTGCGTTTTGTTCATTGGAACATAACAGATGTAATCGTATTTATCAAACGGAAAATCTATAAAAGTACCATAAATTAGTCCAGCAAATTTTCTTGAATACGCTGTTTTGCCACCGAACTTAAAGCGTTTTAGAAATTTTTCGTAATTTTCTTCATAAGAATACACAGCATGTACTTTCATAAAAACAGATTTTTTACCCATTTTTATGTTGTATCTTCGCTCTATCGGTTCGATAATCTGCAAGCAATCTTTGCACACAAACTCGTTTGCTTTGCTATACTCGCCACATATCAAACATTTGTTAGGAAAAAACCATGCCAAAATATCATACTTATTCATCTTCTAACAACATCCCTAAAAGTCCTGTGTATCTAAGCGTTTTTTTATCATTTGCAATCATTTGGGTAAGCACCCTACTCTCACCAATAATTATTAATATCTCTTTAGCTCTTGTAATTCCAGTGTAGAGTAAATTTCTGTACTTAAGCTTACTTGTTCCTCTAAAAAGTGGAATTATAACAGCGCTATATTCATTACCTTGGCTTTTATGAATTGTCACAGCATACGCATGTTCTAGCTCTTGTCCAGCTTGCTCAAATTCATAAATCGCTTCTTTATCGTCAACCCTAATTCTAAGTGTGCCAATAGCTTTGTCAATCTCTGTGATAATACCCATGTCTCCATTAAAAATACCACTGCCACTTGTTCCGTCGTCTTTTGTCCATATAAGGTCATAGTTATTTTTAATGTGCATAACTTTGTCACCCTCTCTAAACACAGTTCCCATTATAGTCGCTTGTGCTTTGTGCGAGCTAGGAGGGTTAATTCTATCTCTTAACATCACATTCAAGGTTTCTGTTCCGGCACTTCCTTTTCTGCCAGGGCAAAGTACTTGAATATTTTCATTTATATCGTAGTTGTATTTATTAGGTAGTCGCCTGTGTACTAAATCAACAACAGTCTCCAAAAGTTTTTCTTCCTCATTCATCGCCATAAAAAAGAAGTCACTATCCACCCTGTTTAAAACAGGCATGTTTCCCTTTACAATGCTGTGCGAGTTCATAACAATTAAGCTTTGCTGTGCTTGCCTAAATATCTCTGTTAGTTCTACCGTTGTAATTATTTTGGAGTCTATCAAGTCTTTTAAAACACTTCCTGCTCCAACACTTGGCAACTGGTCTGTGTCTCCAACCAAAACCATTCTGCAACCCAAAGGCATGGCTGC
This sequence comes from uncultured Eubacteriales bacterium, assembly GCA_964370775.1. Classification (GTDB taxonomy): domain Bacteria; phylum Bacillota; class Clostridia; order Oscillospirales; family Acutalibacteraceae; genus SIG603. The sequence goes on along the minus strand of CAYJKT010000022.1, from coordinate 18,474 downwards.
CAGTAAACCTTCCATAACGTTTATGTCTACCATAGATACTTCATCTACTATAACAGTGTCACATTCCAGAGGTCTGCTCTCGTTTCTTGAGAAAATCGGTTTGTCGTTTTCGTCCCAATCCACTTGCAACATTCTGTGAATAGTCTTAGCCTCGCAACCTGTTAGGTCGCTCATTCGTTTCGCAGCTCTTCCTGTTGGAGCTGCCAAAAATACTGTCTCACCTTTTGATTGCAATATCTGAATTACTGCATTTAAAGTGGTAGTTTTACCAGTACCAGGTCCACCTGTTAAGATAAGTAAACCTTCGTCTAGTGCTGTTCGTATAGCCTCTTTTTGTTTAACAGCGTACTCTACCTTGTTGCTTCTTTCAATCATATCGATTTCTTCTTCGATACCTGTGATTGTCCTCGGTGGGTATCTTAGCATAAGCCTTATACGCTCTGAAATGTATTTTTCACTGTTAAACAGATTAGGCAAGAAGACAAATTCATCATTGTTAAGTGCTTTGATGATAATATCCGTATTTTCTGCAAGAGTAAACACTGCGTCATTTACCTCTTGTTTGTCTATTTTAAGCAATCCTGTGCAAGTGCTTATCAATTTATTTAAAGGTATACAGCTGTGGCCATTATTTGCGTTGTGCCTTAAAACATATAATATACCAGCACGAATACGATTAGCATCGTTTTTCTCTATTTCACGCAAATTCGCAATCTCGTCAACTATCATGAAGTCAAGCTCTATTCCCTCACTGCACAATAAAAAAGGGTTTTCGCCAATAACATCAATCGCTCCACCACCATAATACTTCCACACCAATATGGATTTATCAGGTGATACACCATATTTTGACAAAAACAGCATAAGCTCTCTTATGCCAAAAATATTTTTAAGCTCTACAGACATTGCAAGTGCTTTGCTAAAAGTAATACCCTTAATTTGCGTTAGTCTTCTAGGTTCGTTTTCTATAACCTCAAGACTATTTTCACCAAAGGTATCAACAATTTTTTGTGCCGTAGCAGGGCCTACACCTTTAACTGCTCCACCTGAGAGATATTTCAAAATAGCAGCCGTTGTAACAGGTTTTATCCTCTCAAAGCTCTCTGCTTTAAACTGTAAGCCAAAGTTTGCATGATTAACCCAGTTACCATATATCTTTAGGTCTTCGCCACTGCTAACGTAAGGAAACACTCCAACCACAGTCACAAGTTCTTCTTCTGTGCTAATCTCCATAATCGTATACTGATTATTCTCGTTATGAAATTTTATGTATTCAACTGTGCCAGTAAGTTCGAGTATCTCCATTATTTCACCACCTAAATTTTATTATACCTCATTTTGTTAATTTAGAAAAGACTTATATCGGAATTTTCTTCAACTATTTTTTCTACAATCTCTTTAACCAACGGGTCATTTGATTTATCTATTAAAATAAGACGGACAGAGTCTAAATCCATCCATCTTATTCTTTCAATTAAACTTCTTACTGTCATCTCTGCTTCGTCTACCGAGTAGATTACCGCGCCACAATAAAAGTTTTTAGCTTTTGGTTTGTTAAGCCAAAAAATAAACTTTCTAAATAGCTCTACAGCTCCTACTACCGACAAAAATGATAACAATAATAATATAAATGTCTGCATACATATCACCTCTTACAACATGATATGCATTTTATTTTTATTTGCTATTAATAGCGTTAATTAAATCTTGTGTTTTATCTGTTTTTTCCCAGTTTACATCAAGGTCAGTACGTCCCATGTGGCCATAAGCTGCTAAGTTTCTGTAAATTGGTTTTTTAAGGTCAAGAGTTTTAATGATAGCTGCTGGGCGTAAATCAAATACTTTAGATACTGCGTTTGAAATCTCTGTCTCTGAATATTTACCTGTGCCGAAAGTCTCTACCATTACAGAAACTGGGTGTGCAACACCGATAGCATAAGAGATTTGAACCTCACACTTTTTAGCAAGTCCTGCTGCTACGATATTTTTTGCAACATATCTAGCTGCATACGCTGCTGAACGGTCAACTTTAGACGGGTCTTTACCAGAGAACGCACCACCACCGTGTCTGCCATAACCACCGTAAGTGTCTACAATGATTTTTCTACCTGTTAGTCCACTGTCTCCAACTGGGCCACCGATAACAAATCTACCTGTTGGGTTGATGTAATATTTTGTGTTTTCGTCTAACAAATTAGCTGGAATTATTTTTTTAGCTACATGCTCTACCATGTCTTTTCTGATAGTCTCTATAGTAACATCAGCGTCATGTTGAGTTGATATAACAACTGTGTCTATTCTTTTTACTTCGTCTCCGTCATACTCAACAGTAACTTGAGTTTTACCGTCTGGTCTTAGGTATGTTAACTCTCCGTTTTTGCGAACATCAGTAAGTTGTTTTGCAAGTTTATGTGCAAGTGAAATTGCAAGAGGCATGTACTCCTCTGTCTCGTCACAAGCATAACCGAACATCATACCTTGGTCACCAGCACCTAGGTAGTCATTTTCGTCCTCTACTGTTCCAGTTTGTGCCTCGTAAGAATTGTTAACACCCATAGCAATGTCAGGGCTTTGAATATCGATTGATGTCATAACTGCACAGTCTTGTCCACTAAAACCAAACTCTGCATTGTTGTAACCTATTCCGTTAACAACCTCTCTAACCACGCTGTTAATATCAACATAACAGTTTGTTGAAATCTCTCCCATAACGTGAACTACACCTGTAGTTGTAGTAACTTCACACGCTACATGAGCGTCTGGGTCTTGCGCTAACATTGCGTCAAGAATTGCGTCAGATATTTGGTCACAAATTTTATCTGGATGTCCCTCTGTTACTGATTCTGATGTAAATAATCTTTTTGCCATTTTTATTCTCCGTTCTATAAATTATATCTATAACAATGCCGATAATTTTGATAAAATAAAAAATCCTCACCTAAAAGTGAGGAAGTTAATTCCCTCATCTTTCGGTTATTCACCGCAGGATTTAGCACCTAAATAAATAGGTTGCCGGGCTTCGTAGGGCCTGTCCCTCTGCCACTCTTGATAAGGCATTATTATGCACATACATAATATCACATTTTCTTTTTAATTGCAACAAAAATATCTCGTTTTTTTTAGCTTTCGCTAACTTTGTATAAATAGATATAATTAGTTTAAAATATTCACTATAATAAGTGTAAATAGTAGTGATACAAAATCGCCAACCAAAGCCACTGGTATGGTGTACATTATTTTTTTGTAATTTGTCGCTGCAAAATAAACCGACACTGCGTAAAATGTTGTCTCTGTAGAAGCCGAAAGAACCGATGCCATCTGCCCCACCAAACTATCTACTCCGTGGTTTTCAAAAATATTTATAACAGCCGACATCGACCCACTGCCTGAAACTGGCCTTAATATAGCAAGTGGTAAAATCTCTTTTGGAATATTTAACATCTCGCACAATGGCTGTGCAAAATTAATTAAAAAGTCTATAAATCCAGATGCATTTAGCATGGTGATAGCCGTGAGTAGTCCTATTAAGGTAGGCAAGATAGACACAGCGCTCTCTATGCCTTTTTTTGCTCCATATATAAAAACCTTAAACACTTGAACATCTTTCACATACCCCACACTAACCACAAAAGCGACAATTACAAGAGGCAAATACTGCGCTATACTACTCATATATTCTCTCCATTATCTTGCATAATATTATAACAGTTAACAACGTAAGGCTTGATACTATCCATATCGGTACTGTGACTGCAAATGGGTTTTCACTGCCATAAGTACTTCTTAAAACTGCTGTTCCAGTTGGTAGTAATTGCAGTGAAGCTGTGTTAATCACAACAAACAATATCATGCCTTTTGTCGGTCTGTTTTGGTCTTTATTCAACCCATTCATAGCGCTCATTGCTTCTAATCCATAAGGAGTTGCAGCGTTGGAAAGCCCAAACATATTAGCCGTTATGTTCAAGCTGATTTTTGATATAAGCTCTTGATTATCTTTATATTTTGGAAAAAGCAATGTGATTACAGGTTTTAGCCATTTTGTGATTTTATCTGTTATTCCACACTCCTTAGCTACCTCTGTTATACCCACCCAAAAAGCCATGCCAGCTATTAAGCTTATCGTTATGTTTACAGCTGTTTTACCTCCCTCAAAAAGTGCGTTAGAGGTATCTGCAACATCACCTTTTGCAATAGAAAAAGCTACAGAAGCAAGTATCATAACTACCCAAATAAAATTTAACATAATTATTATTTCTCCTTACATATTGACTAGTATCTAAAAAAACTTTATACTATGTAATATAATATTTGAAAGGAAATTTTTTTATGCTATTTGGGGATAAAATTTTAGAATACTGGGACGATATATTGAGAGATTTAGCTGAAGTGGTTGCTATTCCGTCAGTTTGTGGAGACGCAGAGGGAGAGTATCCTTTTGGTAAAAACGCTGCTATGGCTGTTGATAAAGCTATGGAGCTTGCTGATAAGTATGGTCTTACTGCTAAAAACGTGGGATATTACGCAATGCACGCTGAGATTGGCGAGGGTGACGAAAACGCTATGGTTATGGCACATTTAGACGTTGTACCTGAGGGCGAGGGTTGGAACTTTGACCCATTCACTTTCACTGTGAAAGACGGTCTTGGTTATGGAAGAGGTGTTAGTGACAACAAAGGCCCTGCAATTGTAGCTCTACATTGTTTGAGAGCGTTGAAAGATAATGGAGTTAAAGGTAACAGAAAGCTTAGAGTAGTTTTGGGTTCTGGTGAAGAAATCGGCATGGCTGACATGGAGCATTATTTTGCAAGTGAGCAAGAGCCTACTATGGGATTTACACCTGACGCGTCTTATGGTGTTTGTAATTGCGAAAAAGGCATATTACACTTTACAGTTAACGGCAAAAAAGACGGAATTGTTAAAAGCTTTGTGTCTGGCACTGTTCCTAATGCAGTTCCTTATAAAGCAGAGGCAAGCGTTGAGTGTGATGACGCTGAATTTGCAATGCTATGCGAAAAATCAGGCGATGATATAACTGTTACAAGAACTGATTTTGGTGCTAGTTTGTTTAGCAGTGGTATAGCTAATCACGCAAGCACACCTCACCTTGGCAAAAATGCAGCGAGTTATCTAATTGAATTATTGTATGATGTATTCGGTGATAAAATTGGAAGCTTTTTAAGCTTTATTCATAAAAATATCGGCACTGATTTTTACGGAACTAACTTTGGTGTTAACTGCGAGGACGAACCTAGTGGCAAGCTTACTTTTAACTTAGGTATCGTTAACCTAACAGATGATTGTGCTAAGTTTATTGTAGATATTAGATATCCGTCTACATTAGATGGCGAAGAAATTGTAGGTAAAATCAAGAACAGAGTTTACGAAAACGGTCTTGAATTTATAGAGTACGATATTCAAAACCCTCTTTACTTGCCAGCTGATAGCGACTTCATAAAACTACTTAGAGAGTCATATACTTCTGTAACAGGTGAAGAGTGCGAAGTTTTCTCTATGGGTGGTGGAACGTATGCAAGACAAATGTTTAACAAAGGTGTTGCGTTTGGCCCTGGTTTCCATGACGATGTACCTAGCAATATCCACAACTGCAACGAAGTAGTAAGCCTAGAAAGTCTTAAAAAACACGCACAAGTTTGTTTAGAAGCAATGTACAGAATGTACACGGTATAAGGAGCCTTAATGTATAATCATATTACACCCAACGATATATATAACAATGAAGAGATAAAAACATATATCACAAGCTGTAACGAATTTTTAAATAAAATAGGTTACACAGAGCACGGACTTGCTCATGCAAAGCGTTGCTCTACTTATGCGTACAACATTTTAAAAGAACTTAGTTATGACGAGAGAATGTGCGAACTTGCTGCAATTTCTGGCTATATGCACGATATTGGAAATATTGTTAACAGAGCAGACCATGCTCATAGTGGTGCTTTGATGGCTTTTACTATTTTAAACAAGCTGAATATGCCACCTAGGGAGATTGCATTGATTTGCTCTGCTATTGGCAACCACGACGAACACACTGCATATCCAGTTAACCCAGTTGCAGCAGCACTGATTTTATCTGACAAAAGTGATGTTAGACGTAGCAGAGTGCAACAGTTTGACCTTGCAGGCGACATTCACGATAGAGTTTGCTATGCCGTTATAGAAGATAACCTTACTATCAGCGCCACCGACAAAACATGTATTCTGTCGTTTACAATAGACACAGAGATTTGCCCAGTTATGGAATATTTCGAGATTTTTTTAGAGCGTATGATACTTTGCAGAAAATCTGCTGATACTCTAGGCTTAACTTTTGAATTAATTATAAATAAAACAAGATTATTGTGATATAATTCATGTTTTAATTATATAAATACAATAAAAATACATATAATGATATGAGAAGTGATGTTAAGCACTTCTCATTATTTTTTATAGAAATATTTGCTTTTCTGTAAAATTTATGTTATAATTTAACCAACTAAAACGTCTTTAATTATATTTCTTTACAGTAAGGAGAAATTACGGTATGAGTACAGAAAATTATTTAACTCTTAGTAACGAATGTAGTGAAGAAACATTAAACGATTTCCATTCTTCTCCTACAATTAAATCTATTCTTGAGGTTGCTCCGTTTGCGCTAACTTTATGGAAAGAAAACATGACCAGTATCATGTGTAATCGCCATGTTCTTGATATCTTTAATATTGAAAACGGCGAAGATTTCCTGAAAAACTTTTATACTTTTTCTCCTAAATATCAACCAAACGGAAAGACATCGGCTGAGTTGTCTAAACTACATTTCGAAAAAGCTTTGGCAAACGGCAAACATGTTTTTCATTGGCTACACCTTACTTCTGACGGACACAGATTGCCAGTAGAAGTAACACTGATAAGGCTTTCAAATAACAGTGATAATGCGTATGTTGTAGGTTTTATAAAAGATTTAAGCACTGATTTTTCTTACGAAAAAATAGACAACTTATATGACTTCTATTTTAATGACAAGCTTCCTAAAAATGTATTGATGGAAGAGATAGAAGAATTGTCTGATGAATGGTTTTTTTCGATAGACTTAAATACAAATATTTGCCAGTACTACGGCAATTTTTGGTTGACTGACTTTATCGACAATCCGACTACTACAGAAAAAGAAATTTTAACGTTAGGATTTATCCATAAAGACGATATTGAAAAATATAAAGAAATGATGCGCGAAGCTAAAAACGGAAGTCACGCTAGTTGCGACTTACGTTTAATTGATGAATCACAGAACTATTCTTATCACAGAATTTCATGCAAAGTTATGAACGATTCTAATGGTTTACCCGTTTTTATAGTTGGCAAAGGTATAAATATTCACGAACAAAAAGTGTTTGAAGAGCGTTCTCAAAAGGACTTATTGACAGATTGCTACAACAAAATTAGTGCAGAAAATATTATCTCTAATATACTTTCCACTAACCCAGACGGAACACATGTATTTTTTATTGTGGATATAGATAACTTTAAATCGATTAATGACAATCTAGGTCATTTTTTTGGCGATGAAGTGTTAAGAGAAATATCTACAGGTCTTAAATCAGCATTTAGAGACATTGATATTGTTGCCAGAATTGGTGGCGATGAATTTATTATTTTCTTAAAAAACTTGTCTGATCTTGACATTATTAAAAGCAAAGCTAATAAAATTCTAGATGTATACAGAAGAACTTATTCTGGTCAGTACAAAGATTATTCTATCTCCGGCAGTGTAGGTATTGCACATTACCCACATGACGGAACAACGTACAACGAGTTGTACCAAAATGCTGACAAAGCCCTAAACCAAGCAAAAATTCAAGGAAAAAACAGATATACAATATATTCATCTGACTTGAATGTTGGCACTACACGAAACATTACAAAAATTGAGAACGCAAACAGAATTGCAAGCACATTTTTTGATTACGACCTTATCTCTGCTGTTTTTAATATTCTTTATGAGAAAAACGGAAGCAGTGATGCAATTAACTTAGCTCTTAGCTATTTATGTCAAAAATATGGTGCAGATAGAAGCTATATATTTGAAACATTAGATGCAGGCTTAACCTATGATAATACATTTGAATTTTGTAAAGATGGTATTACAAGTGAGATTAATAACTTAAAAGGTATACCTGGTGAGTTTTTTGTTGACTTTATCTCTAAAGCACATAATGACATTATTTATTCTAACAATTTAAGAGAAACTTTTGAGCACGACAAAGCTTTTGAAATGATGGTTAACCAAGGTATATTATCTTTTGTTCATGCACAGATAAAACAAGACGGAGAAATGCGTTTCTTTATAGGTCTTGACGATTGCACAAAAACCAGAGTATGGACAGAGCGAGAGATAAACAGCTTACAATATATTGGAAAATTGCTGTCTATTATTCTGCAAGGAAATCACCTTAGAGATGATATAAACGCACTAGCTATTAGCAATAAAAATTCAGCAGATATTTTGGATAACTCCGACAGCCTTGTATATGTTAGTGATATATACACTTATGATTTGTTATACCTTAACAAGGTTGGTAGAGATGCTTTTGGAGTTTTGACACATGACGATTATCGCACAAGAAAATGCTATGATGTTTTGCAGGGTAAATCTGAACCATGCGAATTTTGCACAAATCACCTCATTAACGAAGATGATTATTATGAGTGGTCAATTAACAACGAAATCTTGAATAAAACATATTTATTAAAAGACAAGCTGATAACTTATAATGGTAAAATAGCAAGGTTAGAGATAGCAACCGATGTCACTACTGTAGCAACTCTCGAAGAAGAGCTACAAAATAAACTTGATGACGAGCGATTTTTAATGAACTGTGTTGAAATGCTACACTCAGGAAACGAGCCGAACTCTTCAATATATTCCTTGTTAGAAGCTGTAACTTCATATTTTGATTCAGAAAGAAGCTATATCTTTGAGATATCTGATTGTGGAAAATATATTAGCAACACTTATGAATACTGTATTATAGGTAATAAATCATATTTAGACAATTTGCAAAATCTACCAATAGATAATTTCAGTTACCTATTGAACAAATGTCATTTAGATGATACTTTCACATTGAACATAAATGATGCAATGGCCGATGATAATATCTTCGAATTTGAACTTATGCAAATAGAAAGTCTTAGTGAAATTATAATTAGTTCTATAAAAACCAATGATAGTAAAGTTACAGGTTTTGTAGGAGTTGATAATCCTAAAAAAAATAAAAATAAAACTTCTATAATTAGATCTATCGCAAAATTCACTGCTACTTTCCTAGACGAAACAGAGGTTCTTTCAAAGCTCAACAAATTAAGTTATTTTGATACGCTCACTGGAATAAAAAACAGACACAGTTATAGAAAAGCTTTGAGTGAAATAAATGAAAAGCATATAGATAGTCTTGGTGTTGCTTACTTTGATATAGAAGGGCTAAGCTCAATTAATGATGCTAGAGGTAATATATTTGGCGATAATGTGTTAATAACTCTATCAAAGATATTGTATTCAATTTTCAAAGATAATGTCTTCCGTGTTGGAGGCGACGAGTTCATTGTATTGACTGACAACATAAGCGAACACGACTTTGAAAGCAAGATTAATCAGTTAAAAGCTATATTATCTAAAGAATCTCACTTTAAGGTGTCAATAGGTTACACATGGAACCAAAACTATGTACAAATTAATACAGACCTTTGTAATTTACACGAAGGCGACAAGTACACTCGTATTTTGACCGATAACTTAGAAATGGAAATTGCGAGCGAAAAATATATCGTTTATTTACAACCACAAATTAATTTAGCTAACGGAGATATCGAAAGCGCCGAAGCACTCATTAGACGTATCGGTGCTGGTGGTACAATGCAACCTCCAATTTTCTTTATACCATTTTATGAAAAAGAAGGAATTATATCAAAAATCGATACTTTTGTATTTGAAACAGTTTGTAAAACTCTTAAAAAATGGAAGGAACTTGGCAATGATAAACTCTCCTCAGTTTCTGTTAACTGTTCAAGAATGACCATATCCGAAAAAGGCATTGTAGAAAAATTCTCTGCAATATGCGACGCTTACGGAATTGAGCGCTCAAAGATAGTTATTGAAATAACAGAAACAATCAATGGTATAAACGAAAATGTTCTAGCTGAAATAATAGGAAATTTTTCTGATGCTGGATTTTCAGTTTCACTTGATGATTTTGGTAGTGGATATTCAAACTTAAATTCACTTGTTGTGTCTGATTTTGATGAAATTAAAATAGACATGAAAATCATTGATGGAATTCATATTGATGAGAAATCAAAGGCATTAACCCAAGTAGCTATTACTCTTTGTGATAAATTAAGTAGACTTACATCAGTCGCTGAAGGTGTTGAATGTAAAGAGCAACATGATCTATTAAGAGAAATGGGTTGTAAGATAGGTCAAGGATATTACTACTCTAAACCAGTGGGGATAGACGAATTTTTTGATAAGTATATAAACAAATAGTAACACAGAAAAATGGCACTTGAACTAAAAAGTTCAAGTGCCATAATTAATTTTATTAAAGCCTTAAATTAAGACTCTGTTCCTGGGATAACGCTACCAGCTCCGCCGTTATCTGCGAACAAATCTCCATAAGCACCGTCTTCAACTTGTGCTGGGTATGTGCTGTTTGCTGTTTCGTTAATTTTTACGTCTTCAACGCTTGGTGTATTCCAATTTTTCATAGTAATATATCCTCTCTATTTCTTTTTTTGTTTTAAAAAACAATTAAGACTCTTGTGGGTAGAAGTAACCATCTTCAAAAGTGTTTTCGATATGGTCATGGAAAATTCCATCTACAACTGTACCTGTTCTTGTATCGTACATTGTGTTTGCGATTTCTAAAGCTTCTATGCTAGGTGTATTCCAGTTTTTCATTTTTCATTCTCCTTAATTTGTATCTGCAAACTAATTTGCTTTGTAATTATATTACACAACATAGCTTATTGCAACCTTTCTAACAAAGATGTTAGAATTTAATAATCGTTATTAAATTATTCATAATGATACCACCTGAAATAAACTGTGTTCCAGTTAATTTCAGGTGGTAGTTTTGTAAAGTATAAAATTTAACCTTTAACCGCACCAGCCATAACGCCTTTAACAAAGAAACGTTGAATGAATGGGTAAATTAGCATCATTGGTAGAGTAGAAACAACAATAACTGAATATTTCATCAAGTCTATCATCTCTTGTGCTCTTGCAATGTCTTCTGCCTCCATCGTTGAGTAGTCAATTGTGCTACTAATCAAAATATCACGCAAAACTAATTGTAGTGGGTGTAAATTTTTATTTGATATATATAGCATTGCTTCAAACCATGAGTTCCAACTTGCAACACCAACATAAAGTGCGATAATCGCAATGATTGCACCTGATAGAGGGATTACGAATTGGAATAAATATCTAAATACACCACAGCCATCAATAGATGCTGCCTCGTATAGTGTTTCTGGCATATTATTTTTAAAGTAAGTTCTCATCAAAATAATATTATAAACACCTACTAAACCAGGGATTGTAACAGACCAAATAGTATTTAGCATATTTAAATCTCTAATCAACATGTATGTAGGGATCATACCGCCACCAAATAGCATTGTAAATGTAAATATGAAAGTTATCACTTTTCTACCTGGTAGATGTTGAACAGAAAGTGGATACGCTGCTAGAATTGTCATGCTTACACCAAGTATAACTTGTATTACCATATATAAGCCAGAGTTTCTAAAACCATAAACTATTCTGTCATCTCTTAAAACAGCCTCATAACCAACTAAAGTTGGTTCAACAGGCCATAGGAAAACTCTACCTGAGATAACTGCCTCTGCTGAGCTGAATGATGCAGCCACAACATATATTACTGGAATTAACACCATGAGCAAAAATATAAACAATAAGGTGTTATTGACCGTGTGAAAGACTTTGTCACTATTAACTTCTCTTTTCATTATATTTCTCCTCTCTTAGAATATTCCGTTATCTGAAACTTTACTTGCAATTTTATTAACAGTAAGTAGCAGAATGATACCAACTACTGATTGGAACAAACCAACTGCACTAGAATAGCTAAAATCAGGCAAACTAGTCTCAAATGATTGTTTGTACACATAAGTACTGATAATTTCTGATACTGGAGTGTTAAGTGGATTTTGCATTAAAAGAACTTTTTCAAAACCAACATTTAAGATGTTACCTGTGTTCATAATAAACAAAGTAACAGCTGTAGGTATAAGAACTGGGAAGTCTATATACCACATTCTTTTCATAATTGTTGCACCGTCAACAATAGCTGCCTCGTGCAATGTGTAATCAACGCTAGTTAAAACACCAACATATATAATTGATGAGAAACCAACATTTTGCCAAATTCCTGACCAAACATATAGGTCATTAAATAAATCTATTTCTCCCATAAAGTCAAACGGTTGAATACCAAATAAACCTAGAACATTGTTAACAAGTCCTGTTCTTGAGAAGAATTGTAGAATGATACCAACTAAAACAACCATAGATATAAAGTGAGGTGCATAAGATATCATTTGAACTGTCTTTTTGAATTTTAAGCTTTTTAAGTAGTTTAAGCTCAAAGCTAATATAATAGGAAATGGAAAACCAGCTATCAAACTATAAACAGAAAGTCTTATAGTATTCCAAACATAGTCCATACCGTTGTTTCTATCGAAAAATCTTTGAAAATTCTCAAATCCTACCCATTCACTGCCCCAAATGCCATCTCTAGACGAGTAATCTTTAAAAGCTATTTGAACACCGTACATTGGTTGATACTTAAATAGTAAAAGGTGACATAACGGAATAAGTAATAGTAAATAGTACGGCCAGTATGTCTTAATTATTTGTGAAAAAGAACGCTTTTTACTCGACATATTAATATACCTCCAAATTTTTTAAAATAAAAAACTGCTCATTGAATTTTATCAATGAGCAGTTTTATTAAATTCCCTACTCAAAAGGAAAATGTTATTTAATTAACCCATAACTGCTAGACGCTCTTCGTAACCTTGTTGGTATAGAGCTTGTAGGTCGTTAACGCCCATTGATTCTAGTGTAGCTAGGTATGTATCCCAACCTTCTTCAATTCCGCCATCTCTTACAAAAGAAGCAACGCTTGAGTCAACAAAATCGTTTATAGCTGTTTGTAAGTCGATAACTGTTTTAGAATCATCTTCATTGAAGATAAGTTTTGGCATAATTATATCAGCTTCTGGTTCGTAAGGAGCATAAGCAACACCTGCTTGATATAGTAAACCTTCTGTATCTACGCCTGCATCAAATTTCATTGTTTGACCTGTGTGCCATCCTGGAGGCTCTTGGCAAACTGCGATTTGTGACCATGTGTAGTTAGTTGCAGTATTGTTACCATCTGATGATTGTGATAAAATTGTGTATTTTGCAGGCTCGCCGTCTAGACCTAAATCGCCTTCTTCAGCATATTGCCAGTACTCGCCTTGTAATCCCACTTTACCACTGATAGCGATTTCTGTCTCATATAGAGAGTCAATAAATCTCCAAGCTGTTTTCACGTTTTCGCATTTATCTGTTACGTGAATTTTAGCTGATGGGTTTGGAACAAAGTATTTTGCATATTGAACGCCTTCTGGTCCTTCTAGTGGAGGCATAGCAACATAGTTTGTCCAGTCGCCGTCTTCACCAGATGTTGAAACTGTGAATGAAGACCATGCACCACCTGGAGCACTACCTAATAATTGAACATCTTGTGTTGATAATGCTTTAACAGCATTTGGATCTTGTGTGTATGTTTCTTTCATTAGCAAGCCTTCTTCAGCAAGCATTGCCATGTATTCAAGACCAGCTTTGAACTCATCTGTTGTGTAGTTCATAACAACTTGTCCGTCTTCGATAAATGTTCTTGCATCAGCATTTAATTGATGATATTGGAAAGAGTTCATTAAGAATTCAATCGGGTCATCATTCCATCCACCGATAATTGCAGAACCTGCTAGAGGAATTTCATCAGTTTCTCCGTTTCCGTTAGGATCTTGTGTTGCGAATGCTTTTAATACTTCATAGTATTCATCTGTTGTAGTAGGCATATCCATACCAACTGCATCTAACCAAGGTTGATAGATGTACATTCTTGCAGCATATCTTGAGTGGTAAGCTAGACCAAACTCAGGAGCTGAATAGATGTTACCGTCAGGCATAACTAGTGTTGACATTTGAGCATCTGTGATAAGACCTGTGTCATAACCTGTTTGAATATATTGGTCATAATAGAAAGAATCATTTTCCATATATTCGTTTAGAGGTTGTAGGTAACCTTGCTCACCATAAGCATATTGTGTAGCACCGTCCCAATATGTACCAAAGATTAGCTCTTGGTAATCATCACTGTTAAACATAACATTTAGTTTAGCAGTTTTGTCAGCTTTTGTAGCTATTGTCCAGTCTAAGTGGATGTTTGTTTTTTCTTCTAACCAAGCTGAGAATGCATTAACTGATGAATCAAATTCACTGTTAGCATCAATATGTGGTGAAGCAAAAACTGTGAATGTTACAGGGTCACCTATAACAAGTGGGAACTCACCTAGTTCGTTTAGTTGAATGTCACCATCCATGTTACTTGTAGAAGCGTCTCCACCCTCAGCATCTCCACCTTCTTCAGCGTAGCTACCTTCTGCTGCTGAACTATCTGTTGAAGAATCTCCGCCTTCAGAAGCCTCACCAGAATCTGTGCTACAAGCCGCAAAGCTAGTTGCTGTCATCATTGCTGCTAACATTAAGGCAATGATACGTTTTCTTAAATTACTAGTCATTTAATATTTCCTCCTTAATAAATTGTGATACGTTTAACCTAATTTCAAAATATAAAAAGCATCTAATAAGTTGCTTTCACTTTATTTCTTCATTTAAACACTTTGTTTTCACGTAACCAACATTTGAATTGTTTGTATTATACAACAATATAACTAAAAAGTCAACTGTTTTTACATAAATAATATTAATCGTAAATACAGTACAATTACAAATGATATTATTTGTATATTTTGTATAGGTATATTGTCAGTCGTTTTGATTATAAATATCGATAAATTTAATTTTTTTTAGTCAATTTTGGCTATATCAATATAAAATAGGCAACTTAGGTGAGTAAGTTGCCTATTATCATATTGGTTTATAAATAAACTAATCAGCCAATTACAGCTAAACGTTCTTCATAAGCTTTTTGGTATAACGATTGTAATTCATTAGCGCCCATTGACTCTAAAGTAGCTATATAAGCATCCCAACCTTCTTCAACTCCACCGTCTCTAACAAATGTAGCGATAGCTGAGTCAACGTAGTCGTTGATAGATGTTTGATAGTCAATAACTAATTTTGAATCATCAATATTAAAGATTAGCTTAGGCATAACAACACCGTCTTCTGGTTGATACGGAGCATATAATTCGCCAGCTTTATATAGTTTACCCTCTAAATCCATTTCTGGGTCACCTTTAACAGCTTGACCTGTGTGGTAACCTGGGAATGTTTGTGCTGGAGAAATTTGTGACCAAGCAAAGTTTGTTGCAGAGTTGTCTGCATCTGACTCTGTAAATGTTGTGTAGTGAGTTGCAGGGCTACCGTCTAGACCAACTTGACCCTCTTCAGCATAATCCCAATATCCTTCTGATTGTAGACCATTTAACGCATTTAGGGAAACTTCTTTATCATACATGGCGTCGATAACTCTCCAAGCAGTTAGTGGATATTCACATGCATCTGTAATATGTGCTTGTGCTAATGGGTTTGGAGCATAATATTTTGCATATTGTACACCCTCAGGTCCTTCTAGTGGAGCCATCGGTACATAATTTAACCAGTCACCTTCGTTACCAGATGAAGCAACAGAGAATACACCCCATGAACCAGCTGGAACACTACCAACTAATTGAACTTCTTGTGTAGCTAAAGATTTAAGAGCATTGTTATCTTGTGTATATGTTTCTTTTAGGTATAAGCCTTCTTCTGCAAGCATTGCCATGTATTCAAGACCAGCTTTAAACTCATCTGTCATATAGTTTAGAACAACTTGACCATCTTCAATAAATGTTCTAGATGCATCATCAATTTGATGATATTGGAAAGAGTTCATAATAAATTCGATAGGATCGGTGTTCCAACCTTGAACAACTGCACCAGCTAGAGGAATTTCGTCAGCTTCGCCGTTTCCGTTAGGGTCTTGTGTAGCAAAAGCTTTTAAAACTTCATAATATTCGTCAGTTGTAGTAGGCATATCCATACCAACTGCATCTAACCAAGGTTGATAAATATACATTCTTGAAGCGTATAGTGAGTGGAACGCTTGAGAGAATTTTGGAGCAGAATAGATGTTACCGTCAGGCATTACTAGAGAAGACATTTGTGCATCATCAATAGAGCCTTCTTCATATCCTGCTTCTATAAATATATCATAGTAGTATGACTCATTTTCCATGTAATCATTTAATGGGATAAGATAACCTTGCTCACCATAAGCATATTGAGTAGCACCGTCCCACTCAGTATCAAAAATTATATCTTGATAATCATCACTGTTAAACATGATATTTTGTTTTGCTTCTTTATCCGCTTTAGAAGCAATAGTCCAGTCAAACTTAACGTTTAATTTTTCTTCAAACCAAGCTGTAAAAGCATTTACATCAGAAGAAAACTCTGTGTTATTATCTAAGTGAGGTGTTGTAAACACAGATAAAGTAACTGGCTCACCAATTACTATTGGGAACTCACCTAACGGTGCTAGTTCTACATCACCGTCCATTTTTGTGTAGCCTGCGTCCTCAGTATCACCCTCTGCTTCGCTCTCGTCACCCTCTATAGCTTCTGAGCTGTCTGTTGTTTCTGAGCTCTCTGTTTGAGATTCAGTACTGCCCTCGTTAGAGCTTTCAGCTCCTTCTGTAGTACAAGCTGAAAAAGCACTTGCGCACATCATTGCAGCAAGCATAAGAGCAATAATTCTTTTTTTAGCGTCTTTTTTCATAATATCCTCCTAATAAATTAAATATATATTCAAGCATAAATGCTAAAACATCATTGCAAGAAATACCAATATATTGCACAATTTGATTTAATGATTAAACGATTTATTGTCCAATAATACATCATACGTCATATCTTGTCAAGGATAATATGAGGTTTTACATATTATACACATCGAATTCATAATATTATTAAAATTTCATGAACGAAGAACGACAAAAAAAAGATGAGTCACACGACTCATCTCAATTTTATCAACCAGCACTGATTGCACTAACAGGACATGTACCTTCACATGCGCCACAATCTAGACATGCTTCTGAATCGATAACGTATTGTCCGTCACCCTCAGAAATGCAAGATACTGGACATACGCTCTCACATGCACCACATGATACGCAATCACTTCCAATTTTATAAGCCATAATAATCCTCCTTTATTCTCCGTGTTAAAAAAATAACACATATCAATAGCCACGGTAATCAATATATGTAGTTAAATATAAAATTAACTGACTTAATTTTACCACTTTTTCATTCAAATTTCAAGTACTAATATAAATATATACACGTCAATCCAATTTGTCTAAGTTAGCAAATAATACATTGATTGTTACAATAATCAATATAATCTATTAATTCTAGTTTAAAATGTTCTAAACTATTAACTCTCTACTCGAAATATATATAAATTTACACTTTTACATTACACTTAACTGAACAAAACAAAAAACACCTCTAAAACCTTGATAATACTAGAAATCTGACAGCTGAATAGAACTGAACAATTGGTGTTTTTTAGCGAAAAACCTATTAAAAATGTACAAAAATTAAGTAACATGCCTCTTACGAAACTTGACTTTACAATAAACTGTTGACTACCAAAAAAGTTTGATGTATGATGATATTAGAAAAGAAAAGCAGGGGCAATTCTATGAATTATCACGCAATAATACACGAGCCGAAAAGTAATATGTCTTATGTTTTCGACATCGACACATTGCTAGTAAGACTAAAGACTGCTCGGGGCGAAGTAAAGTCTGTTAAAGTAAATGCATTAGACTAATTTGATATGAATCCTACCAAAAAAGGCGAATATGTATTTAACTTAAAATCTATAAAGTCTTTTAAAATCATTAAAGAATATGAAACAGAGCTTTTCGATATTTGGTTTGTTGAGATTAACGGCTTTCTATGGAGAAGAATTCGTTATGAGTTTATAATTGATGGTTTTACGGAAAATGAACAAAATTATTGCTTAAACTCATGTAAATATGTTAACATAATAGAAGATAAAGAAGTTGATAAAAATATCACTTTAAAATCGTTTGGATTTGCATTACTTAAAAAATAAAAGGGTGATTTTGTGAAAAAAGAAAAAGTAACTATGCGAG
>CAYJKT010000021.1:0-53475 GCA_964370775.1 uncultured Eubacteriales bacterium | reverse complement strand
ATTTTAGACTTAGTAAAGAAGATTACAAGGGTTAATTAATATACGAGTAAATAATGAAATTACAAATTAGAAAACGATAGGTTGTGAATCTATGTTACACTATGGAATGCCAACTTTAATTGAATTACCCAAAATCGAGGATTGTTCAAAATTGTGCAGTGAGTTAGGACTTGAATTTATAGAACTTAATATGTGTCTGCCACAATTTCAAGTCGAGAATTTAGATGTAGAATTTTTGTCTGAACTCTCTAAAAAATACAATATTTTTTACACTATTCACCTTGATGACACCAATACTCCATGCGATTTTAATCCTAAAATATCAAAAGCTTATACAGACACTGTTTTGGAAACTATCAGTATCGCAAAACAGCTTAATATACCAATTTTAAATATGCATTTGGAGCTTGGGACTTATTTTACTTTGCCTGACCGAAAAGTGCTGCTTTCTGAAGAATACAAAGAAACTTATCTTAGTAAATTGACAGAGTTTAGAGATGCTTGCCAACAAGCTATTGGCGACTCAGATATAAAAATATGTGTCGAGAACACCCGTGCATTTTGTCACTCCATTGGTAAAGAGAGCCTATCATTACTTTTAGAAAGTCCTGTTTTTGCCTTAACTTTTGACACAGGACGTGATGCAAGTAATGATTTTAAGCAACGTCCTGTGATAAACACTCATATTGATAGATTAACACACATGCATTTGCATGATGCACTTGCTTCTGAGCCCAAAGACCATTTACCTTTCGGTGATGGGAAGCTAAATTTACTCGACTATCTAAAGTTAGCGAATAAGCATAACTCTCGGGTTGTAGTAGAAGTTAAAACTATAGAGGGGCTTAAAAAATCTGTTCAGTGGATTAAACTAAATACATAAATTAAGAGATATCCTACCAAATTTGGCGGGATATCTCTTTTTCTAAGTTTAAATGTTATATAGTGATTTTGCTATTCATTCGGTAAAATATCGCTAAACATAATAAGGTTAGAAGCAACTTTTTCCCTTTCTGTTAAAGCTTTGAATGTTCCGTTTTCAAAAAGGGTGCATCAATCACAGAAAAAAGTTCACAATAGTCAAATGGATATTGTATTAGCTTTGTATAATGCAAATCTTTTATAAGTCGAATAATTAAAATACGACTTGGAAAATATATAAAAAGGCAGTAGAGCAATAAAAATATCATATACGAATCCAAATTTAGTATATGATGTTTTTATGTTTTGGAACGCTCGTGGGGAATCGAACCCCAATTTAAGGCGTCGGAGGCCTTTGTATTATCCGTTATACGACGAGCGCTTATTAAGTTGTTAAATTTTAGTAGTCAAATAGTAGTCATTTGCGTTTTCGTAAATCTATTACTTATGATAAAACCCAGCAACCATGCATATTTGCAGACCTTTATTAAAACAATGAGCAGAGTAGTCGGAGGCCATCGTGTTATCCTTTACACCACAAACGCAACTATTTAAATACTTAATGAAAGTATAATTAAAAATCTAACTGTGGATTGCAAAAAGTCAAACAAGCAAAATAATTATACTACAAATAAGATACAAAAATTGTAAGATTATCTTATTAATAGTATAATGCAAGTTGTTTGTTATTCTGTTAATCGTTTTTTGAGTCTTCCGAACTATCATGTGAAGTGTTTTTTCTGTTTAATTGTGCAAGTGCTTTCCGTCGTTCAGTTGGAGTAGATATTCTGAACAATGCTATAAGCTCACGTTCTTCTTGTGTTAACATATTTGTATTTGAGGTAGGTATAAAATTCTTATTGCTTTTACCAGACTCGTGAAAGGAGAAAGTCTCTTTATCCATCAAAAAAACTTCTAAATCTACATTATACATTTTTGCTAGAATACCTAAACTTTTTAAATTAGGTTCTGTTTTGCCAATTTCATAATAAGTATATGATGAACGGCTTAGGTTTAACTGAGTTGCTACAAACTCTTGTGTGAGCTTGTTTTGCACGCGAAAAGATTTAAGTATTTCACCTAAGCGAACATTGTTTGAAGAATACATTTAACGGACCTCCTGTGGATATATATACAAAGTTTTGTATTATTAAGTATAATTATACATAGTAAAACAATAGAAAAAAAGTGGTTGTGAAGAGTGCTCACAATTTTCGGCATGTTTGATGAAAATAAAAATAACTTAAATAGTATTAAAGCATATATGTAAAAATTTGTGAATTAATTGAAAATAAATTTCATGTTGTTATTGTGTTAAATGTAAGCGCAATTAAATAATAAAAATAGTTATTATTGTTAAAAATAATTGACTATAATATTATCTGCTTTAAATGTAATAAAAGAGCAGATATATAATTGTATAAATTATATATCATTTGTTTCAAAAATAAATTAGGTTAGACTTGAGCAAAATGAGAAATTTTTGAGTAAATAAAGTAGATGGACATTTATTTGATTAATTAAGGATATATTATTTTAGAAAATCATTTTCGTGACTAAATTTATTTAAAAGATAGCCATTTTTAATTAAATAGTCAGTTTTTAGAGCGACTAAATTAACATCAGTATTCATTTTCATTGCAATTTGATTAATGTTAAATCCAAGTTCAATACATTCGATTATTTCATCATCTGGCAAAGAAATATGCGAGGCGAAAATATTTGCCTCGTATTCCATTCGAATATCTTTTGTATCGAAAATACTAAACTCAGGAGACACACTGTTTTTTGTAAGTTCTTTACGGTGCAAGCAATAATGTCCGATTTCATGTAGCAGAACCATATTCTTAATAGCTGGGTGCAAGTCGTTCTTTACCAAAATGAAATTATTGCCACAAATTACACTAAAAGCACCTTTTTGTTTAGTAAAATTACTCTCCATTATGGTTATATCTAAAAATTCAGCAATTTTGTAAGGGTCTCTACTGCCACAAGATTGCAATAAGTTTTCGGCAGTTTTGATTATATCGGTTGAATTAGCAAACATTGTTCACGTCCTAATCATTTGTGTTTGTAAATTTTTTAGGTGTATATTTTCTGTTTTTCTTTTTGGCAATCCAATATGCTTCTTGCATAACACGCATAAATTCATCCATATCTTCCTCTGCAAGTTCTCCACCAGAAAACAGTCCGTTAATCTCTTTCATCAAATCTTTTGCTTGCTTTGCTCCGTTTTCACCATATTTTTCACGGCTTTCTATAATAAAATCAGTGTCTTCAGTTAGCAGATAGTTAATGTCGACAGAAAAAATTTCTGCGAGCTTAACGTATTTTTCTCTATATCGAGGAAAACTCTTATCTGTCTCATAAGTAGAAATAATTCTTGTTGTAACGCCAAGTTTTTCAGCCAATTCTTTTTGAGTTAAGCCCAGTTTAAGCCTTTCTTCACGCACTTTATCACCAAAGGTCATTTTTAGCACTCCTTTTTAATATACAGTTAAAGGTATATTTATCCATTGACACACACAGTTAAAGTGTGTTATTATATATGTAGTTAAACTGTGTTAATTGTACCACAAACTACATCTTGTGTCAAGGAGGTTATTATGAGAGATATATTGCATTGTGATATGAATAATTTTTATGCTACTGTTGAATGTAGCTTAAATCCTGAGCTTAAAAAATACCCTGTTGCAGTATGTGGAAACGTTGATGAAAGACACGGAATTGTTCTTGCTAAGAATTATCAAGCGAAAGATTGTGGAGTGAAAACAGGGGAGACGATTTGGCAAGCAAGACAAAAGTGCAGAGATTTGGTTGTAGTGCCACCTCATTTTGAAGAATATATCAAGTACTCAGGTTATGCTAAAGAAATTTATTTAAGATATACTAATTTAGTAGAACCTTATGGTATGGACGAATGTTGGCTTGATATTAGCGGAACATCTAGGAGCTTTGGCACTCCAGAAAAAATTGCTCACGAGATTAGAGAGACTATCAAGTTAGAGTTAGGGCTTACAGTTTCTATTGGAGTGTCGTTTAACAAAATCTTCTCAAAACTAGGTAGTGATATGAAAAAACCAGATGCAGTAACGGTTATAAACAAAGAGGATTTTAAAAGTAAAATTTGGGACTTACCGGCTAATGAACTTTTGGGTGTGGGTAAAGCTACCGAAAGAATGCTTGATAAATATTACATTAAGACAATAGGCGATTTAGCAAAAACTAATCCTGAAGTATTAAGAAATAAACTAGGCAAAAATGGAGAGACTTTATATATTTATGCAAATGGATACGACACGTCTCCTGTTAAGCATATTGATTACAAAGTACCAATAAAAAGTGTAGGTCATGGGATAACTACGTCTTCTGATATGGAAAATAATGAACAAGTTTGGAAAGTGATACTTGAGCTATCGCAAGACATAGGACATAAACTGAAAAAACACGGACTTTGTGCAAATGGAGTGTCTATTCACGTTAAAGACACCGACTTAAGCACAAGACAATGGCAATCGAAACTCAGCATACCAACGCAATCACCTCTGTTTTTAGCGCAGTCAGCTTTTTTGTTATGCAAAGAGAGATATGGTTGGGAGAAAAATGTAAGAGCTATAACAATTCAAGCGATAGATTTATCATCACAAGATACACCGTTTCAAGCTGATTTGTTTGGAGGTTTACACAGAAATGAAAAACAACAGAAATTAGATGTATGCGTTGATGAAATTCGCAAAAGATTTGGTAAGACTATAATAAGAAATGCAGTTTTATTTGATGATATTAAAATGCCTATTAACAAGACAGAAATAACCATGCCGACAGGTATGTTATGAGGAGATTGTATATGCTTTACAAAAAAATGATAGTAGAAGTTGAGGGTAAATTTACAAAAGAAGGTGAGTTTTATCCTAGTTCACTTATTTTAGAAGACGGAAGTAAGTTTTGCGTTGATAGAGTAAAAAATATAGCAAGACGTGCTGCTATGAAAGTGGGAGGGACAGGGATAAGATATACAGTGATGATTTTAGGACAAGAGAAGTATTTGTTTAGAGAGAAAGATATTTGGTTTGTTGAGGCAAAATGCGAATAAAATAAGCAAATTAATGATATGTTATTCGTTGACATAAAATACATATTATAGTATAATTATGCAGAAGCTGTGTATGAATTTAACAGATTTTTCACAGAGGTTTTATAAAAAATGTTTGAGGAGAACTAAAATGAAAATTCTCATTACAGGTGAAGGAAGCTACATCGGTACTTCTTTTGAGAAATATATGGTAGGCTACAAGGGTTACGAAGTTGATACTATCTGCGTAAAAACTGATAAATGGAAAGAGAAAGATTTTTCAGGATATGATACTGTTTTTCATGTAGCAGGTATAGCACACTCAGATAATGGAAAAATATCTGAAGAAAGAAAAGTACTTTATTATGCTGTAAACACAGATTTAGCCGAAGCTGTAGCTATAAAAGCTAAAAATGATGGTGTAGAGCAGTTTGTGTTCTTAAGTAGCATGAGTATTTTTGGCGAAAGTTTGCCTATGAATAAAAGTAAAAATATAATAGCTACTACTAAGCCAAATCCTATAAATGCTTATGGTAATAGCAAATTGAAAGCAGAGGACAAGCTTGAAAAAATAAAAAAAGAAAAATATAAGATAGCTATTGTGAGACCACCAATGGTTTACGGATATGGATGCAAAGGAAATTATCCAACATTATCTAAATTTGCAAAAAAGCTACCTATATTTCCTTTAGTCAACAATAATCGTTCTATGATATATATAGAAAACCTTTGTGAATTTATAAGATTACTTATTGTAAACCGTGAGAGTGGTGTCTTTATGCCACAGAATAAAGAATATGTTAGTACATCTGACATGGTGAAAATGATTGCACAAATTAATAACCATAAATTAATATTAACAAGGATATTTAATCCTGTGTTGAGGCTATTTTCTCCAATAATTGGAGTTATCAATAAAGTTTTTGGTAACTTAACTTATGATATGTCAGTAAGTAAGTATAAAACAGACTACTATGTGTGTGGTTATAAAGAATCAATTAAGAGAACAGAAAGAGGAAAATAGACTACAAATATACATTAGGTGAATTTGACAGAAGTTGTCATTTATGATACAATAACTCTCAGTATATATAGATAGTTTCGAAGTTGGAGAACAATGAATGAAGAATATTTGGATATTATGTCATCACACAACACCACCTGAATTTGGTCATTTTACAAGGCATCACAATTTGTCTTTGCATTTGAAAGAAAAAGGATATAATCCTACTATTTTTGCAGGCAGTGTTCCACATAATACAGATACGCAATTAATAGAGGGAAAAGAAAAATACAAAGTATATGATAAATATACTTTTCCTTTTGTATTTATAAAAACTTGCTTATATAATAGAAGTGGAAAGAAAAGATTGCTTGCAATGTACCAATATTGTGCGAATGTTTTTTCAGTTACAAAAAAAATGATAAAATCAGGCAGTGAGAAACCTGATGTGATTATGGGTTCAAGTGGGCATATTTTTGTTCCAGTTGTTGCTATTTATATAGCAAAAAAATTAAAAGTACCTTGTGTTGTAGAGGTAAGAGATTTATGGCCTGAAAGCATAGTAGTATATTCAAGTAAATACACTAAAAATCATCCGATTATAAAAATGCTATACAAACTTGAAAAATGGATATACAAAAAAGCTGATAAGATTGTGTTCACTATGGAAGGTGGCGCAAAATATATACAAAATCAAGGTTGGGATAACGAAATTGATTTAAAGAAAGTTCACCATATAAACAATGGGGTGGACTTAAAAGCTTTTGATTATAATAAAGAACATTATACGATTGAAGATAAAGACTTGGACGATGATAGCACATTTAAAATTGTTTATACAGGTTCAATTAGAAGAGTTAATAATTTAGGAATTATTATTGATGCTGCAAAGAAAATTCAAGATAAAAACATTAAGTTTTTGATTTGGGGCGGCGGAGATGAACTAGAGAAACTACAAAATCGAGTAAAAGATGAGAATGTAGATAATGTAGTATTTAAAGGTAGTGTTGAGAAAAAATACATACCTTATATTTTGTCAAAATCAAATTTGAATATTTTACATTATGAATATTCTAGTGTATTTAAATATGGTACGAGCCAAAATAAAAATTTTGAATATTTAGCTTCTGGCACACCAGTACTAAATACCATTAAAATAGGTTATGATGTGGTTGAAAAAAATAATGCAGGAATATCCATAGAAACTCAAAGTGTTGATAATATATGTAATAGTATAATGAAGCTTTATGAAATGGATAAAGCTGAGTTTGAACAAATGTGTAAAAATGCAAGAAAAGTAGCAGAAGAATACGACTTTAGTAATTTAACTAAAAGATTAATTGATGTAATAGAAGATATTTAGGTGATAATATGCAATTTATAGACTTAAAAGCACAATATAACAATTTAAAAGAAGATATAAACAATGCGATACAAAATGTGCTTGAACATGGCCAATATATCATGGGTAAAGAAGTAGGAGAGTTTGAAAAATCTCTATCAGACTATACAGGCGTTAAGCATGTAATTTCTTGTGGAAATGGAACAGATGCGTTACAAATGATATTCATGGCGTATAATATAGGAACAGGAGATGCAGTTTTTTGTCCAGATGTTACTTTCATAGCTAGTGTTGAACCAGCTTGTATGCTTGGAGCAACACCAGTTTTTTGCGATATCACAAAAGATACATACAACCTTTGTGCAGTATCACTTAAAAAACAGATTGAAACTGTAATAGCAAAAGGAGAACATACTCCAAAAGCTGTAATAGCCGTTGATATGCTTGGCAACCCAGCAGATTATGAAGAAATTTCTAAGATATGTAAAAAATATAATTTGCTTTTAGTAGAAGACGCAGCACAGTCGTTTGGTGCTACGTATAAGGACAAAAAATGCCCTACATTTGGTGATGTCGCAATTACATCGTTCTTCCCAGCTAAACCTTTAGGTTGCTATGGCGACGGTGGTGCAATATTTACAAATAATGATGACATAGCAGAAGTATTAAAGTCAATTAGAGTTCACGGAAAAGGTTCTTCTAAATATGATAATGTAAGAGTGGGTGTTAACTCTAGATTAGACACGATACAAGCTGCAATACTAAATGTGAAATTTAAAGCTTTTACAGAATATGAAATAGAAAACAGACAAATCATAGCAAAGCGATATAATGATGCGTTTAAAGAAAAATTTGTTACTCCTTTTGTAGGAGAGGAAAATATGTCAGTATATGCTCAATATGTATTACTTGCTGAAAACACTGAACAAAGAGATAAAATAATTTCTTATTTAAGTGAGAATAATATACCTAATATGGTTTATTATCCTAACCCACAACATAAATTAAAAGTATTTGAAAACAATCCATATTTTGACCATGAATTTACAAATTCAGAAGATTATTGTGAAAGAACTTTCAGTTTGCCAATGCACCCATATTTAACAGAAGCAGAGCAAGATTTGGTTATAAAAACAGTGCTGGAGGCTATATAATGGATTACTTTAAACATGAGAGTAGTTATGTTGACGAAGGTGCTATAGTTGGAAAAGACACTAAAATATGGCACTTTAGTCATGTTATGAAAGATAGCATTATTGGAGAAAATTGTAACATTGGACAAAATGTTGTAATATCGCCAAGTGTGAAAATTGGAAACGGTGTTAAAATACAGAATAATGTTTCAATTTATACAGGAGTAGAAGTAGAAGAGGGCGCATTTATTGGTCCGTCTTGTGTTTTTACAAATGTAATAAATCCACGTTCTTTTATTGAGAGAAAAGACGAATATCGAAAAACTATCGTAAAAAAAGGTGCTTCTATCGGTGCAAATGCTACTATTGTATGTGGACATGATATAGGTAAATATGCGTTCATCGGTGCAGGTGCTGTTGTAACAAAAAATGTACCAGACTATGCACTTCTAGTAGGAAATCCAGCAAAAGTTTTGGGTTATGTTTGCAAGTGTGGATGTAGATTAAACTTTGAGAAAGATAATGCTACATGTAAAGATTGCGGAAAAAATTATATAAAAGAGAATGAAATAGTTAGAGAGGGTTAATATTATGAAAGAAAAACTACTAAAAAAAATTGAGGATAAAAGCCTTGTAATAGGTGTTATAGGACTAGGATATGTTGGCTTGCCACTAGCGGTAGAAAAAGCTAAAGCAGGATTTAAAACTATTGGTTTTGATGTACAAGCAAGCAAAGTAGATTTAGTAAATAAAGGTGAAAATTATATCGGTGATGTTATCGCTGACGAATTAAGCGAAGTGGTTGATAGTGGTATGCTATCTGCAACCACAGATTTTTCATTTGTGTCAAAAGTTGACTTCATTGCAATATGTGTGCCAACTCCACTGGACAATTTTAAACAACCTGACATTACTTATGTTCAAAGTAGTACAGAAGCAGTAGCAGAGTTCCTAAAACCTGAAACTATGGTTGTTTTAGAGAGTACAACTTACCCTGGTACAACAGAAGAACTTTTAATGCCAATTCTTGAAAAAAGTGGCTTAAAATGTGGTAAAGATTTCTATCTAGGTTACTCACCAGAGCGTGTTGATCCAGGTAATTTGATATACAAAACAAAAAACACACCAAAAGTTGTTGGTGGTGTTGGTCAAGACGCAACTGATGTAATTGCAGAGGTTTACAAAGCAGTTTTATCATCAGATGTGCACAAAGTTTCATCTCCAAAAATAGCAGAGATGGAGAAAATTTTAGAGAATACTTACAGAAATATCAACATAGGTCTGGCTAACGAAATGGCTCTAATTTGTAACAGAATGGGCATTAACGTTTGGGAAGTTATTGATGCTGCTAAGTCAAAACCTTATGGCTTCCAAGCATTTTATCCAGGTCCTGGTCTTGGAGGACATTGTATCCCACTAGATCCATTCTACTTATCATGGAAAGCTAGAGAGTACAACTATCACATGCGTTTAATCGAGATTTCAGGTGAAATCAACGATTACATGCCTGAGTATGTTGTTGAGAGATGCTCTAAAATTCTTAACAGAAATAAAAAACCTCTAAACGGTGCAAAAGTGCTTATTTGTGGCGTTGCATACAAACAAGATATCGACGATTACAGAGAGAGCCCAGCACTTGCTGTTATAGATAATTTTGAAAAAGAAATGGCTTGCGTTTCATACTATGACCCATTTATCGCTAACTACAAGCATAATGGTGTTGCAAGAGAGAGCATCGCTGGTTTAGATAATCTAAATGACTATGACATTGTTGTAATTGCTACAGCTCATACTAATGTAGACTACAATAAAATTGCGAATGCAGGAGTGCCTGTTTTTGATGCAAAAAATGTTATGAAAAATATAGAAAATAGAGATAATATAGAGGTTCTATAATGAAAAAAATCTGTACAGTAGTAGGCGCAAGACCACAGTTTATTAAATTGGCAGTAGTTTCTCGAGAAATAAGAAAGTATTTTAACGAAGTTATTATTCATACAGGTCAACATTTTGACCATAATATGTCAGATATTTTTTTCGAAGAACTGGACATCCCAAAACCTCACTATAATTTAGGCATTTCAGGTGGAACACATGGTAAAATGACTGGTGAAATGCTTATTGAAATTGAAAAAGTATTGTTAGAAGAAAAACCTGACATAATGCTGTTATATGGTGATACTAACTCGACACTTGCAGCGGCAATAGCAGCTGTAAAACTTCACATACCTATTTTTCATGTAGAAGCTGGCAACAGATTTGGAACACTAGAAAACCCAGAAGAAGCAAACAGAATAGTAACAGATCATCTGTCTACTGTTTGTTTCCCATGCACTGAATCTAGCATGGATTTTCTTGCAAATGAGGGATTAAAAGAAAAATCACTTGTATGTGGAGACCCTATGTATGATGCGTTTATGTATTACTCTAGCTTATTAGACGGTAGTGAATTAACTGAGATTACTGACCTAGAGGGAAACAGCGTAGAAGTACCTACCGAATTTTATTATATGACTTGCCATAGACAAGAAAATACTGATACAGATGATAAGTTGTGCAATATATTCCAAGCTATGAATTCTTTGGACGCAAAAACGATTTATCCTGTGCATCCAAGAAACAAAGTTCGTGCTACAAATATCTGCAAAGTTAATAATTTTGACAATATAATTTTAACTGAGCCAGTTGGATATAAAACATCTATATCACTAGTTAATAAAGCAAAAAAAATAGTGACGGATTCTGGTGGTGTTCAAAGAGAAGCATTCTTTGCAGGTAAGCCATGCGTAACTATTTTAGATTTCATAGTTTGGCCAGAAACAATGGTAAACAACTATAACCAATTAGCAAAGCCTATAAAAGAAGATATTTTATCAAAATTAAACACACAAGTTGTTTTTGATAATAGTTATGCTCCATTTGGAGATGGAAAATCAGCGAAAATAATATGCAATAAAATTAAGGAGTATTTTGATGCTTAAAGTATGCCATGTTACATCAGCACACAAAAGTCAAGATGTTAGAATACTAAAAAAACAATGCACCAGCCTTGCACAAGCTGGGTATGACACATATCTAGTTGCGCAAGGTGAAAGCTATGAAGAAAATGGTGTTAAAGTAGTAGGTATTGGAACCGTTAGTGGTGGCAGACTTACTCGAATGACTAAGACATCAAAAACAGTATATGAAAAAGCGCTTGAACTAAATTGTGATGTGTACCATTTGCATGACCCAGAATTAATTGGGTACGCTAAGAAATTCAAAAAGCATGGCAAAAAAGTTGTTTTCGACAGCCATGAAGATATTGTAAATAGTATTGTAGAAAAGCCTTACTTAAATAAATTTACCGGTGCTATAGTTTCCTTTGTTTTTGATAAATACTTTAGAGGTATTGTTAAAAAAATTGACGCAATAGTCTATGCTTCACCACACATGGAAGAGTATTATTTAGATTTGATTAAAAACAGATGGATGATTGCTAATTTCCCTATACTTACTGGAGATGAAGATAGTCAAAAACCTGATGAAAACGGCAAAATTGTGTTTGCAGGTGGGGTAAGCAAGCAATGGTGCCACCATAAAATCGTATCAGCTATACAAAAAATAGATACAAAATATACGCTATGTGGACCTGGTTCAGCGAGTTATATAGAGGAACTAAAATCTCTTGATACTAACAATAAGTTAGAATATTTGGGGATAATTCCACATAAAGAAGTGAAACCTATTTTACAAAATAGTAGCGTTGGTATGACTGTTATAAATTACTGCGCTAACACTGGTTGGAAACAAGGTACGCTGGGCAACACAAAAATATTTGAATATATGCAAGCTGGATTGCCAATTATATGCACAGATTTTGTACTTTGGAAAGAGATTGTAGATAAATATAATTGTGGAATTTGCGTAGACCCAGATAATACAGATGAAATAGCTAAAGCTGTGTCTTATCTTCTAGAAAACCCAAAAATTGCAAAGCAAATGGGTGAAAATGGCAGAAGAGCAGTAGTTGAAGAGTATAACTGGTGCGTAGAAGAAAGCAAGCTATTGAAGCTATATGGAGGTCTAAGTGAAAAGTAAGAAAAATATTGTGTTGATAGCTATGTCTTTTTTTGTAGTAGTAGCCTTAGTTGTATCTTTATTGATAAATAATAATAATAATAATAAAGTAGAGAACGTCCTAGATTACGACAAAGAAGTATTTGATATCTTTTTTACAAATATCTTCCTAACAGATTATTTAGAAGAAAATGAAGAAACTCAAGCAAACGGCTACTATGTTAGTTACTTATCTCAATCACAAAAGGCTATATCAGCATTATATTTTAATGATGATATTGAGTATGCTGCTGAAGTAGTAGAAAAAATAATGAGCACTTTTTACGCTGAAGGATACCTACCAAGACCAACTTATGACGATTTTGAATATGGTTGGGTAACTGCAATGGATGCTCCTTTAACGGCATTAGTAAGTAGAATGTTATATGAAAAAACAGGTGAGGAAAAATTTAGCGATTATACAGATGATTTAATTGAATATTCAACTAAAACTATAGATGAAAATGGATTTAATATTGTATTAGAATCTGGCAACATTTGGCCTTTAGAGTATGCTAATACAGAAACAACAGAAGAAAATGCGTTATTTGTATACAATGGTTCATTGTTTGGTGCAGCTGCAATAAGCATATTGGCTACTATCGACGATTATTCGGACGAATTAGCTGATTTAGCAGAGTCGTATACAAACGCTTATATAGAGAAATCTGAACTGTTTTATTACCCAGATGAAGAATGGACTCACTATATGTTGAACCCAACTACAATTAACCAAAATATCAAAGTAGTTATTGAACTTCGTGCATTTATATCATTATACGAAACTACAGGAAACGAGTTTTATAATCAAGAAATAGCTAGAAGACAAGCGATATATGAGAAAACTCTTCAAATTTATGTAGAGCCTAACGGTAACGACGAATATAAGTATTACTTCCTAAGAGGAGCTGCTCCGCACCCGTATTTAATTGATATTTATGACAATACACTAGAGTTCTATAATGACAAAGGTGAAATAGTTCAAGTAGATGAATTTACAGGCAGAGGATATGATGACTCGCTAGTGACAGGTACAATTCCCAAAGAAGTTACAGGAGTTAAAATATATGCTTCACCAGAAATATGGAAAGTATTGCTAACAGATACGGAAATAATTATCAGCGAAGAGAATGACTATGAAAATATAGGGTTCGAAATTGAAGCAGAGGAAGGAACCGATATTGTACAAACTGATATAGCTAATATATTTGAATTGTCAGAAGAAAAAACTGAAAGAGCATCTGCATCTGTTGTGTTAAACTTAGAAAAAGACATAGAATATGACAATAATTATCTATACGCAATTGAGGTCAATAATACATCTGACCAAACCATTGTAAATTCTATGATTTTTTATGAGTCAGAAGCCAACGGTGGTGACCATAAGGCTAGATATTATCAGCCGTTGACCCCAGGTAAAAATCTTATTTTAGTAAATACATTAGGTTTTACAAGAACCGAATTAACTGAATTAGGACTTGAAGATATTAATAAAATTCAGTTGAATTTCTTTACTTCTGGACTAGGTGATTTAGATGGAAGTGTTGAGATAGATAATGTATACATATTTGAGAATACTATAGAGTATGCAAACTATAAAGAATCTTCAGAATATTTAATAAACTTTGCAACAAAGTAATAATAGGAGTAAAATATGAATTACGCACTTATCGGTTGTGGACGTATTTCCACAAATCATATTAAAGCAGCAGTAGAAAACAAACTTAACATTGTAGCAGTTTGCGACATTTTACCTGAAAATATGGAGAATATTTTAGGTAAACATGACCTGCAAAACAGCGATATAAATAGATACACTGACTACAAAGAAATGCTAGAAAAAGAAGATGTAACATTTGCATCTATTGCTACAGAAAGTGGCAACCACGCAGAAATAGCACTTTATCTAATAGAAAAAGGTATTCATGTAATAATAGAAAAACCGATGGCAATGAGTATTGAGGATTGCAATAAGATTATTGAGGCTTCAAATGCGAAAAATGTAAAAGTTTGCGCTTGTCATCAAAATAGATTTAACAAGAGTGTTCAACAAATGAGAAAAGCACTTGAAAACGGTGATTTTGGTAAGATTTCTCACGGAACAATTCATGTTAGATGGAACAGAAATAGAGATTATTATACTCAAGCACCTTGGAGAGGTACATGGGAACAAGATGGTGGTGCACTTATGAACCAGTGTATACACGGTATTGATTTGCTCCGTTGGACTATGGGCGACGAGATAGAGGAAGTTTATGGTGTTACAAAGCAATATTTCCACGATTATTTAGAGTGCGAAGATTTAGGAACTGCGATAGTTAAGTTCAAAAATGGTGCAACAGGTGTAATAGAGGGTACAACAAACGTATATCCAAAAAACTTGGAAGAAACTCTATATGTTTTTGGTGAAAAAGGTACTGTAAAACTAGGTGGAAAATCTGTAAACACAATAGATGTGTGGGATTTTGCAAACAGTGACGAGAGTCTTGCTGGTTTCCATGAGGAAACATCTAATGTATATGGAAACGGACACATTAGCGTGTGGGCTGACTTTATAGATGCAATAAATAATGATAGAGCACCGTATATAGATGCATACTCTGGAAAAAGAGCAGTTGAGCTAATTTTAGCTATATACAAATCATCTTTCGATAAAGTGCCTGTTAAATTGCCTTTAGGCGATGTAAAAAGCGTAGATTTTAAAGGAAAGTTTGATTAATGAAAAACAGCATTGTTAGAAACTCTACTATACTATTTGCTTTGATGTTAGTTTCAAAGGTTGTTGGAATTTTAAGAGAAGTAGTGCTAGCACACTTTTATGGTGCTAGTAGTGTTTCTGATGCATATATTATAGCAATTTCATCTTATACTATGTTATTTTCTGCACTTTCTAGTGCAGTGACAGTTTCATATATTCAACATATATCAACAAATGAAAAAAAGAGGGATGAGATTACTAGTAAACTTATCGCCTCTGTTTCTATAATTGTTTTTCTTGTTTCGGCACTAATTTGTATTTTTCCAAATTTATTTCTTAACTTATTTGCAGTTGGTTTAGATGAAGAAACTAAAACGTTAACCACGCAAATGCTTTATTTTATTTTACCAGTTTGTTTTCTATTGAGTGTAAGATATATATTTAATGGTTTTTTACAAACTAAAGGCATATTTTGGATGTCTGGAATAAACAATGTCATAACAAGTGTTTTGGTTGTAGTAGCAATTATTGTTTCTAGCTCTAACTACTTAATTCTACCACTTGGAGAAACAGTTGGAATTATTGTTAGCTTTATTGTGACATTAATTATTGTAAGAAAGCATGGGTTTAAGTTTGTCAAAAACAAACTATTAGATATTACGGAAGTAAAGCCTATTATAATTCTTATGATTCCGTTGTTTTTAGGGCAACTAGTGCAACAATTTAATGTTATTGTGGATAAAAACTTTGCTTCAATGGTAGGGGAAGGCATAATTTCATCCATAAACTATGCCAACAAAGTGAACATTCTATTCTCGACATTTTTTGTGGCTTCAATCACTACTGTATTGTTTCCGTCACTCAGTAAATTAAAGACAGAGAACATAGAGAAATTTAAAGAACTTGGCACAAAAGCTACTAAAGTAGTATTGATGACAGCTATTCCAGTAGCAGTTGCAATATTTTTGTTAGCAGAAGAACTGATTGCAGTGCTTTATATGCGTGGTGAGTTCAACATAGCTGACTTGAAAATCACGTCTGAGATACTAATGATATACTCACTATCAATTCCAGCACTTAGTATGAATGATTTGCTAAATAAGCAGTTTTATGCTATGGGAAACACAAAAACTCCTGTTATATTAAGCGTGATTTCGCTTTGTGTTAATATTGTGCTTAACTTTATTTGGGTAAAATCTTTAGGATATATCGGTTTAGCAACATCAACCACTATATCAGTAACATTGTTAGCAATAATGCTAAATTTCACATTTACAAAAAAGTACAAGATAAATTTGTTTAAAAATAAGGTGAAAGATTATATTGGTGTTTTAGTTTCTTCAGTAGTTATGGGTGGCACAGTGGTGCTAGTATTAACTTTATTTAGTTCACTTAGCTACTTATTAGTGCTGATAATATCTGCTGTTATTGGTGTTTTAATATATGTAGTTGGGTTAATGTTATTCAAAGATGAAGATATATCTACTATTAAAAAATCTGTTATGGGAAGGCTAAAGAGATGAAGACAAAACTAGTCGATTTTGCATCTGATGTTAAAAATAAAATGGTAAACAATAAGCTAGTAAATGCTTCTATTTCTATATATAGTAAGCATGAATTTATTATAGACCTGATGCTAATATTACTGTACAAAATCAGTTTTGATGCAATATATATATTAGTTATAAGCCCAGTTTATGCTTACTCTGGCTTTACTACGGATATTTCTGTTATCAGATACTTAACATCTCTAATAACCGTTTTGATTTTTGCTGTTCCAATAGTAGGTCTATACAAGCAGAAAAATTTTTCGTCAACAATGTTACTTATAATAAATTTAATTTACTTTATTCCACTGACTAGCCTGTATGCTTTTATGGGATTTGGTACTATGTTTTATGTTTTGTCGGTAGTTTATTGGGGCATCTTAATGATATTGCAATATAAAATTCCAACACTAAAAGTAAAAAAAATACAGAATAGTAAGTTGTCGAATAGAGTTATATACCTCATTACAGCAGTAATATCCATTTCTGTTATCTATGTTTCTTGGAGATACACAGGGTTTAGAATAACACTTGACTTTATCAATGTTTATGACACAAGGGAAGAGGCATCCACATATAACTTGCCAACAATAATATCATATCTTATTTCATTTTCTGGAATATCACTCCCAATACTTGCTTTATTTGCACTAAAAAATAAGAAGTGGTTTATGTTAGTCTTCTTGTGTGCGATTTTTGTTTTAGGCTATTCCATTGGCACGCATAAGACGACTTTTTTCATCTTTGTTATCGCAATAATTGCATATTTTATTTATAGAGATGGATTTAAGAAACTTTTCGCTTTGGGATTGTCCTGTATATCATTTATTTGTATAGCTCTTTATTTTTTAACGGGACATTTCGTTATCCCAAGTTTAATATTCAGAAGAGTAATGGCAGTACCAGTTCAACTTTCTAGTGAATATTTTACTTTTTTTGCTGAAAATGACTTAAATATATTTAGGCATGGTATTTTAGATAATGTTGGATTTAATAGAGTGTATGATTATTCGGTAGCACAAATTGTTGGTGAAAGTATTTATGGACACATGGATACAAATGCAAACAATGGGATGTTGGGAGACGCTTTTGCGAATATAGGTATCGTTGGAATAATTATTATGCCGATAATTCTAATAATTATATTTAGGCTGTTGGACGCAGTGTCACACAACCTTGATAGTAGAGTGGGAATTACAGCATGTATTTATTTTGCAGTATCATTCACAAACACATCTTGGTCAACAATTTTGTTAACGCATGGATTTTTGGTAGCATGCTTACTGCTATACTTCTTTACTAACAATCAAAATGGAGGTAAATTGAATGGGAAAATATAAAGAGATTGATTTTAAAATACTGATTGATACCTTTAGAAAACACTTTGTTGCTATAGTTATAATAACAGTAGTAATAGCTTTATTTGGAGCCGGAACTGGTTTTATTTATACTTTAAACAATCCGACAAATGATATTGCTACTTATCAAGAACTTCCTACAGTAGATATTTCTATGCTAGAAGATGACATTAACTACTATAAAAATTACGAGAGTGAAGTAACCGGTATGGTAACTACACTAAATAATTTAATAAACAATATATTAGCTACAGAAAGTGAAAATGTTGAGGGATTTTTAGAGTTAAAAGATAATCTAAGTACTTTTAAAAGTAATGAGTTGTTTTATTTAGATTACTTAACGTCGCTAGCAACTCCGTATCCAGACGATTATTTAGATCAAGTGAAGTATACTTTAGAAATAGAGCTTGAATACGCTGAAAAAGAACTAGAAAAAGCAGAAGCATCACAGCAACTGTTGTCTGAATTAACTGTAGTTCCTGAGAGCGAAGAGATTATGAGCATGTATGCTACTGAATTTGCAAAAGTTACATCAATTCCATCTCTCTTGATTGAGATAGACGAATACAAAGAGACAATTCAACTGTTAGATAGCAATAAATATGATGAAATGGTAAATGATATTGAAGTAGCTTTAGACGAAGCTGTTGCGAAAGTCAATGACTTTGTAGCAGAATTTAATTCAATTTGTGTAGCTATTTCAGAAAGCAATAATTTAACTATTTCATACAATGAAATTCTATCTGATGATGCAACAAAAACAAATTTGGAAGCGCAAGTTGTACACATAAGTAGAGAAACAAGTGAGATGGAAGATATTTTGGCATTTGCTGTGTTCTTTGCCTTGTTTGGATTTGTGGTATCTTTTGTTTATTTTCTTGCAAAAACTGCTAAGATTTCATAAAAATAATTATACGATATAAAAGAGAAGCGATTTATGATGTTGCTTCTCTTTTTGCTGTGCTGGTAATATCCCAAACATTATTTTTAGTCATATCATCTAGTATAGGTTTTGACAATAGATTTTGCATATCTTCTGTTGTTGCCCACAAGTAATCTTTATGTTCGTTAGATAAAGTCACAAGGTCTGAGTCGCTCTTGCATAAGTAGGTTAGAATAACAACTTGTCTATGTTCGTCTGTGTTAAAAGTTGTTGCATAAATAAGCTTATCTACAATAACATCTAGCCCAACTTCTTCAAAGATTTCCCTTTTTAAGCCATCTTCTAAATTTTCACCAAAATCTAACTTGCCACCAACAAACTCCCACGTGTTTGCACCAACTTCGTCATCTTGTGAGCGTTGTATGATTAGCGCATGTTGGTTATGCACTATTATCCCTTTTAGTGCGACTACAATTTTATTTTTCATGTTGAGTTCTCCTTTTTATAGTGATGTTTGCTTTAATATGTAAAGTGGTATAACATAGATTAATATAGATATTACAGTCAAGGTTAAGCTGATAAGAGTTAGCGTGTTGAATCCGAGGTATTGCATGATAAAGCCACCTAAAATTGTAGCAATGATTGACGCTAACCCCTGTGTTAGAATGGTGTATGCTGTACCAGCAGTTGCGCGCATGTCTTGTGGCAATGCACGATTGATAAATTCAATAGGTAAGCTGAAAATTATGGCATTAGCAACAGTTTGCAAAACTTGTGAGAATATGACAGTAGGCATGTTTTGGGCTGAAAACAGAAGCACACATCTTATAATTATTATAAATAAAGCTGATAAGTATAGATAGCTTAGCTTAAATTTTTTGTTAAGATATACTGCTAAAAAAACTAAAGGTATTTCTACGAAAGCACAAATTGCGGCTGAGGCACCTATATGCTGTGAATTTCCACCAAACTCAAACATCTTATATGCAAAATTGATTAGTAATGGTCTTATGGATATGAAGCAAAAAATATTGCTCAATAAGAAAATGGTAAAAAATTTATTATGAGAAACTATGCGAAAAAGAGCTTTTAGTGTAGTTTTTTCATTTTTTATGTTTGGCTTGCCACTGAGTGGAACAGGGGGAATGAATGAGATAATTAACATATTAAGTAAAATTAGCACGAAAGCTACATTTACTAACACGTGAAAAGAACTTAACTTTACCACTATGTTTCCCATTATAAGTGCTGTTAGGGAAAAACCTAAGGAACCACTGGTTCTGATACGTCTATACGCCATAACAGGGTTTCTGTTTTTAAGTTCTACTAGCCATGAGTCCATAGAATACGTTACAGGTGAAAAAGTGAAGCTCATTAGCGTTACTGATAAAAACACAAGTAGTATATTGTGAGATGACACAGTGAACGACAGTAAAAATACCACAAATAGTGAAAGAGAGAGGGAGAGTAAACAGTATTTTTTGACAGGTATATAGCTATCTATAATAAACGCTACTAGTGGCTGGAAAACTAACGAACATACACATAACAGGGTATTCAGCAAGTTGACTTCGAGTGGTGAATATCCGTAACTATATAAAAAAGATACCATAAACCCAAAATAACAGCTAGTAGCAGAGAAAGAGAATATATATGCTAGTGCAAAAAGCAAGTTGTCTTTTTTGAAAAAAGTTGTAAGTAAATGCATAACATATCTCCTTGAATTTTGATAATATAATTATATAACATAAGTTCGAAAAATTCAATTAAATAACAATAAAAAGACTTAACACAAATTTATGTGCTAAGTCTTTTTGTTGTTAGAGTGATAATGTCAACTCATTATTATTTAGTTAGTTGTAGAAAATGTCATTTTATTTTCATCATCAAAATCAATGTCATTATCGCTATCTGATGATTTATTAAATCCGTAGATAACAACTACTGTTTCAATAGCTAGTACCAATGTGAACAGCAAGCTGTATCCATCAAAGAATACCATGAAAGCTGTGAAATCTTGTGTTAACAATAGTAAAACAATATTTATAACACTGAACACAGTAGCTACTATAACTAATTTTTTATCTTTTCTAGTAGTTTGCTCTCTGTAGTTTCTTTGCGTTCTGTTACGTTTTTTATTGTCATCTTTTTTGTTATGTTTTGCTATGAAAATTCCAGCAAAAACAATACCAATTATTGTTGCAATCACATTATATAAGCTCCAAGTAATGAACGGTGCTTCGCTAAATGGGCTTGCACTTGTTGCGATACCATCATCAATAATCAATTCAGATTCAAATGTTGTACCATCGGATTCAACTGTTACAACGTGAACCCCGTCTTCTAGATTTGCTAAATAGTCAGGAGCGATTGTTAGTGCGCCATCTTCCTCAGTTGTGTAACTTTCATCTGGAATAGCCTCGCCGTCAATAGCTGGGTTTTCAGGTGTTATGTCAGGTGCTGCTGGTTGAATTTCCACAGAACCATCTGGGTTGATAGTTGGAGGAGGTGGTGGTGCTGGAGTATTGTCGTCTGTTGTACCTGTTGTAGCAGGTGCTGTTGGAGTAGGGTCTGCGTTATCTGTACCTGCTTCAGGTGAAGTTTCTGGTGTTGCGCTTGGAGTAGCCTCAGGGCTAGCACTTGGTGAAGCTTCTGGTGTTGCACTAGGTGTAGGAGTAGGTGTTGCAGTCGTTTCTGTATCTGGTACAGGTGTAGGAGTTACTGTAGCTCCTGTGTCTGGTGTCGGTGTAGGAGTTGGTGTAGCTCCTGTATCTGGTACAGGTGTAGGCGTTGGTGTTGGTGTAACAGTTGGAGTTACAGGCACTGCAAAAATAGTAGCATTATTAAAAGTAGGAGAATTAGTAATTTTGTAGTTTGTCAAATTACCACCACTCAATGAATAATTACTTCCAATAACTTCTTTGTTTGTTCCGATATTCGCATCAACAAAGTCAGCCTCACCAACGTTGATTGTAGGTGCGTCACCACTTATAAAGCCTGAAAGTACCGGATGTATTATAATAGTAGCCTCTGTATCGCCATCATATTCTTTGTTTGCAACAGTACCAACTGTCCAAGATATTTCTTTTCTGTCGATATCAACGCTTTCGAAAGATGGAGTAGTAGTAATCTCATAGTTGTTTAAAGAACTACCACCTAAATCAAATCCATTAATAACTAGGTCTTTGTTTAATCCAGCATTAGCGTCAGCAAAATAAACATTACCAGCTCCAACAGTTACGTCATCACCAGAAATTACGCCCTCTAAAGTAGGTTGTTTTGAAATTGTTGCGTCTGTGTTACCGTCATAAGTCTTATCTGCTACGCTACCAACAACCCATGTAAGTTGCTTTTTAGTAATGTCAGCTAGGTCAAATGTAGGTAAATCTTTAATACTGTAATTGTCTTTATCTGCACCACTTACATTATAATTCGTAGCTGTTACTGTGATGTTATTTCCAGCGTTTACAGAATCAAATGTAGCTGTGAAGTTGCTTGCTGATATATCATCACCACTTACTACATCGTTAAGTGTAGGTGCAGTTTTTATCGTTGTAGAATTGTTGCCGTCATATACTTTATCATTAACTGAACCAATATTCCATGTGATTGGTTTTTGAAATATAGTTGCAGTTGCAAAACTAGGTGTACCTAATATTGTATAGTTTTTTAAAACATCACTTGTAGAAGAAAAAGATTTATATTCTATAGTTTTACTTGCACCTGCATTTGCGTCAGCAAATTCAACTGTAACTTGCAAGTCACTTACTGATTCACCATTAACAAAGCCTGTTAGTGTAGGAGTAGTAGCTATGGTAGCTGTTGTAGTACCATCATATACTTTATCGTTAACTGAGCCACTTGTCCACTCAAGTTCTTTAGCAGATATTTTAGCAGTAACTGTCGTATACGTAGCTGAATATCCAGATAGAGTAGCTTTAATAGTTACTTGATATTCACCAACGTCTGTAAATGTAGGCATTATAGTAGAGTAAGGCCCTGCTTCTACGCTATATTCTATATTTGCTCCAGATAATGTTTCGTTGTCTTGTGTTTTAATAACAGGTGTTCCAGTTAGACCGTTTTGTGGTTGACCTGTATATACATTTCGAGTAGAAGTTGCTTCAATTTTCATGGTAGGTAATGGTGTCCATGTCGCCCAAATTGCATAGTAATTTTGATTTTGTGCAAAAGTTGCAGTTTGTCCAGGCTTTTTTGTGTCTGTACCACTTCCATTTGGAGCTACATGCCAACCTAGAAAACTATAACCTGATGGTGCTTTAAAAGAATTTTCTGGGAAAACAACTATATCATTTGAATCATAGAAACCAGATACTATAGGGTCAGCATCCTTGATAGTATTTTCAGGGTAGTTACTATTATATGTTACGTTAAAAGTTTTATCTGTATACAAAGTTAAAGTGTTTCCACTTGGAGGAATTGGCATAACAGAACCTGTATCTAAAGTAACCTTTTCCATACCCGCATCATAATAATACCATTTACTTAAAGTGGCACTAACATTGAAGATAGTTTCTACTGCTGGAACTAAATTATCAGAGGGATAATCAACGGGTGTTTTTTCACCCTCCGATGGGTTAAAAGTGTACACAACTTTATAAGCTGTTGTACGTGTCTTAGAGTTTGTATATTGTGAATTTTCTTCTGTGCCTTCTTCGTCAGTTTTAG
Source organism: uncultured Eubacteriales bacterium (assembly GCA_964370775.1). Lineage (GTDB taxonomy): Bacteria > Bacillota > Clostridia > Oscillospirales > Acutalibacteraceae > SIG603. The sequence goes on along the minus strand of CAYJKT010000021.1, from coordinate 29,731 downwards.
TGCCATCTGTAGCTGTTGTAGCACTATTTTTGTTAGACTCACCTTGCACTGTCATGTCTGCCCAAGTAGGGTAGACTAAAGTTAGCAAAATAGTTAAACTCAACACTACCGACAATAGTTTCTTAAAATTTTTACTTTTCATTTTGTTCTCCTTAGTTATTTAGAGTTCACTCGTAAAAATGAATAATTTATTAATAATGTGAACTGGTATTTAAGTTTTGGTTAATCCAATGTTAATATGATATAATATTTTCGGTCATAAGTCAATAAAAATTAATTATTTCTTCATATTCGACAATATTAAACAAATACTTAATTATTTTTGTTTAACAATAACAATTGACTTGACAGTGCACACATTTTACATTGTATTAAGTTGAAAATATAACTATAATATATGTTTCCATATTATCCACAAAATATCCATTCATAGTATTTATGCTACGAAAATAATATAAAATCAACATATTTTGCATAGAAATGAAATTTCATTAAAACTGACTAAAATATTTATGTTCTCACAGAAATTAATATTAATTTCACATATTTAGGTAAATATATTAACTTTTATAAAACAATACTTAATTTTATTGACAAACTTTATTACAGTGATATAATAAACCTAGCTAAAATTGGTAAATTATATCGAAACAAAAATTGTAATGGGGTTTATTATGAAAAATGTAAAACGTTTAATCACGCTTTTGCTAGCTTCTGCGCTAATTCTTGCTAACACTGTCGGTTGTACCACAGCAGAAGATACCGAAAGTAGTAGCCAAGAAAGCTCTACAAGTTCAGCTAGTGAGAGTTCTGAGGACACATCTGAAACCGAGGGCGGCGACGAAGCTGAGAAAGTTGGCAACATTAATGTAACAGGCTATCCGATAGCAGACGAGGCAATAACGTACACAATAATGAACAAAAGAAGTAACCTTGATAAATCTGCAAGCCAAAATGAAAAAGCAATGGTAGCGCAAGCTACTGAGGAAACTAATATTATTATCGAATGGACTGAAACCACTGAATCTGCGTATGCTGAACAATATGACCTGATGCTTGCTACTGGCGAAGGTTTACCAGATGCATTTATGACATGGCCGAACGAGACACAAATTGCATCTAACACACAAAGATTTTACGAGATAACTGATGAAGTTTTAGAACAATATGCACCTAACATATATTCACAATTCATAGAGAACGTGGACGGTGGACTAGATGTACTAAGAAAAAATGACGGAAAGATATATTCTTTACCTGTAGGAATTTGGTCTTCTTATACTAACGAGGCTAATAGTATTCTGTTTATCAACAATGAGTGGATGCAAACTCTTGGCATAACAGAAATGCCTACAAATATTGATGAGCTTTATAATGTAATGGTATCTTTCAAAAATGATGACCCTAACGGAAATGGACAACAAGACGAAATACCTTTCTTATTTGCACAAAGTAACTGGGCAGCTAAATTACAAATTCTTGCTGGTTCATGGGGAATTACTGGCCGCAACCTAAACAATGACTCATGGTTTGGTACAGTAGAAGACGGAACTTATTCACTTAATATTGATACTCAAGCTTTTAGAGATTTCTTAACAGAGATGAACAAATGGTATGAAGCTGGGCTTATTAATATTGATGGCTTCTCTATGAATGGTTCAGAGTTCAATTCTGTTGTTGCACAAGATATTCATGGTATGTACGGCAGTTGGTCTCCAACAGTTGATGATTACAAAAATGAAGTATGGGTAGGAATGCCTGTTATACCAGCTGTAGGTTATGAGGGACAAGAGGTTAAATCTGGTGAATCTGGTCCGATTACAGCTAACAAAAACGGATTTATGATAACTTCTGATTGCGAAGAACCTTTAGGTTTGCTAAGATGGTGGGATTACTTCCATAAAGATACTGAGACAAAAAGAATAGCTTGCTATGGTCCAGAGGGTACTACTTGGAGCGCAAACGAAGACGGGACTGCGTATGCATTTGACCCAGATCCTATCCCTAGTGGTTTTTCTAATGTAAGTGAGCTTCACAATACTTATGGTTGGAGAGCTGCTAACTCACCTGTTATTTTTGGTGATGAAGAAGCAAGACCTAACCCAGATGTGTTATCTGCTGACTCAATCAGATATGAGCTAGGCGATTATTATTCAGATTACTACTTAGATGAATTCATTCCTGTTACTCCAGTCCCTGCTGATGTTGCAGAAGACTTTAGTTTCACTAAAACAGAGATTGAAAACCACGTACAAACATTTATGGCTGATAGTGTTAGTCATGGTATAACAGACGAAAGCTGGAACACATATTTATCAGAATTAGAAGCTTTTGGCATAGCAGAATGGGTAGAGTATTACCAAAATTATGTTGATGGTACATTTAACTAATGATTTGAGGAACTAAAATGAAACTAACTTGTTTTATGAAAAGCGGTTATTTTAAAGAAAATTCGTATCTGATTGAAGATGAAATCACTGGAATGTCAGCGATAGTAGACCCAGGGTTTATGGACGTAAGCACGCTAGATAATATACCTAGAATTGATTATGTGTTGATTACTCATGGACATTTTGACCATATTGCAACCTGTAATTATATTAAAGAAAAATACGGTGCGAAAATTGTGTCACATACGTTAGAAGTAGAGGTTTTATGTAACCCAGTGCTTAATTTATCAGATAAACAAGAGGAAGATTACTATGTAAATCCTGATTTATTGGTGAATGACGGTGATACTATTAAAATAGGCGAAATGAACGTTAAAGTAATGCATGTACCAGGGCACACTATTGGGTCTGTTTTCTATTTTCTCGAAAACGCTATGTTCACTGGTGATACTTTGATTAAAGGCCGAATTGGTAGAACAGACTTACCGACTGTTCATTACGATATGTTTATGGACTCTTTAGAAAAGATTAAAAAAATAGACGGAGAGTATACAATATATAGTGGGCACGACGAGGGAACTGATTTAAGCCACGAAAAAGCTACTAATAAGTTTTTAAACTAATAAGTTATTAAGCTGAGGTATATAGATAGATAACTATGTACCTCAGCTGTAACAATATAAAAATAAGATTATTTGAACTTTTTTGAAAAAATGCTTGACAAATGTAATAATTTGCTGTATAATTTACAAATGTCAGTTATATAGGGGTATAGCTCAGCTGGTAGAGCAGTGGTCTCCAAAACCACGTGCCGTGAGTTCGATTCTTACTGCCCCTGCCAAAAGGAATCAATCTTGTGATTGGTTCTTTTTTCTTTTGCTATCTTGTAAAAATTTGTGAGATGGTGTATAATTTGGTATATAAACACAAACGGAGAAATATTATGAAAAAATATGCATTATTATGCAACCCAGGACACAATAAAGTATACTTCGAGACCTCACTCGCTCTTGCAGTGTCTGAGATTTCTGTGGTAGCTACTAACATGACCGAAAAACCTAGCGATATACAAAACGAGATAATCTCTGCAATTAACTATATCACTTTTACTACAGAAAATAAGCTTAGTGAAAGCGATTTGCACACTGTTTCTGCATTATCCTTTGTGTTTGCTATATTTGAGATTGTTGAAGTTAACGATAAAACGTGCTTTGTTCCAACAGAAAAAAGTGCTAAACCTTTTGTGCACGATAGTATTAGTTCTATGTTGAAATACTCTGGCAAAACAAATGAGCTTTTTACAAGAATGATGATTAACATAGCGTACAACTTACAACCGAATAAAGGCAAAATTAAAATGCTTGACCCAGTTGCTGGTAAAGGTACAACGCTTTATGAGGGGCTTATCAAAGGTTTTGACTCTTATGGAATAGAGGTAGGCGACAAAGTTGTTAACGAAGCATATCACTTTGTTAAAAAGTTTTGTGAGAACAATAAGTACAAACACAAAACTGATAAAATCAGAGTATCAGGGCCCAATAAAAGCTATACTGCTACTAAATATGATGTTGACATTGCTGTAACAAAAGAGGACTTCAAAGACAAAAAGTTCACTAAATTTGAGATGATTTCTGGCAACTCAATTAATGCAAATGATTTTTACAAAAAGAACTTTTTTGATATTATAGTCGGAGATTTGCCTTATGGTGTTCAACATGGCAATGTTACAAATGAAAAACAAAGTAGCCTGACACGTAACCCTACTCAATTGCTAAGAGCATGTCTTCCAGTTTGGAAAGAGGTTCTTAAAACTGGTGGTGTTGTGGTTATTTCATGGAATTCTAACGTTATGAGCCGTGAAAAAGTGGCTGATATATTTAACGAAAAAGGTTTTACTGTGTTTGATGAAGATGTATTTTTATCATTTGAGCACAGGGTAGACCAAGCAGTTATGCGAGATATAATTGTAGCAAAAAAAGCATAAAATTAGTATTTTTACTTGAATATTGGTTGTATATGCATTATAATAAATAAAAATGATTAAGGATTAGGACGGGGAAAAAATGACACTAATGCAAAAATGGACAAAATTTGCCGAGGAGAAACAAGCAGCAGATAATGCGGCAGAATTTTGGAATGATTACTTTTTAAAAGAGAAAGCAATGTATGAAAAACTATTAGGAAGAAAAACTGCTGTAAGTGGTACAGTTACAGAGCTTGCAAAAAAGTTTGATGTTGATGAGATTTTGATGACAGGCTTTATTGAGGGCATTAACGATAGCCTGAAAAAACCTATGGATGTTGAAAACATCACAGAGGAGACAAAAGTTACATTGTCTTTTAGCAACGAGAAACTATACTACAACATGGTAGCAGCTAAAGCTCATTGGTTATATGAACTTCCTGAGTGGAACGACAGATTAACAGAAGACGAGAGAAAAGAGCTTTACAAAAAGCAAAAACTTAGCACAACTGTTGTTAACGAAGTTAAAGTAGGCAGAAACGACCCATGCACTTGTGGAAGTGGCAAAAAGTATAAAAAATGCTGTGGAAAATAATGTGATTACTATTAGAGCAGTGCAGTTAAACGACTGCAAAAAACTTGCCGAGATATATAATTATTATGTTGTTAACACAAGTATTAGCTATGAAGACGAGGCTGTAAGTGCCAGTGAATTTAGTGCAAGAGTACAGAAAATCACTAAGAAATATCCGTATATCGTAGCGGAAAACGACGGAGTGGTCATAGGTTATGCGTATGCGTCCTCTTTTAGAGAAAGAGTGGCTTATAATTATGATGTCGAGCTGTCGGTTTACATTGATAAAAATGCTACAAGTAAGGGGACAGGTTCTCTGTTGTTAAGCAAACTAATTGATATACTTAAAGAAATGAACTTTTTAAAGCTATATTCTTTAATCGATTATCCTAACGAAAAAAGCATGGCTATACATGAGAAATTTGAGTTTAAGCAAACAGGTTTCTTAGAAAACTCTGGATACAAATTTGATAAATGGCTAAACGTGGCTATTTTAGAAAAAGATTTGGGTACTGGATCTAAACCGAAGCCAATTGATTTTAATTGGAAAAAATTCTTATAATAAATCTGAGACCACTGCACGGTTGCTCAGTTATAATAAAAAATCTCTCACCTGTTTGGTGAGAGATTTTTTTAGTACTCGCTTAACTTATTCGTTATAAAGCATTTTCTCAAATTCTTCTACAGTGGTAGGTTTTGCAAAATAATAACCCTGTGCTGCATCACAACCAATGCTTTTTAAGAATTCAATCTGCTCTGCTTGTTCAATACCTTCGGCAGTAACAAACATATCTAGGTTATGCGCTAGGTTGATAATATCATTTATAACTATGTAGCCTCGTTCATCCGTGTCAGTAAAGAAACTTCTATCAAGCTTTAATGTGTCGACATTCAAGTTTTTCAACATTCCTAATGAGGAATACCCAGAACCAAAATCGTCTATAGAAACTAAAAAGCCTTGCTCTTTTAAGCTTACAAATAGTTCTTGTGCTTCTTGTTCATTATTCAGTGTGATAGTCTCTGTTAGTTCAATCTCTAGGTATCTTGGAGGTATTTCATATATATCAACTAGCTCTTTTATCTCCTTAACAAAATTAGGGTTACGCAAATTAGCTCTAGAGAAATTTACCGAAATTGGTATGATGTTTCTATCTTCAAGCATCCATTTTTTCAGTAAAGCACAAACACTTTCAAACATATATCTGTCTAGTTTACATATAAAACCGTTACTTTCAAATAATGGTATAAAATCATTTGGAAAATTAATTTTTCCACTTTTTTCTATCCATCTAACCAAAGCTTCTGCACCTATTATTTCGCCAGTTTCAGTATTATTTTTAGGTTGTAAGAATACTTTAAACTCATTATTGTGCAATGCGTATTCCATTTTGTTAGTCAATTTAGTAGCGTCTACAATTTGATTTTTAAATGTTTCATCATAATCACAAAGAAGTTTACTCGCATTGACTTTAGCAAAACTATGTGCCATATTTGTTCTGCTTATCATGTCATTAATGTTTCTCTCGTCTTTGTCTAAAACATATCTGCCAAATCTGAAATCAAATTGATGATTTTCAATATAGTTTAGCATTTCTTTGAACTTTGCTTCATACATGCTACGCATTGATTGTATATCTGTGAATGCATTCTGCTCAATAAAAAGAATAAATTCGTCAGAAGCCATTCTTGCAGTGATAGCGCCTTCTTTTTCCATTTCTTTGCAAACTTTAGCCATAGTTTCAATAACTAAGTCACCTGTTTCATAGTCGTATAACTCATTAATAGCTTTAAAATTAATTACATCAGCTTTTAACATACAATAAATTTTATTTTCATTTTTATGCAATTCATTTACTACATCTATTTTAAATTTAATTAAATTTCTCAGTCCTGTTAAATCATCAAAATATGCTACTTGTTCAATTTCCTCTAAACTTTTTCTCTTATTGTGCATGATATAAATTACTAGCGCTGAGAAACCTAAAACAGTTATCAAGCTAACAAAATACATTATTAATGATATAGAATTATTTGTTTGATTAACCGCACTTTCATTAACGATATAGACTATGTACCAATCGTTATAATCTAAAGGGCTATACACTGCGATTTTACGCTCGTTATCAATATCTAGAGTGATTACATTAGATTTTTGGTTTGCAAAATCATCTAATACACTCGTGGCACTTACATCACCGTCGTACTTAGTTTCTTCTAATCTAATTCGCTCCCTTACAGTGGTATCAGTAGAAAAAAGAATGTTTGCATTAGTATCTACCACCAAAGAAAAACCGTTTATATTAGATGTGTTTTTTAATATTTCGTTCAAGTAATCTACATTATATTCAGCTGCTACAATTCCAACTATTTCATCATCTCTATAAACAGGAACAGAAACTGACACAACATATAAATTGCTGTAGTTAGAAAAATATGGGTGAGTATTAACAATCTCACCATTAATGGTAGGCTCATAATAGCTCATTTTAGATACATCTACACTGGTTCCATCAGTTGTTATACCCTTACCGTCTATATCAGAAAAAAGTAAATTTGTGAAATCAAACACGTTCTTTACTTGGTTAATATAAGCAATTATATCATCGTCATAATCAAAAGTAGATACAGCCTTTGCGATACTTTCAAGGTTATCTCGCTCTTTTTCTATCTCAACATTAAATGCACTATTTTGTTGTTCTGCTAAATTAACAAGTGACTGTTCAGTTAACTCGTCTAGTTCGTTGTTAACAGTTGAATTAAAAATGAAATATACAACCATCAACAGGGCTAGCAGAGTTAGTAAATATGTAAAAATCCTTTTATCAACAGATTTTGAGCGCATAGAATAAATCTCCCTTGTTTGAAATAAATCAATAATTATTATACCATTTTCTGCATGTAATGGCAATAGTTTGTAAATTATTATCTATTATTTATTATATCGATATTGATTATTTAACGACAAAAGATTATAATTATAACAAACTAACATTTTGGGGTGCGAAAAATGATTGAAATTACTGCAAAGAGCTTGTTATCTGCTAAAAATAACATGAATATTTACCGTGGTTGCACACATGGCTGTATTTATTGCGACTCAAGAAGTGAGGTATATGGTAAGTGTTATAATTTTGAGGATATTGAAGTAAAAGTTAATGCTACAGAACTTCTTGAAAAATCGTTATCCACAAAACGCAAAAAGTGCATGATAACCACTGGTGCAATGACAGACCCTTATATTCCACTAGAAAAAGAGCTTATGCAAACTAGAAAATGCCTAGAGCTTATAGAAAAATATGAGTTCGGTGTTGCTGTTTTAACAAAGTCGGATTTAGTATTAAGAGATATTGATATATTAAAAAGAATAAATGATACAACTAAGAGTATTGTGCAGATGACTCTCACCACGTTTGATGAAAAAATATGTAAAATTGTTGAACCTAACGTAGCTACCACAAAGAGACGTTTTGAGGTATTAAAAGAATTTAACAAGGTCGGTGTCCCTACCATTGTATGGATAGACCCAATTTTGCCTTTTATAAATGATACAGAGGAAAATATCTTAGGCATACTTAACTATTGTAAAGAGGCGAATGTGAAAGGTATAATCACATTTGGAATAGGCATGACATTAAGGTATGGCAACAGAGAATATTATTACAAAAAGCTAGACGAACATTTTCCAGGCTTAAAAAGACAATACATGCAAAATTATGGTTCTTCTTATGGAATATCTCCACCAAACTCTGCAAAGTTAAGTCGAATGGTGAGAAGCTTTTGCAAAAAGCATGGTATTTTATACGGAGAGAAGGAGTGTTTTAAGTATGTAAGTGAGTTTCCGGAGATTAATGAGCAGATTAGTTTATTTGACACATAGAAAGAGGTTGCAATGAAGTTATCATTGCAACCATGTTTTTTTAAGAAAAATTATATTTATCTTCAAAATCTGCTACTGACATAGGCTTTGCAAAGTAGTACCCTTGAGCCGCTTCACACTGAATGTCTCGCAAAAACTCTGCTTGACTTTTTTCTTCTACACCCTCAGCCACGATTTTAGAGCCAATACTATGTACTAGTCTTACAACTCCGTCAATAACAAGTTCACTTCTTGATACGTTAGAAGACGTATTGATAAAGCTTCTGTCAAGCTTAATTGTATCCATGTGGAAATCTTTAATTAAGCCTAAAGACGAATAACCTGCACCAAAATCATCAACAGATATTGTGAAATTCCTCTTATGTAGTTCATTAATTATATTTGTTAGGACAACAACATTTTCAAGAATAGTTGTTTCTGTAAGTTCAATTTCTATCAACTTATGGTCAAGCCCATATTTATCAACTATGTCACTAATATCGTTAACTATATTTAGATTATCTAGGTGTAGCCTAGAGAAATTAACAGAAATTGGAACACAGGTTTTGCCGTTATCTTGCCATGTTTTTAGCGTAGCACAAACTATATCTAATACATGCAAATCAAGCTCAACAATAAAACCATTTCTCTCGAAAAGTGGAATAAAATCATTTGGGAAAATCATACTACCATCTGACTCTATCCATCTAACAAGAGCTTCTGCACCTACAAGACTACCAGTTTGCAAATCTATTTTTGGTTGTAAGAAAGGGTGAAACTCGTTGTTTTTCAGTGCGTTCTGTGTTTTATTAACTATCTTAGCTTGGTCTTTCATTTTTTCTTTATAACTGTCATCATAGTCCCAAATTATACAGTCCTTTTTCTCTTTAGAGACAGTGTGCGCTAGGCTAACACGGTTAATAATTGTATTAACATCAGTGTCTCCTTGTTCTATATAATATCTACCATAACTGAAAGTCAAATAGTGATTTTCAAGTTGTGGTATTAACATTTTTAAAGAACTTTCATACACATGAGTTTGTTTATCAAGATTTTTTAGGAAGTCATAAGAAGCAAAGAAAATAAACTCATCAGTTCCAATTCTTGCAATTATTAAACTTTCTTCGTTAACTGCGTCACCAACTTTTTTAAAGCCACACAACACTTCATTTCCTACCTCAAAACCATATAACTCGTTTATCGATTTGAAATTAACAACGTCAACTTTAATTATTGCATATTTTTTATCTTTGTTTTCGGCTAAAATTTTAGCCATATCATTTTTTAGCTTGGTTAGATTTGGTAAACCAGTTAAATCGTCGTAATACGCTACTTGTTCGACTTTATATATACTGCGTTGTTTTGAATATCCAATATAAAACGCAAATACTATAAACAATACAATCAATATAATGCTTATATAAGCTACTGAATCTGCGATTAGATGAATACCTGTTTGGACTTTATTTTCATTTACAATCAGAACAAGCAACATATCTGCAAAACCTAAAGGCGAATATTTTGCTACCATTGGTTCATCGTTAATAGTAAAATGAACCATTCCTGAATTACCATTTGTAAAATCTTCATATATCTCTATTTCTGTTTGTTCATCTGTTATACTTGTGGTAGGGTTTATAAGCTCATCTACTGTAAAATAATCATCAGAAGTACTAACAAGTGTATTTCCTTCTTTGTCAGTTACGACTATATATCCCACGCCTTCAAGAGTTTGACTGAGTTCGGAAAATACTGTTTCTATGTAATTATCTGCCATTATAACGCCTTGTAACTCGTTATTTTTTATAACAGGAACGCCAAGTTGCATGATACCATTTGTTATTGTGGAATCAGGAGAAAGTGCAGATGCAGGTGCGTTGGTGTCGATAACTGCTTGCATAACTGCGTTGCCATGAAAATCAATAAGCTCATTATTTATGATAGAAGTATGAGTATCTATATTAACATAGTATAGTTCACTAAAATGTAAAGCCTCTTTTTGCAATCGAAGATATTCACTTGTTTCTTCGTCATTGAAACCAGAATAAGAGATTGTATCTGCTAGTGAACAAAGTAAGTAAAGATTGCTTTGATTTTGCCCATTAATTACTAGTTTTTGTTGATTAATCATACCATCAAGCTCATTGTTAATAGCATAATCCAATTCTTTATCTACAAAAGAACTAAATTGTACAGACGCTATTAAAAGTGCAATGAAAAAAGTTGCTATCATTGCTATAATTAGTTTTGTATTAGCTTTAGAAGATAAGCTTTTCATTAAATACCCCCAACTGAAGTGCTATAATTATAGGAAAGCGACATTAACATAATTATAACAATAAATTATATAAAAATCAATTTACTTTTTGTTAACAAAAATAGATAACCTGTTCTAAGTTGGGAAACAGTTTATCTATTTTTAATAGCTATTATTCAGTTTTTTATATATTTATTTTCAAATTCATCTATAGGCATAGGTTTTGCATAAACATAACCTTGAATAGCATCACATTTTATTTTTTTCAAAAACTCGACTTGTTCAGTGTGTTCAATTCCTTCTGCTACAACATACATATCCAAATTATGCGCCATTTTAACAATGCTGTCAATCAACATATTGTCTCGTTCGGTATGTTTTGGACTGTTAAAAAAGCTTCTATCCATTTTAAGCACATCAACTTGTAAATTCTTTAACATGCCTAAAGACGAATGCCCTGCACCAAAGTCGTCAATAGATATTTTGAAATTATGCTTACGCAAATCAGCAAATAATTTTCCGATAATATGCTCGTTCGCAATAGTAGTAGACTCAGTTAATTCAAATTCTATATATTCATGTGGGACTTTGTATTTATCTACAACAGAAATAATATCCTCCACAAAATATGGAGTTTCTAAGTTCATACGAGAGCAATTAACTGATATAGCTTTGACATCATAACCTTTGTCTATCCAAGCTTTAATCGTCATGCAAATATTTTCTAAAATATAACTATCTAACTCTACAATAAAGCCATTTTTCTCAAATAATGGAATAAAATCATTAGGGTAGTTCATAGTTCCGTCAGCTTCAATCCAACGAACTAAAGCTTCTGCGCCGACTAATTTGTGGTCATTGGTACTGAATTTTGGTTGTAAAAAAACCTTAAACTCTTTTTTGTCCATTGCCGAACGTCTTTTGTTATTAAGCTCTGTGTTTTCACGCAAGGTTTGCCTGTATTCATCGTCGTAATTCCATGTTTTTTGGTGAATATTTGCTTTAGCCATTCTATGAGCCATGGTGGTTTTTGTTATCATTCCCATTACATCAGTATCGCCTTGTTCAATGAAATAGCGACCGTATCTAAAAGATAATTCATAATCACCGAGTTCTGGCATAAGTTCTTTTAGTCTGCTTTCGTCATCGGTTCTTGTGGTTTCGTCTCTGTCTAAGTAGCCATTGCCAGCGAACATAATGAACTCATCGACACCCACTTTAGCACAAACAAAAGTTTCCTCTATGTCGCTCGAAATCGAATTCATAATCTCTGCAATATTTGTTAAAACTCTGTCGCCAGTATCCATGCCAAAAACTTCATTAACCACACTGAATTTCTCGATATCCATTTTTTGCATAGTAAATTTAATATCTGGATTTTTCTTGATTTTTTCAGCAACTAATATCTTGAATTTTTCTAAATTAGGAAGCCCTGTTAACGAGTCGTAATATGCTGTTTTGATTAATACTTTGTTGTAATGATATTGAGCAAAAGAAACATAAAAAACTAAAGCTATGATTGTCCAATAAACTATACCACAAACATTTTTAAACTGCTCTACAGCATCGGTAAGCACTGCGCTAAAGGTGTTGATTTCAACATTCATGGCAAGAACCCAATCTGTGAAATCTATTGGATGATATACAATTGCTTTTGAAACGCCATAGTATTCATAGTAAAATCCACCACTTTTACCAGATATGAAGTTTTCTTTTGTTTCTCCTACATTCGCTAAACCAATTTCGGAAATATCACCCTCTGGCATTAAAGTAGAACCAGTGTGATTAGAGCTTGTAGACAATAGCAGGTTTAAGTCGTAATCAACAATAAATACATCGCCAGTGCCATCAGTATTTAATTCAATAAACTGATAAAAATTTTCTATTGAAATTTGGCTTATCAAAACACCGACAGTTTTAGATTCTATCACAACTGGCACGGCTATATCAAACACCATAGTGTCATCTGTTAAGGAGATATAGGGATTACTTAAAGAATAATCGCTCTCTAATGCATTCAAATATGCAGTGTTTGTGGAAAAATCAAAAGTAGAGCCGTCTACAGTAACACCATGTCCAGTTGTGTTGACATAGTATAAGCTTGTGAACTCTTCCACTTGAGACTGCGTTTTTAAAAAATCAATAACATATTCTTCTTCTATTTCATAACGAGAAATATAATCTGTCAAAAGTGAAAGGTCGTCAATGTTTTCTTTTATAGTTTCTTCTAGCAAAACTTTAACTTGATTTCCAACTTTATCCATTTCGCTTAAAGTAGTATCTATAACGGCGTTGTCCATATTTGCCTTAGCCCAGTTAATTATTAACCCAATAAAAACTATCGACAAAAACACTATTAATGTAACAAGTCTATTTGAGATAGTTTTGTGGATTACCATACATTTTCTCCTTCTAGTAATTATATATATTACTTTAATTCAACGTTTAAACATATTTCTTATATAATATATAATATTATATAAAAAGTCAATGATAAGTGATTAATATTCACGTTAATTGTGTAATATATATAAATAATTTTAGTGTGTTAATATATATATATATTGTCCATATTCAGCTAATAATATCAAACACGCCAATAAATGATAATTGTTGTAAATCTCTGCAAGATATCAATTTAATCTTTAATTTATTAACACACATTTTTTTAGGCAAACGTATTATTTTTTTATAACCCACAACTGTATCTATGTGCTCATATTCGCCATCATTGATAGTGATTTTAAACGCTTCAATTCGTTGACTTTTTGTTATGTCTTCTTGCAAAACAATAAATTCTGAATTATTAGGTTTTTCTATATCAATAACAATTTCTTCTTTTTCTTTTATAAATTCATAATCATACTTATTTTGGTCAATTATATTATTTTTAAAAGCGTTTCTAATTTTATTGCCCATTTCAGCAAGATTTTTAACATCAATGTCATGTATTAAACCTTCTTTATTTGGTGGAATATTTAATAGCAATGTGCAGTTTCCACCTACTGTTTTTAAGTAGAGTTCAAAAAGCTCATCAGCGGATTTCACCATGCTATCCTCTGCTTCGTGGTAAAACCAACCTGGTCTTATTGATACATCAACCTCGGCAGGGTACCACATAAGATCTTTTTCAAGTTCAAGGGCTTCACGGCTTCCCAAGTCTTCATCTTGAGACGAAAGATCTCTTAAACGGAACTCTGTGTCGTCGCTTTGTTGGCTACTGCTTGCAATACGCTCTAAGTTAGCTACTCTCTTGCTAACTACACTCCACTCGGATTTTCTTGTGTGACCAGCCTCGTTACCACACCAGCGAATGTCAGGTCCACAAATATGAATACAAGCATTTGGTTGCAACTCTCTAATAAGGGTATAGTATCTCTCCCAATCGTACTTCTGCACTTTGCCGTTTGCACCTTCGCCACAAGCGCCGTCAAACCAAACACTGCAAATATCGCCATACTGAGTTAGAAGTTCTGTTAATTGGTTCAAAAAGTAATCGTCATACTCTTTACCTTTGCCATAAGTTGAGTTATTTCTGTCCCAAGGTGATAGGTACACGCCAAATTTAATGCCAGCTTTTTTACATGCTTCTGAAAGCTCTCGCACAATGTCACCTTGTCCGTTTTTGTAGGGGCTATTTTTCACGCTGTGTTCAGTGTATTTGCTTTGCCAAAGACAAAATCCGTCGTGGTGCTTACATGTAAGTATTGCGGCTTTCATGCCAGCTGATTTAATCGCATTTACCCATTGGGTTACATCAAGCTTTTTTGGGTCAAAAATGCTAGGACTTTCCGTGCCGTCGCCCCATTCTTTACCAGTGAAAGTATTAATTGTGAAGTGAAAAAAAGCATAGAATTCTAGTTCTTGCAAGGATAATTGCCTTTGTGACGGTGTTACTTCGGTTAATCTATTAATATTTTTCATAACATACTCCTCTAACTTTTTATACTATAATATGTAAAGAAAAAGAGCGTGACAAAATAGTTTGTTTCGTCACGCCCTCCTTATTTTTAAGCTCTAACGCCTAGTTTTTCGTCTACCATTTTTAGTAAGCTCCTAATGTTTAGATGTTGAGGACATCTATCTTCACATGCACCACAATCAATGCAATCTTGAACAGTGTGCCCTGGGTTATCTTTAGTGTAACTTTGGTAGGTTGTTAAACCACTTTCTGTTAAACCATATACATTATATGTATTATAAGCGCCAAAAATTTTTGCTATATCAATTGAACATGGACATGGTTGGCAGTAGTGACAGCCTGTGCAATATAGCTCAGAGAACTTTTTGAGGTTGTCAATAGATTCTCTAATACTGTCGTGCTCAGTTTTTGTCATAGGTTCTTCTAAACTTGCAATAGCAACATTTTGTTTTACCATTTCAAGAGTGCCCATTCCACTTAATGCACAACCAATATTTTCGTTACCTAAAACGAATTTAAAAGCAAGCTCATAAGTAGCGATAGGATCCTTACCTGTTAGTTTTTTGTATATATCTGTTGGTGCTGCAAGTCTGCCACCTGCAACAGGACCCATAGATACAACACCTAGTCCTTGAGACACTGCATATTCTATCATTTCTTCGTTAGAACGGTCGATTAAATTATATTGAACAAGTAGCGATTCCAACACTTTGCCTGTATCAATAATATATTTAATATTTTCTGGTTTATCGTGGAAAGAGAATGAAATATGGCGTATTTTGCCAGATTCTTTTAGTCTTAAAGCTTCTTCAATCAAGCCAAACTTCATAATTTTATTATCAAAGTAATCTTTGTCTATACCCCAGAAGTGGTAGAAATCAATATAGTCTGTTTTTAAATTTTTCAAGCTGTTATCTAGTAGAGCTTCGAAATCTTCTTTTTTATTTACGTTTCCTAAAGGAGATTTTGTTGAGATATAAATTTTATCTCTAAAATCTTTTACGGCTTCGCCAAGAGCTGCCTCTGAATTTGAATGGCAGTAATAAGGAGCAGTGTCATAATAGTTTACTCCTGAATTATATGCTTCTAAAATCATTTCAGTTACTTTTGGTTGGTCGATAGTGAACTCACCGTCTTTTTCAATTTCTGGAAAGCGCATACAGCCAAAACCTAGAGCCGATATCATTACACCAGTATTACCAAATTTACGATATTGCATAATTTTAATTCTCCAATCTGTTATTTAATTTGATTATACATCGAATAGGTTTATTATTCAACTGTTTTCTACATATAAATTAATTTTTGTTCAATATGCTACATTTAATTCTATTATGTAAAATATTTTATATAATAAAATCATGTTTTTTCGTTTAGTTTATTTATATTACGTCTTTTTAATACATAAAATAGGAATGCACATACAGCACTTAAAACAAGCGCGATTGTAACTATCATTATAGCACAGTGCATAAAAAATTCACTAGGTAAAATCATTATAACAGGGTCAAGATTAGGGTCGAAGATCCAGTAATCGTTGCTAAAAGCAATTTCGTGGAATGTAACAAAAGCCCACTCCCAGTTTATAGCCACTGCAATTCCAAGCACCAAAGGTATAACAACAGTTGCAACACTGCCATATAGCAAAAACTTGTATTCATGGTTCTTGATTTTTATTCCAAAACCTAATATCAAAACGAAAAAAGTGATGATTGCCATAATTTGTATACCGACAAATATTGCTCTAACTTCTTCAAAATGAATTTCTCCACCCTCGGACATGTAAAAATCTGGGAAAACCAGTTCGCCACCACCCAAAAGGCTGTTATAATCTATTAGAACATCGTAATTTTCTTTTACTTCATCAAGCGTTAATCCCACTGTTTCATGTACTTGATATTTTTCTGCATCAGCATAATATAAATCTCTGTGATTCAATGTAGTCACTGTTGAAAAACTGAGAATGAAAATACATATTGCTAATCCCAGAACTATGTCGGTAATTTTCTTTGTCATGTTTTGCTCCTTTTGTTTTTATATTTGAAAATAAAAAGAGGGTTTGTCTATGCGTGAAAACCTAAGATAAATGCCTTAGGTATCGAAGCACAGGCAAACCCTGTATGTCATTATTTATTTGCGTTGTTTAAAGCTGTAGCAACAATTTGGTTCTGTTTTTTCTTTTTAATAGGTTTAATTGTTTTACCTTTTAATTTTCTTGAAATTGGAGTAAGTTTTTTAAGCTCGTCGCTGAAAGACTCTTTCATATTCGCCATAGCTTCTTCACTTAGCTCGTTAAAAATACCATGGATAATTATAGCTCTAACATCAACGTCACCATCTTTGTACATGTCATTAAAGATTTCGCACATTCTCTCAAAACCAGCACCCTTGCTCTTAGCAAGAATTTCACATTTGCCAGCTAGAACTTCTTTAGTTAAAGTAGCAAAACGTACTTGACCAAAAACGATTTTCTCTTGGTTCATAGCTTCTTTAAGGTCTGGGAAAACAGCAACAAAACGGTTATAGAAGAAAAGTGGGTCAACGTTGGTTTCGTCTGATTTTTTACGTTTTGGTTTTGTGATTTCATTAACATTTCTTTTTACCTTAGGGCCTGTAACGATATCTGAGAAGTCATTACCAATGCTTTCAGCATCGCTTCTCTCTGAATTTGAAAAATCAAACAACCATTGAGAAAGGCTTTTCCAGTCAGTAGGGTTGTTGTCTTCATCTAAAATTGTAGTTTTAAGCTCAAAACATTTTTTTGTTTTGTTATATAACACACCATAAGCTGTAGCTTCTGATTTGTAAATGACGCCACTACTATCATCTTCTGTGTAGCTTTCTGCTTCTGAAAAACCTTGTTTTTCAAGTGTAGCCCATAGTTTATCTTGTATTACTGCAAATGCTTGTGCACGATCCAAAATTATCATCTCCAAAATTATATATATTTTAACTAGTTTTTATTTTAGTGTATTGGTGTTTAAATATAAAATTAGCTTTGTAAACACCAACAAAGCTAATTATACCATATAAATTACTATTTGACAATACAATAGTTATCTTCTTAATATTTTTGTGAATAAAGGTCTAAATCTTATAAAATATACGTTTATCATACCTTTTAACGCAAAGTCATATAGGATAAACACGGCAAGTGCCATTATAAATAATATAGGCAGTGCATATTCTCCTAAAAAGTCTATGGATTCTACTGGTATTCCGAATATAAAAGTAACTGCTAAGTAGTCGACTATAATTGCAACGCTGAATAAAATTACTTTTGCAAGGTATGCGATAACTATATTTTTTATCTTGCTTAGTGTGGCAAAAAGTATTGGATAATACCCAAAAAATAAGGTGAATATTAGAAAAGCGTTTCTGTCTGCTGTTAAAAAAAACGACAACACAGCAACCACGCCAAAGGCAAGGTATGCCCATTTTTGAGATATTTCTGCTGCGATTGGTATGAAAACACAACCAGCAACTGCCGGTAGGCTCAGTGTAGCAGATGGTATTACACCTGCAAGTAACATAATTACTATTGCAAGAGATGCAAACACCCCACTAAAAGCTATTTTAACACTGTTTTTCATATTAACAGCACCCAATTAGGTCTCCGCCCATACATTCACAGCAACAGTCTGCACAAATTAAAGTAGAACACATGTCGCAACTGTTGCAACCACCAACATTACCTCTGTTATAGTTGGGATTATAACCACCATAAGAGCCACTTCTTTGGTTCATAGATTGGTTCATAGCGTTACGGTACTCCATGTTTGACGGATCCATTTGGCATGCTCTGGAGAAATGGTCACGAGCCTCGGATAGCCAACCACGTCTATATAGAACAGAACCTTTTAAGAAAAACCACTCTGCATTACGTCTGTCAACAGGAACTCCGTTAAGTATCTGTTCAGCATCTGCAATTCTGCCACTGTTAATAAAGTTTCTAACATCTACATAATTAGATGAAGAATTAGAAGAATAGTGACCACCAGTGTTTCCAGCGAAACCACCTGTGGATTTATTTTTCTTTCTTGCAACTATTTCGTCATAAGCCTCGTTAATCTCTTTCATTTTTTCGTCTGCAAGGTCTGCAAGTGGGCTATCTGCGTATTGGTCTGGGTGATATTTTTTAGCTAGTTTTCTATAAGCGTCTTTTATCTCACTATCGGTTGCATTATGGCTAACACCAAGTACCTTGTATGGATCTGACATTAAAATTTCTTCCTCTCTTTTTCGTGAATATGCAAAAATAAAATCTCTTTTTGCACCTGTGGTAAACCTAAATTAATTACATTTTCTATTATATTAATGTGCCTTCCCTCATTAAGTAAATTTAACGGAGGTATTAGCATTGAAACATTGCTGTTTAGAACTTCGTTACATTCGGATTCAACTTTTTCGCTGTCGTTTAAGTCGATATCATGGTTTTTCATATATGATATAAATGGGTTAAAGCTACCGTCTTTCACATCATTTTTTAAATCGTCGGCAGCGTCCATTGTGTAAACCCATTTGCCTAAAAAGTAGCCTAGTCTGTTTAAAATCAAAGATTGTTCTTCGTTTATATCTTCAAAAATCACACTCAATGCTTTTGCAGTTGGTTCAGCACAAGCATCAATAGAAGCATTCTCTACTTTTTCAATCTCGTTTTGTTCTTCTGTCATTTGCTTTAAAGCTTCTGCAATTTTAGGATAATCATTGCTAGCTCTTTTTGCAGGTCTTTTAAAGAAAAGCAACAAAAACTTTGCAGCAAAAGACTTCCAAAAGCCCTCGTCTTGTACATTATCTATAAGCTTATAGTATGTCATAAGCACTGTAAGCGCCGCCGCTTTTTTATAGCTGTCATCACCTATATCTATATAATTACAAGCTTTAGCAGGGTTGACGGTGCATCGCCCTTTTTTTACTTTAGGGCAAGAAGTGCTATAGTTTAGTGAAATCAACGCATAAAAACATAAATCATAGTTTAACGACATTCGTGTTATTATGCCATAGTGCTTGCCAAGCTCTTTACAAAGTGTGCAATAAACTGCTTTGTATTCTTCGTACTCTCTAACTAGTAACAAAGGTTTATTGGGTCTAACATACCCAAACACATTTTCACCCTACTTTCAAAAATTCTTTATTATATACGGCTGGCTATAATATCAGCCAGTATAAATATATATTATATACCTGTATGTGATAACCAGATGAACAAATTACATTTTAAGCATTTTTTTTAGGTACTGACCAGTGTATGATTTTTCGCACATTGCAATTTGTTGAGGAGTACCTGTGGCGATTATCTCACCGCCACCACTGCCACCCTCAGGCCCTATGTCGATAACATGGTCAGCAGTTTTAATTAGGTCTAAGTTATGCTCAATAACAAGAACTGTGTTACCTGTATCTACAAGGTCGTGCAACACGTGAATTAACTTGTGCACGTCAGCGATATGCAAGCCAGTTGTAGGTTCATCTAGTATATAAATGGTTTTACCAGTTGCTCTCTTAGAAAGCTCTGTTGCAAGCTTAACTCTTTGAGCCTCACCACCTGATAATGTAGTAGCTGGTTGGCCAATTTTGATGTAATCTAAACCAACATGGTGAAGCATTTGCAGTTTTTTAGCAATTCTAGGAATATCTTTAAAGAACTCTAAACCTTCTTCAACTGTCATTTCTAAAACATCATAAATATTTTTACCCTTATATTTTACCTCTAAAGTCTCACGGTTATATCTTTTACCTTTGCACACATCACAAGTAACGTAAACGTCAGGTAAAAAGTGCATTTCTATTTTAATAATACCGTCACCTTGGCAAGATTCACACCTACCACCTTTTACGTTAAAGGAGAACCTACCAGGGCCAAAACCATGTAGTTTAGCCTCTGTTGTGTTAGCATATAAATCACGAATATCAGTGAACAAACCAGTGTAAGTCGCAGGGTTTGAACGTGGAGTTCTACCGATAGGGCTTTGATTGATTTGTATAACTTTGTCTAGGTGTTCTATGCCTAAAATCTCTTTATGAGCACCACAAACTGCCCTTGCACCATTAAGGTCAACAGATAGCTTTTTGTAAAGTATCTCGTTAATTAAAGAAGATTTACCAGAGCCTGAAACGCCTGTAACGCTAATGAATTTGCCAAGAGGAATTTCAACATTAACATTTTTTAGGTTGTTGTGTTTTGCTCCTATAATTTTAAGAGAATTTCCGTTGCCCTCACGTGTAGTCTCAGGTACTTCAACATATTTTTTGCCACTTAAATACTGCCCAGTTATAGAATTTTTGCATTTCAAAATTTTATCCACACTGCCAGAGAAAATGATGTTACCACCATGAACTCCAGCACCAGGCCCTACGTCTATGATGTGGTCGGCTGCAAGCATAGTGTCCTCGTCGTGTTCAACAACTAATACAGTGTTGCCTAAATCTCTAAGTCTTTGCAGAGTTGCCAAAAGCTTGTGGTTGTCTCTTTGGTGCAAGCCTATGCTTGGTTCATCAAGAATGTATAACACACCCATCAGTGATGAACCGATATTTGTAGCAAGCCTAATTCTTTGGCTCTCACCACCTGAAAGCGTACCAGATGAACGTGAAAGAGTTAGGTATTCAAGACCAACACTTTGTAAAAATCCTAGTCTTTCTTTAATCTCTTTAACAATTGGAGTGGCAATAACTGTGTTACGTTCGCTAAAAGTTAAATTATCTATAAATTCAAGTGCATTTCCAACTGATAACTCACATAAATCGCTGATGTTAGTGTCGCCCACTGTAACAGCGAGTGATTCCGGAGAAAGCCTTTTTCCTTTGCAAGCGTCGCAAGGAACTGCACTCATATACGCTTCAATTTCTTCTTTTATCCAAGAGCTTTGTGTTTCTCTAAAACGTCTTTCAAGGTTGTTGATAACACCCTCAAAAGGTGCTGTGTATTTACCCTCGCCATATTCGTTTTGACGAACAAGCTTGATTTTTTCACCCTTAGTTCCATAAAGCAAAATGTCGATAATCTCTTTTGGTAGTTCACCAATTGGTGTATCTAAAGAAAATTTATAGTGTTTCGCAAGACCACTCATATACATGTTGGCAATAGTGCTTCCCTCCATTGCCCAACCACTTGCTTTAAGTCCACCTTTGCTTATGCTAAGTTTTTTGTTAGGGATAATCAAGTTAGGGTCAACTTTCATAAACACACCCAAACCAGTACATTTTGAACATGCGCCGAACGGATTGTTAAAAGAGAACATGCGTGGGGATAAATCGTCTAAACTAACTCCGTGTTCTGGGCATGCGTAATTTTGAGAGAAAGTTATGTCCTCTCCGTCTATCACGTTAACAATAACCATGCCACCAGTCAAGCCGATAGCAGTTTCTAAGGAGTCTGCAAGTCTTGAGCGAATATCTGGTTTAACAACAAGTCTGTCAACTATTATTTCTATAGTATGCTTTTTGTTTTTCTCAAGCTTAGGTACTTCGGTTAAATCATAAGTAATTCCGTCAACTCTAACACGAACATAACCACTTTTTTTAGCAGCGTCAAATTCCTTTTGGTGTTCGCCTTTTCTGCCTCTAACAACTGGGGAAAGTATTTGTATTCTTGTTTTTTCTTCAAGTGTCAAAACTTTATCAACAATTTGGTCTATGGTTTGTTGAGTAATCTCTCTGCCGCACACTGGGCAGTGAGGTGTGCCAACTCTTGCATACATAAGTCTTAGGTAGTCGTAAATCTCGGTTACTGTACCAACTGTTGAACGTGGGTTTTTTGATGTAGTTTTTTGGTCAATTGATATAGCAGGGGATAGGCCGTCGATGCTGTCTACATCTGGTTTTTCCATTTGACCCAAGAACTGTCTTGCATAAGAAGACAAGCTTTCAACATATCTTCTTTGACCTTCTGCATAAATTGTGTCGAACGCAAGGGACGACTTACCAGAGCCAGAAAGTCCTGTTAAAACAACAAGTTTATCTCGTGGTATCTCCACGTCTATATCTTTTAAATTGTGCTCTCTAGCACCTTTGACTACTATATTTTTTAATGCCATTATTGTAATTCCTTTATCTTATCTCTTAAAAACGCTGCGTGTTCAAATTCTAACAACTTAGCAGCGGCTTTCATCTCTTTTGTCAGTTTTTCTATTGTTTGTCGTTTTTCAATTGCAGATAACTTGCGTTTAGGTTTTTTGTCATCTTTATGAGTGCTAATCTCTAGTATCTCGTTAACCTTTTTGCTTATAGTTTGTGGTATAATTCCGTGTTTAAGGTTGTATTCTTCTTGAATACCACGTCGTCTATAAGTCTCGTTTATTGCGTTTTCCATAGATTTTGTAACATTGTCGGCATACATAATAACTTTGCCATCGGCATTTCTAGCAGCACGACCGATTATCTGAATAAGCGACCTTGCACTACGCAAGAAGCCCTCTTTATCAGCGTCTAAAATCGCTACCAAAGAAACCTCTGGTATATCTAAACCCTCTCTTAATAGGTTGATTCCAACTAGCACATCAAATTCACCCAAACGTAAATCTCTAATAATTTCCATACGTTCAACAGTGTCAATATCATAATGCATATACTTAACTTTTATTCCAAAATTGGTGAAATAATCAGTCAAGTCCTCTGCCATTTTTTTGGTAAGTGTTGTGACTAAAACTCTTTCGCCTTTTTCAGTACGCATGTTAATCTCGGATATTAAATCGTCAATTTGTCCGTCAGTTGGGCGAACTTCAACATCAGGGTCAAGCAAGCCTGTCGGTCTAATAACTTGCTCTGCAACAACTGATGATACTTCAAGCTCTAAGTCGCCTGGTGTAGCGCTAACAAAAACAACTTGATTAATTTTGTCATAAAACTCGTCAAAGTTCATAGGTCTGTTATCTATTGCAGACGGCAATCTAAATCCGTAATCTATAAGGCTAGTTTTTCTAGCTTTGTCACCAGCAAACATTCCTCTAACCTGTGGCAGAGTAACGTGGCTTTCATCAACAAAAAGTACAAAATCATCTGGGAAATAGCTAAACAGAGTATATGGGGTAGAGCCAGCTTCTCTGCCTGACATAATACGAGAGTAGTTCTCGATACCTTTACAAAAACCAACTTCTCTGAGCAGTTCCATGTCGTAACGTGTGCGTTGCTCAATTCGTTGCGCTTCCACAAGTTTGTCTTGAGATTTAAAATAAGCTACCCTTTGGTCAAGTTCTTCTTCTATCTCTTTTAAAGAACGCTCCATTTTTTCTCGTGGAAAAATATAGTGAGAAGCTGGGTAAACAGCGGCGTGTTTAAGTTGAGCAACTATCTCACCAGTTAGTGGGATAATCTCGCTAATTCTGTCAATCTCGTCACCAAAAAATTCTACTCTAATAGCTTTATCGCCAGAACCTGCTGGGAAAATCTCAACAACATCGCCACGCACTCTAAAAGTACCACGAATGAAGTTAACATCGTTTCTGTCATACTGGATTTCAACAAGTTTTCTAAGCAAATCGTCTCTGCTTTTTTCCATATTAGGGCGTAAAGATATAACCATGTTTCTATAGTCAATCGGGTCACCCAAAGAGTATATACAAGAAACAGAAGCCACGATGATAACATCACGTCTTTCAGACAAAGCAAGCGTTGCGCTGTGTCGAAGCTTGTCGATTTCGTCGTTAATTGCAAGGTCTTTTTCTATATAAGTATCAGTAGTGGCAACGTAAGCCTCAGGCTGATAGTAGTCGTAATACGACACAAAATATTCCACACTGTTTTCAGGAAAGAACTCTCTGAACTCAGAGCATAGCTGTGCAGCGAGTGTTTTGTTGTGTGCCAAAACAATGGTAGGGCGTTGCAGTTCTTGAATAACATTAGCCATAGTAAAAGTTTTACCACTACCTGTTACACCAAGCAAAGTTTGTTCTTTATTGCCACTTTTTATGGAATTAACTAAAGCCTCCACAGCTTTTGGTTGGTCTCCTGTTGCAGAATAGTTAGATTGCAGTTTAAACATGGTTCCTCCTGTTTAGTGATTAAATCATTTTTTCTCATAAAATATTATACCACCAAATATTATATAATACAACAAATTAGTAAAGAAATAATCGCACAAGAAAGAGTGTTATAGTAAAATGTTTATAGATAAAAAGGTATAATTACACATATTGTTTAAGTGATATTTCCACAAAAGGGTAAAATTGTATAAATAAGTAAAAAATACCCATAATCTAGCTATAAACTTGTTGACATAAGAATTAATTAGGAATATAATTGTATAAGATTATGCACTATTTTAGTGCACATTAAGTGAGGATATATTGTGCTTGAGTTAAAAAGTATAGAGAAAAAATTTGGCTCTACAGAAGTGCTTAAAGGCATTGATTTAAAAGTAGAAGCAGGCGAATTTGTCACACTTTTGGGTTCATCTGGTTGTGGCAAAACTACCACTTTAAGAATTATAGCAGGTTTAGAGACTCCTGATAAAGGTGAGGTTGTTTTAAATGGTGCAAACATTAATAATTTACCACCTAATCAAAGAGATGTAAATACAGTTTTTCAAAACTATGCACTTTTTCCACACATGAATGTGGCAGATAACATTGGTTACAGCCTTAAAATTCGTGGATATGAAAAAACGACTATAAAAGAGCAAGTTGAATACATGCTTAACATGGTGCAACTTGAGGGCATGGAAAAAAGAAAGCCACACCAGTTATCTGGTGGGCAAAAACAAAGGGTTGCAATTGCAAGAAGTTTAATTGCAAAGCCTAAAATACTACTTTTGGACGAGCCGTTAGGTGCTTTAGATGCACAACTTAGGCAACAAATGCAAACAGAGCTAAAACGTATTCAGAAAAAGACAGGAATAAGTTTTGTTTATATAACACATGACCAAGAAGAAGCCTTGAATATGTCCGACAAAATAGCGATTATGAAAGACGGAATGTTCGAACAGTTAGGCACGCCTACTGATATATATGACCACCCAGTATCAGCTTACGTTGCTAAATTTGTAGGACAAGCAAATATCTTGCAAGGCACTGTAGTTGGCATTGACGGAGCAGTTGCTAAAATACAAACTGGCGCTGGTAGTTTTGAGGCAATGCGTAATAACTATAGATTATACATGGGGCAAAAAGTTAGCGTTGCAGTAAGACCTGAAAGAATACAAATGGTTGCAGATTATGATGACGGTTTGTGGGGGAAAATTACAGACAAAAAGTTTTCTGGTGGCTTGCTTAAAATTACTGTAACAGTGGGGGATACAGACATAGTTATTAGCAGACTAGGTATCGACACTATCTTTGAGGTAGGAAATGAGCTTAGGGTTCATTTTGACAAAGAGTTTGCTGTTGTTGTAAGAGATTGAGGTGAGTATGAGAAAATTTTTGCAAAACAAAGGTGGCACTAATCTTCTTTATGTAGCACCAATATATATATTTACAATTTTATTTGTGCTAGGCCCACTTATATATATGTTAGTGTTAAGCTTTTTAACTCCGTCTGAAACATGGGGAGTAACAAATGAGTTCACAGTTGATAATTATATAAATATGTTTGACCCAGTGTACTTAAATACTTATGTAGAGAGCCTTAAACTTGCGTTAATCACAACTGTCTGCGTGGCGATTGTCGGGTATCCAATGGGTTACTTCATGGCAAAGCTACCTAAGAAATGGAAAAAAATAGTTATGGTAACCATAATGATTCCATTTTGGACAAGTGCATTAATTAGATTATATGGTTGGATGATAATTTTCAGAAGTAATGGCCCATTAGACAAGCTTTTAATGGCGTTAGGAATTACAGAAGACCCTTTGAAATTATTGTACACATACCCAGCTGTAGTTGTGGGAATGGTATATGCGTTGACACCCTTCATGATTTTTTCAGTATATTCAAGTGCTGAAAAACTTGATTTCACTTTGATTGAAGCTGCTAGAGATTTAGGTGCAAGTGCGACTAGAGCATTTTTTACTATAGCTTTCAAGCTGACAATCCCAGGGCTTTTATCAGGAGTTATACTAACATTTGTGCCTTCTATGGGACTTTTCTTTATATCAGATATTTTAGGTGGAAGCAAAGTAGTTTTAATAGGTAATATTATTCAAGAACAGCTTACAACTGCTGGTAACTGGCCATTTGCGGCGGCGTTATCTGTGGGACTTATGATACTCACAAGCACATTGATTTTCTTGTATAAAAAGTTTACAGGTGCTGAAAATGTTGAGGGATTAATTTAGGAAGTAGGACGGAACTATAAGATGAAAAAAAATACAAAAATAGCAAATGTATATATAGTTTTAGTTCTAGCGACTATGTATATACCCATATTAATGGTAATAATATATTCCTTTAATGCTGGAAGAAACTCATCTGTTTGGGAGGGTTTTTCGCTAACATGGTATGAGGAATTATTCAAAGACCCTTTGTACCCACAAGCGATTGTAAACAGCTTAGTTTTAGCGTTGCTTTCAAGCGTAAGTGCTGGTATTATAGGCACACTAGGTGCGTTTGGCATGGCGAAAGTAAGGTTAAAATCCAAAGGTTTTATTGAGTACATCAGCACAATTCCAATTATGATACCTGAGATTATTTTAGGAATGGTTTTTTTAAGCTTTTTTGCATTGCTAGGCTTACCATTTGGAATGACTACACTTGTTATAGGGCACACAGCTTTTTGCATACCTTATGTGTTTTTGCAAGTTAAAGCAAGGCTTTCTGGAATGGACAAAAGCTTAGAAGAAGCTGCTCTTGACTTAGGAGCAAACAAGGTAAGAGCATTTATAGATGTTATTTTACCAAATATCTTACCTGCGATTGCGTCGGGCATGTTGTTGTCTTTTGCAATGAGTTTTGATGATGTTATTATAAGCGTGTTTGTGACAGGAGTTAATGTTAACACTTTACCGCTTTTAATATATACACAGCTAAGAACAGGTGTTACCCCAGAGGTAAACGCGTTAAGCACATTAATGTTTTTAGCAACCATAATTTTGTGTCTGCTGGCATATTTTATTGGCAGAACACCAAAATCTAATTTATCTGAAAAGAGAGGAAAAAAGAATGAAAAAAATACTTAGTGTATTACTATGTACAATGCTTGCTATGACTATGTTTACAGCATGTACAAGTGAGCCTGTAACTGAGTCAACAGCTGATACAGAAAGCTCTGCGACTGAAAGTTCTGCTACAGAAGAAAGCTCTGCTGAGGAGAGCGAAACAGAGGGAGACGCTGAGAATATGGAACTTAATCTGTATTCATGGGCTGGAATGTTCCCAGATGAGCTTTTGAACGCATTTACAGAAGAAACAGGCATTAAAATTAACTATAGCACATTTGATAGCAACGAAACTATGCTTTCAAAATTACAAACAAATGACGGTGGGGGATATGACTTAATTATATCCGACGATTACATCATCGAGACTGCAATTGCAGAAGGTTTAGTTCAAAAACTAGACATGAGCAAAATCACAAATATCGATAACGTAAACCCTGCATATCAAGGTCTTTTCTTTGACCCAACAAATGAGTACACAGTGCCTCACGGTGCAGGTGTTATCACACTTGTTTACGACCCAACTTTGGTAGATATCGAGATTGATAGCTATGCTGATTTATGGGACCCATCTTTAGAAAACAATGTTGGTATCATCGGTAACTATCGTATTATCAATGGTGTTGCGCTAAAAGTTAACGGAGAGACAATGAACACAGAGGATACTGCAGCTATCACAGCGGCTGGTGACAAACTGTTAGAACTTGCTCCAAATATCAGATTAATCAAAAACGAAAACTTACAAGAGGATTTATTGTCTGGCGAAGTTGGTGTAGCTTTAATGTATACATCACAAGCGACTCTTGCGATGATAGCTAATCCAGACCTTGAAGTAGCGTTCCCGTCAGAGGGTACAGGTTTTGGGGTTATGGCTCAATATATCCCAGTTAATGCGCCAAACCCAGATGCAGCTCATGCGTTTATCGACTTCTTGCTAGAAGCTGAAAACGGCAAACAAGCTTTTGAATGGCTAGGATATTACAGCACAAACACAGCAGCAGATGAATTAATCGCTGACGAATATAAAAGCTTCTTAACTCTACCAGCTGAGTTTGACATTTCTACATTAGAAATAATACACAACATTAGTGTTGAAGCTGACGGAGAGCACAACAAAATTTGGACTGCATTTAGAGCAGAGACTGAATAACAATACTAGTAATATAACGAAAAATTGGCTGTCGCAAATGATGTGACAGCTAATTTTTGTTTTATTGCTTATTTACAGGTATTTAAAAATATTTTTAAATAGACTTGACTTTACTGTTTGTTAGATGTATAATCTATTTAAAGAAAATTTTAAATAGGTGGTGTTGCTATGGGATTAGTTAACGTTTTTAAGGTTTTATCTGACCCTTTAAGGAGAGAGATTTTGCAAGAATTAAATAATGGTAGGCTTTCAGCAGGTGAAATTTCTGAAAAATTCAATATAACTCCAGCTGCACTTTCTTACCATTTAAAACAGCTAAAAAATGCTGATCTCGTTATGGAATATAAGCACAAGAATTTCATATATTATGAGCTTAATACGGGTGTTTTTGATGAGCTTATATTATGGATAAACCAATTTGGAGAGAGGGAATAATTATGAAAAAATCAAGCACAAAACTTATGTGGACACTTACTTTTATATATATCGTAGCTGTAGGATTAGCTCTAGCTTTTTTACCAGATGAAATACCAGCACACTTTGATTTCGCAGGAAATATCACAAGATATGGTTCAAAATACGAAATGTTTA
>CAYJKT010000020.1:0-56870 GCA_964370775.1 uncultured Eubacteriales bacterium | reverse complement strand
AAGACGCAATAGTTCTTCACTGCTTGCCGGCTCACAGAGAAGAAGAAATTAGCACAGAAGTGTTTGAAAAACACGCTGATGTTATCTTTGACGAAGCAGAAAATAGACTTCATGCACAAAAGGCTGTTTTAGTGCACTGCATGAGAGACTAATATATTATTAGTATAACAAAATACAAAAGACAAGATTACCAAACTGGTTGTCTTGTCTTAATTTTTTATACAAATTATTTTTTTTAGTAGAATTTATATATGAATAATTGTATAATGACTTAATATTAAAATCGTTACTATAATAAGTATAAAAGAGAGCTTATGAAATAACCTAATATCGTATTTTATTTCGCCGACCAACAACGTCACGACACTATGGGTTGCTATGCTCAAAAACTGCCCGTTACTCCAAACCTTGATAAACTTGCAAAAGAAGGAACTCTTTTTACGAACGCTTTTACTTGTCAGCCAGTTTGTGTCCCTGCTAGAGCGTGTTTGCAAACAGGTAAACATGCTACAGAAGCAGGTTGTTTTATCAATGCAATTGAACTGCCGACAGACAGCATAACTGTAGCTGAATACTTTAACGACAACGGATACGAGACAGCGTATGTAGGCAAATGGCATTTGGCTAGCAATCCTTTAAAAAACCTACAACAATTTTAGAGTGTGCTAACATTAATAAACCTAGCGATTTTCAAGGCAACTCCCTACAAAAATTGGTTACAGGCAAAAACAATGATTGAATTGATAGCGTATTCTTACAAATTAGCGAGAGCCATATAGGACGTGCTATTCGCACAAAAGACTGGAAATACTCTGTTAGAGCTGACGGTGAGCGTATTCCTCAAATTCTTTCAGTAGATAAACGACCATAAATCTATTTTACTAAATAAAATAAAAAATTGGCTAACACATATTATCCTGTGTTAGCCAAAATTATTTATTAATCTAAAATATAAACAGTCATGTCTCTTCTACCAAAGTTTATACATTCTTCCTCTGTGTCATAGAATAAATCAACTAAAACTCTGTTAGAAAGCAACGCGCCACCTGTGTCACCAGCTACAGCGTAGCCATAAACAATGTTTCCGTTAGTGATATACATTCTTGTACCATACGGTATAACGTCTGGATTAACAGCAACTATACCCACTTGTGCTACTTGCCCTGTTGATGTGATACCACCTGGGATAGAGTACGCTGTGCATTCTCCAACCATAACACCAGAATACGATACTGTGTTTCCTAAATGGTCTACAAAAGTATTAGCACTTGCTGTTGTGTCATCTTCTGTTGTTTCTTCATCTGTTGTTTCTTCGTCTGTATTTTCATCAGAAGTATCTTCGCTGTTTTCTTCGGTAACTTCTCTTTCTTTAGTACCTATGTTCACAACTCGATCCACTGGTTCTCTTACTACAATTTCTTCTATCAAAACTTTGTCTACTAATTCACCGTTTAAGTATTTTTCTTCATAAACAAATTCTTTTTTACCCTCAGAACCTACAATTTCTAATAGTTTTTCACCTACATATAGTTCATCAGTGTAATTCTTGATTGTTTGGTAAATTAAAGGCTCAGTCTCTGTAACCTCTTTAATCTCTACAAGATTAAGGTTAATATCTATTCCGTCATAAATATAAGTTTCTGCACTAGGTTCTAAATGATGATCATTAGCAATTTCTATCTCGTTTTCTGCTATAAATTCATCTATAGTATTAACATAAGTCTCTACAACGCTAACTTCGCCCTCGTTGCTGAAATCAACTTTTTTAAGTGTACTTATGTTTACATCAATATTGTCAGCTACAACAGTGTCTAAACTTGGCTCTACTCGGTCTGTATCAGAAATTTCTATACCCAAAGTGTTTATAGCATCTGAAACAGTTCCCTCATACATAACAGTGTTGTGTGTGTAAATCCCACTTGTTACAGTGACAACATAAGGCTTTTTAACATCGATTACTGTATCTTCCAAGATAACAGCTTGTAAGTGAGGTTCAATTAAATCTTTGTCTGTGTATTCAATGCTATTAGCTTCTAGGGTATCTTTAACAGTGTCACCCTCATAAGTTATAATAGAGACTGCACCCTCAGCAGTGTTTACAGTAACATTTAAACCTCTTTTAATGTGTATTATACCGTCTTCGGTATAAGTGGTGTCGCTTTCTCCAATTGGAGGCATACCCTCATTAACGGCTGTTTCTATAATGCCATCAAACTCTGGGTTGATTAGTGAGAACTCATAGCGATGTTCTCCGTCGATTACAGTGCAGGGAATAGAAATAGCCATTACAGTGAAAAGAGAGCTTAGGGAAACAAATGAGATGATTATTACGGCTATTAAGGTTTTAGATAAAGATAGCTTGTTTTGTTTCGTATAACGTCTTTTTTTCATAAAATCTCCTATTTCAAAATTATTATAACAATAGTTATGATGTACAAGCCTTAGATATTACAACGCTTTATTAAAACATTTTTATCACTGAGGCTAGTAACCCATATTAAAACTATAACAATGTGGAGTATAATATATTCTAAAGTATATGTCAAAAATTATGAGTGCTAAAAAACTGTGAAAGTTTGCTAAAACTGTAAAAATATGCACAATTGCTGAAAAAATTCCCATTATAAACTCTTATATAAAATCGTTATCAATTTGTAAAATTATATTAATATTATATAAAAAACCTGTAAAGACACAACATTTTCAAGGTTTTATGAATTTTTTTAGACTGGTAAAATAACAGAAAATTCGAAAATTGTGTAGTTTTTTGTCGGGTCATAAAACACACATAATGAATATTTATGCAATTATTTTTCTAAAAAAGCATGTTGTTATATACTCTTTCTGTTTATGGGTAAAAAATAATTATCGCTAAATAGATACACCAATTTCTAAAAAGGAAACAAACACACAATATAATGGGTAAAAATGACGATTAAATAGATTTAGTACTATATACATAAAGCCTAATTGTTCAATTAGAAAAATAAGTAAAAAGTGACATGATTTGCCACTTTTTACTGTATTTTTGTATTTTATTCAGTTTTATGAAATAAATTTACATATATTTTAGCATCGCTTTGCCACTTTTAACAAAAATGGTAATAACTGTATTAATCGTTCTTTATCTTACTAACTAGGTTATTTACCCATATTCCAGACCGTACAAGTGGCACACCAATACATATTTTAACAACGTCAATCATTTGCACACTAGCATAAACCCAAATTACATCAAGGTTAGTGTATCTCGCTAATATAATAGAAAGAGGTACTGGAATAACCCATGTGTAAACACAGTCAAAAATAAAGGTTATAAATGTTTTACCCCCACTTCTTAAAGTGAAATAAATATTGTGGATAAGCGTGTGGATAGGTAAAGAGAACGCAGCGACACGCAATAGGTTTGTTGTTAAAATTCTAACTTCTTCCTCTGTTTGATACAACAGAGGTATGTAAGGAGCAACAAAGAACAATATCGCACCTATACATACGTTCATAGCAAGACCAGCAAAATGCAGTTTGTTGTTAGTATCTTTTGCTTTTTCTATGTTTCCTGCACCTAAATGTTGCCCAACCATAATACTAATTGTAGAACCAATCGCAAACATTATAATACAGAACAAATTCCAAACTGTTGATGTTATGTTGATACTCGCCACAACATTTAACCCTCTAACAGAATAGCTTTGGTTAATCGTAGTCATACCAATAGACCACAAAACTTCATTAATAATAAGAGGTGAACCTGTAACCGCTATGTCTCTTAACAATTTTTTAGACACATGAATGCTTTTGTACGCACCAATGATAAACGAAAACTTAAATGCGTTTCTATGCGTAAAAATAGCTATAAAGATGAATTCTACATATCTTGAAGCACATGTGCCTATAGCTGCGCCAACAACACCAAGCTCTGGTGCTCCAAAGTTACCAAATATCAAAATGTAATTAAGCACTAAGTTAACGAGAATAGCGATAACTCCACCAATCATAGGTGCAAGTGTTTCTCCTGTTTCTCTAAGCGTTCCAGCATACGACTGAACTAACATAAACGGAATTAGCGAAAACAGCATAATGGTTAGGTATTGCTTGCCTTCTTCTAGTGTAATCGCCACTTGCACAGGGTCGCTCACATCAGATGTTAAAAACAGCATTAAAAGATTGTCGCTAAATAGCGAGAAAATTGTGATAGCAGATATAGCAGCTACCAATCCATACATTATTTTAAACCTGAAAGTCTCTCTAAGGCCTTTCATGTCGCCCTTGCCAGCAAACTGAGCACCAAAAATAGATGCACCAGAAACTCCACCAAAGATTGTTAGATTGAATATG
This sequence comes from uncultured Eubacteriales bacterium, assembly GCA_964370775.1. Lineage (GTDB taxonomy): Bacteria > Bacillota > Clostridia > Oscillospirales > Acutalibacteraceae > SIG603. The sequence continues at coordinate 52,535 of CAYJKT010000020.1, read as the reverse complement.
AAGATAAGTTGGTTAACAATAGCTACTGCACTAATTGAAGCAGTACCTAAGCTACCGACCATTACGTTATCAAGCAAGTTAACAAAGTTTGTAATTCCTTGTTGCACTATAAGTGGCAGTGCAAGAGAAAACAAAGCCTTGTAAAAAGCTTTGTCGCCTATAAATTTATTTTTTAAGCTAGTCATTTCTTATCTATTCCTTTTTTATAATTCGTTAAGCCAATATTTTCGGTCAAGGCTTCTATATCTAACTGCTTCTAGCAGATGAACTCTTTCAGTGTCACGACTTTCATCTAAATCTGCAATAGTACGAGATACTTTAAGCAGTCTATGGTATCCACGTGCTGACAAATTAAGCTTATCAAAGCTCGCTTTCATAAGTTCTTCTGCGTCGTCAGTCAGTCTAATAAAGTCATTCAATATCTCGGCTGGTATCTGTGAGTTACAATTGAAAGAGAACTCAGCATACCTAGCTTTTTGTATCTCTCTTGCAGTGTCTACACGTTTTTTGATTTCTGCCGAGGTCTCGTTGACTTCGTTAGAGCGTATCTCGTCATAAGCAAGCGCTGGCACGTCAACGTGTAAGTCAATTCTATCCAATAATGGACCAGATATTTTAGAAAGATACTTTCTTACAGAATTTGTAGCACAGGTACATTTTCTTGTAGGGTGACCAAAATAGCCACATGGGCATGGGTTCATTGCAGCTATGAGCATAAAATTGCACGGATAATTTATGCTACCTGACACACGAGAGATTGTAACTTGGTTTTCTTCAAGAGGTTGCCTAAGTAGTTCTAGAGATGTTTTCGGAAATTCAGGGAACTCGTCTAAAAATAGTACTCCGTTATGTGCAAGGCTTATCTCACCAGGAACAGGGTTAGTTCCACCACCAGCTAAACCATTAGGGCTTATATTATGGTGTGGCGCTCTGAATGGACGTATTTTTACAAGTGAAGTAGTTTTAAGCTTGCCAGCAACTGAATGAATTTTTGTAGTCTCTATACATTCTTCAAAGCTGAAATCTGGCAAAATAGAAGGCAGTCTTTTTGCAAGCATACTTTTACCAGAACCAGGAGGGCCAATCAGCAACACATTATGTGCGCCAGCAGCTGCAATCTCAAACGCTCGCTTTGCATTTTCTTGAGATTTAACATCGGCAAAATCTGGGATATAGTCTAAAACAGAACTTGTTTCCTCCGCAGTTGCTCTATCGATAAGCTTGATTTCTCGCAAATGTTCAAGAACCTCAAACACAGAGTCAGCACCGTAAACATTTATACCCTCAACAACGGCAGCCTCTCCCTCATTAACCTTAGGTAAAAAGATGTTTTTAAAGCCTAGTTCTCTAGCTTTTATAGCCATTGGCAAAACTCCACGAACAGAACGCAGATTACCAGCAAGAGATAATTCACCAATAAAAACGCTTTCATCAGTAGGAGCTCTTAACTGGTCAGTAGTTTTTAATATGGCAATAAAAAGTGGAAGGTCATATATAGGGCCTTCTTTTTTAAAACTAGCTGGTGCTAAGTTTATTGTGATTTTACTTATCGGAAATTCAAATCCACAGTTTTTGATTGCAGAACGTACTCTATCTCGTGACTCTTTAACTGCTGTGTCAGGAAGACCTACCAAGTCAAAACCCGGTAAACCAACAGATAAATCAGCTTCAATCTCTACAGCAAAAGACTCTATGCCAAAAATTCCCATACTAAAACATTTTTTTACCATAAGCATTAAATTATACAGCACTTAATAATATATATTAACAATTAGAATGTTAGTACCAAGCTCTATAGAATTATCTCAGTCCTTTCTATATATAAGTATAAACCAAATGGTAATCAAATGCAATAATAATCAATTTTTTTATATATTTACTTTATTTATATAAAAAGCTATACTATATTTCGACAAAAAAACAGAACAATATTCTATGATAGAATTAATAAAGAACATAAGATTAACAAATGATTAAAATATGAACTAAATTCGTAGTTTTTTATGTTCATTTAGTAAAATTTTAAAAAAATCTATGAAAAAACCACATTTTTTTATAATTTGTGTTGACGTGACAAGATATATAGTGTATACTAAGTAACAGTGAATTGTATGAGGTGCAAAGTATGCAGAATAAATTCAGTACTTTAAGCGACGAGAAACTCTGTGAAGAGGATAATATTTCTGAGGCTTTTAGAGAACTGGAACTTAGATATTTGTGGCTCATTCGTTTAAAAGCATCTAGTTTGATGCATGGTGATTTGTATGATGTAGAAGATGTTATGCAAGAAGGTCTATTGGGACTTTACAATGCAACTATCACCTATAAACAAAACGATAAAGCTTCTTTTAAAACTTATGCTGAGGTATGCATAACAAACCATATTAAAAATGAGTTAAGAAGAAGATTAAACAAAAGCAATTCATTATTAACAAATTCGGTATCACTAGACGAAGTTCAATTTTCGGTTCCTTCACCAGAAGGACAGCTAGAAATTAGGGAAGACTTTGACGCTGTTTTAAATCAAATCCATATATCACTATCTCCTTTAGAGCAAAAGATATTGGCCTTATATTTAAGCGGTTGCAAAAGGTCACAGATTCCGGTTAGATATGGGATTTCTGTAAAAGCTTTTGACAATGCGATACAAAGGGTACGCAGAAAATTAAAGGCAAAAGATGTTGTTTAAGGTGCAAAACACCTTGCAAATAAGCGCCCGTTAGGGCAAAATATCGTTATTACTAAAGTGAGGTAGATCAAAATGTTCGAAGACAAAAATTTAACTTGTAAAGAGTGCGGAGATAGCTTCGTATTTACAGCAGGAGAGCAAGAATTTTACAGCGAAAAAGGTTTCGTAAACGAGCCACAAAGATGTAAAAATTGCAGAACTAACCGTAAAAATGCTATCAGAGCAGAGCGTGAGCAATTCACAGCTACTTGCGCTTCTTGTGGCCAAGATGCACAAGTTCCTTTCAAACCACGTGAGGACCGTCCTGTATACTGCAGCAAATGCTTCGCAAGCATGAGAGCACAATAATTATTTGTGAACAAAAAGCCTTTCCTTAATTGGAAAGGCTTTTATTTTTGTGCTATTTTATATCTCAATTTGTATATCATATTTTTCTAGCCAAAAATCTAGTTGAATTAACCATGATATAAGCTGAGGTTTTGACATCAACTGCCCAAACCATGTTTGGTTATCTGATTGCAACAGATTATTTAGCTCATCTCTGTTTATTAGTTCATATAATCTACCCTTTTTATTAAGCTTTTTAATCAGTATATCAGTCACTTTATACTCATATATAGGGTCGTGCGTTTTTGGGTACGGGCTTTTCTTTCGGTTCAATATTTTATCTGGCAAGTACTCAGCCATTGCATTTCTCAGCAAAGCTTTCTCTACATTACCCTCAAACTTTATCTCCCACGGCACATTATACACATATTCAAGTATTCGGTGGTCAGAAAACGGAACTCTCACCTCTACCCCACTGTGCATACTCATTCTGTCTTTACGCTCTAAAAGTGATGTCATAAAGTATTTTGTAGACAAATAAGTCGCCTTTCTACTTTGCGCCATTGAGTAACTGTCTGTGTCTAAGTACGGACACCTTAGCATATCTTTTTGATACTCACTTTTTAGATATTCATAGCCGTCTTTTTTATCAACTAGCTCATCTTTAAACAGACTTACTCTTTTAAATGGGTCGTGAATCCACGGATAAAACTCTTGCGCTAACATCTCTGGTCTGTAAAACCATGGATATCCCCCAAAAATCTCGTCGGCACATTCTCCACTTATTGCAACAGTGTGATTTTTCTTAACAAGTGAACAATAATACAGTAACGAGGAGTCAATATCTGCCATACCAGGCATATCTCTAGCACCACACGCCGCCTCTAATAAATCTATGATAACTTCCGTGTTTGCAGTTAAAATATTATGGTTTGTTCCCAAATAATCTGCAAGGTACACAGCGTATTCGTCATCTGGCTGAGGCTGAAATAGTGTACCTTTAAAGTTCTCTTTATTACCCTCATACTCAAAAGAATACGTGCTTAAAACCATTCCATTTTTCTTGTATTCACGTGAAGCAACTGAGCTGATAACAGAGGAGTCTAAGCCTCCTGACAAAAAGCATGATAACGGCACGTCAGACACCAACTGTCTTTTTATAGCATCAGTTAAGATGTATTTCGTTCTAGCAATGCAATCCTCTCTGTTTTCTTTAAATTCTTTAGCTTTCAACTGCCAATACGGCTTAATGTTCAATTTTTCTCCGTCAAAATATCCGTGATATGCAGGTGGAATTTCCTTGATGTTTTTAAAAATAGTTGTTCCCTCTATTTTTGCAGGAGACATAAAAAGCAACTGCCATAAACCTTGTTTATCCATAACAGGCTTAACAAGTTCATTTTCAAATAGAGCTTTCAACTCTGATGCAAACAGAAGGTTTTCACCAATTTTTGTGTAAAAAAATGGCTTTATCCCAAATCTATCTCTAGCTAAATAAACTTTATCTTCATCTAAAATTGCAAAAGAATATATTCCGTTTAGCATTTCTGCACACTTTTGTTTAAATAAAATATAGGTATACAAAAGAACTTCTGTGTCACATTTTGTTTGTAAAACTATACCATTATCCTCGATAATTTTTCTAAGCTCTGGCGTGTTATATAACTCTCCGTTATAAATAATCACATACGTTTTTCCATTATACTCTCTAACCATAGGTTGAAGTCCGTTTTCAACGTCGATAATCGCAAGCCTGTTGTGTGCAAAACCTACGTTTTCATTTTTAAATATCCCCTGTTGGTCTGGACCTCTGTGAAATAAAACTTCGTTCATTTTATTTAGAGTATCAGTATTAACCGTGTTTTTATAATTTACTATACCACATATAGAACACATAACTTACCTCCCCAGTAAAACTGCATTATATATTAGTATATGAAGATATATTGCATTTAATGAGTAAAATTTTGTGTTTATTTATAATGACAGAATAATAAAAGCCTTACCCAATATCTCGGAATGGTCAAGACCATCCCCTACAAGCGATATTTATATGAAATGTGATTTTGATATTGTTTTTTATATAATTTAAGGAGAGAACAAATCGTTCTCTCCTCAGTTATTTGCTTATTTACTTGATAATCTTCTTGTAAGCCATGCATCAGCTATATCAATCGCTGCGTATAGGCTTGATTTCTCACTTGATTTCTCTACTCTGTCTTGTGGTGGCAATGTTGGGTCTGTCGCTAATAACTGCACAGACACTTTATCTGCAATCTCCACACCATCTTCTACTTTTTTGCTCTTAATTGCTAATTGAACTACGTGGGAATCTGCCATATCACCGTAAAATAATGTATCTCCACTTCTAACAAGTGGTCTTCCTTTATACATAGGAAAGTTGTACTCGCTCAATATAATTCACTCCAATCACATAAAATATTAAGGCTTACCCTCCAAAACAAGTTTAGAAGGGTAGCCCTTAACTAGCTAAAATATTAGTAAGCACTATAATTTAAGCTATTTGTCTAAATAGTTTCTAACCAACTCTTTTAAGAGTTCGTCTCGGTCAATTTTTCTAATTAATGCTCTTGCATTTCTGTGAGTTGTTATATAAGTAGGGTCTTCGGAAAGAATGTACCCCACAATTTGGCTTATAGGGTTGTAACCTTTTTCTTCCAAAGCGTCATAAACCTCAGTAATTACTCTAACCATTCTTCTTTCATCTGGGTTTATAATAGAAAATTCTTGAGTTGCATCAAATGATTTTTCTAGCATATAGGGACACCTCCAAACAAGATACTCTTTACTAATATAATACTATAAATTAGTGAATTTATCAATAGTATTTATCAATTTAATTTTTATAATTTAAGTTTTACATCAATTTCTGCCAATTTTGACAAAATAACGTCTATATATTCTTGTATCTCAGCCTTAGCAAGAGTTTTATCAGTAGATACAAATGATAATCTAATTGTAATGCTCTTTTGCTCTCCCTCGTAAACGTCAACTAAGTTAATGTTTTTAAGCAGTGGAGTTACATCGTTAAATGCAGGAGTAATTTGTGTAAACTTCATGTCGCTTGGAACTACTAAGCTTAAGTCAATGTCAATACCTGGGAAACGTGACGGCTCGTTATAAACGATTGGTGCCACCCCGAACTCTGCAAGAGAATGCATGTCTATCTCTGCTGTAACAATTTTAGCTTTTTTATCTATCTTGTTGCCAATTGTTGGGTATAGCGTGTTAAGCATACCAATTTTTTCGCCGTCTAGGTACACATTAGCTGTGTTAGACGGATGTTGGAAGTTAAACACTGGCTCAGTACTTTCAAAAACAGGGTTTCTGTGTTTAGTAGAGTTAACAATATTTACAATCATATTACGAAGTTCAAAGAAAATTTCGCTCTCGCTTTTGTCTCTTGAATACAATGCTATCGCAAGTTTTTTGCGTTCGATACACGCATTATTTTCGTCTACACCCTCAACAACTCTGCCTATCTCAAAGATACCAAAATTTTGTGAGTAGCTTTTGTTTTCATTAACATAGCTTAAAAGTGTAGGCATAATTGATTTTCTCATCACAGTTAAATCTGGGTTGATAGAGTTCAACAGCTTAACATTTTGTGGAATATCTATACCTAAATCTTTATATTTTTTAGCATCACACCATAGGTAAGAATGTACTTCGTGCAGTTTGTAACCCTCTACCAAAATATTTTTAGCATAGTAATCACAAGCATTTGTAGAAGCTTTCATAACTGGGTAAAGTGGGCTTAATGCTGTCTTAATCTCAAAGTTATCATAACCATAAACTCTAGTGATTTCCTCAATTATATCAGCTTTGATAGTAACGTCTTTTGTCGCTCTGTGAGTTGGCACTTTAACTTTGAAAACGTCATTATCCACGCTTACAGCAAAGCCTAGAGAAGTCAATGTGTTTAGTATTCTCTCGTTTGTTATCTCTATACCTGTGTATTTATCAACATAAGCTTTTGTAAATTCAAGCTTAATTTCAGGGTATTTTGTTTTGTAAACATCAGTTAGGCTAGAAGTAACTTTAACACCACTGTCTATGTCTGATAGTAGTTTGATAAATCTTGCTATCGCATCAGCTGTCATCTCTGGGTCTAGAGTTTTCTCGTATCTCATGCTTGCATCAGTTCTTAGAGAAAGTCTTGTTGAAGTTTTTCTAACACTTATTGGGTCAAAACAAGCTGACTCTAAAAGTAAAGTTGTTGTGTCGTCTTCTATCTCAGACTCTAAACCACCCATAACACCAGCAATTGCCACTGCTTCTTTATCGTTGCAAATCATTAAAGTGTTTTCATCGATTTTTCTAGTCTCTCCGTCTAGTGTTTTAAAATCGAACTCTTTATCAAAGCGCTTTACATCAATGCTTGACACTTTTGCTTTATCAAATGCGTGCATAGGTTGTCCCATCTCTAGCATTAGGTAGTTTGTTAGGTCAGCAAGCAAGTTAATCGCTCTGCTTCCTAGATAAAACAGTCTAATTCTCATGTTAACAGGGCTAACTTTTTCTGTTACATTTTCAACTGTCATACCACTATAACGCAAGCAAAGTGGGTCAGATATTTTAATATCCAACGCTTCTAAGTTGTCGTACTGAGCTAAATCAACTTTGTCGATAGCTTTTAGAGGTCTACCTGTTAGAGCAGAAAACTCTCTAGCAACGCCATAGTGTCCCCAAAGGTCTGGGCGATTAGTTAAGCTTTTATTGTCAACCTCAAAAATAATGTCACGGATTTCGTAAACATCACGAATATCAGTGCCTAGAGTTAGGTTCTCTGGTAGCTCTAACAGACCACTGTGGTCAGCACTAATGCCAAGTTCAGCTTCGCTACAGCACATGCCGTGGCTCTCATAACCAGCAACTTTTGCTACTTTAATGTCCATGTCGCCAACTTTTCCACCCTCTTTAACAAAAGGAATTACTAAGCCCTCACGCACATTAGGTGCACCACAAACAACTTCATAAACTTTGTCGCCTGCATCTACTTTAAGCAGGTGCAATTTTTTAGAGTCTGGGTGTTTTTCTACCGATAATATTTTAGCAACTACAACATTTTTAAGGTTTTCACCTTTGTAAATAATGTCCTCAACCTCAGCTGTGCTAAGAGTGAATTGCTTGATTAAGTCTTCTTTATTAAGGTCGGATAAATCTACATATTCGTTTATCCAATTCATTGATATTAACATGTTTGCCCCTCCTTATTCGTGTGAAAATTGTTCTAAAACTTTAAGGTTACCGCTGTTAAAGTCACGAATATCTTTAACGCCAAAACGCATCATCGCTAGTCTTGTTAAGCCTAGACCAAACGCAAAACCTGTGTATTCTTCTGGGTCAATTCCACCCTCTTTAAGCACGTTAGGGTGAATCATACCACAAGGGCAAAGCTCTACCCAACCAGAATTTTTGCATGTAGGGCAACCGTCACCACCACAGATTAAACAGCTTATGTCAAGCTCAAAACCAGGTTCAACAAATGGGAAAAATCCTGGGCGAAGTCGAACTTCAACATCTTGTTTAAACACTTTAGAAAGCATGTTTTTCATAAAGTAAATTAAGTTAGATATTGAAATATCTTTGTCTATCATCATGCCTTCCATTTGGAAGAAAGTAGTCTCGTGGCTTGCATCAGTGCTTTCGTTTCTAAAGCATCTACCTGGGAAAATCGCTCTGATTGGCAAATCGTATTTTTTCATAATAGAATTTTGTGCAGCAGAAGTATGAGTTTTTAATAACTGACCATTATCAAGATAATATGTATCTTGCATGTCTCTAGCTGGGTGATGTTTAGGTATGTTAAGCGCTTCAAAACAGTTGTAATCGTTAACTATTTCACTAAAATCTTCCACTGTAAAGCCCATAGAAGCAAAGATTTCCTCAAGCTCTCTTTGAACCAATGTCATTGGGTGATAAGAACCTTTTTCCTCTTTAACAGGTAAGCTAAGGTCATATTTTGGCGCAGTAGCAACAAGAATTTCTTCTTCTTTTTTTTGTATCTCTACCATAACTTCTGCAATTTTTTCCTCAGCATATCTTTTAAGTTTGTTAATTCCACTACCAAACTCTTTTTTCTCAGCTGGTTCAACATCTTTAAGATTTTGCATTAAAGATGTAATCTCTCCCTTTTTGCCTAAGTAACCTACTCTTACTTTTTCTAAAACTTCATTATTTTGTGCTTTCGAGATTTCTTCCTCGAAAGAGAGTTTTATTTTCTCAATTTTTTCCTTCAACATTAAAACTCATTTCCTTTCATTTTTTCTATTTATTCAACACTATTTAACGGTTTGCACATAAATACTTCGCCTACATCTTGCAGTATTTTAGCACTTGCTTTCATAACTTCTTCATCTGTATATATTCCAAAAACAGCAGAGCCACTACCTGTCATACACGCTCCTAATGCACCGTTTTCTGTCATTATTGATTTTATAACTTGCACTTCGGACACACACATAATCTCATCAAATCTATTGCTGATATTTTCGGCTACTGTGTTAATATCGTTCGTTTTTAAACTATCCACTACCGACTCAGTCATAAATTCGCCATCTTGTGGGAACTTATCACTTGCTCTATACGCTTCTGCTGTACTAATTCCAACAGGAGGCTTACATATCAAAATATGGCAATCTGGCATCTTATCTACAGTGCTAATAATCTCGCCGATACCCTCGCACCTTGCTGTGCCAATATTCAAGCAAAACGGTACATCAGCACCAACTCTAGCACCAATTTTCACCAATTCTTCATTAGTTAAATTAAGCTCAAATAGTTTGTTCATTCCGTTTATAACAGCAGCAGCATCTGCACTGCCACCACCAAGACCAGCTTCGCTCGGTATATTTTTGCATATATGAATATTTACACCTAAGCATTTTTCTTTGCAGTGTTCAAGCATTAATTCCGCCGCCATGTAAGCTGTGTTATGTCTATCTATTGGCAAATTAATTCTTGAGCAACCCAAGTTAATTTTGCTGTCTTTATTTTTTGTTAAATCTATTGTATCGTACAAACTAACAGTTTGCATAACTGTATCTAAATTATGGTATCCGTCAGGTCTTTTATTAATAATATCTAGTGATAAATTTATTTTCGCATACGCTTTAAGTAACATAATCCCTCCATTATCTAAAACTTAAACAAGCTAAATCTTTTTATATCAACCACTTTAAATGGGCACATCTCGTGGCAACAAAAGCATTTTATGCAGTTTTTGTTGTTGATATACGCTTTTTTGTTTACTATCGTAATTACATTTGCAGGGCAACTCTCTTTGCATTTTCCACACCCAACACAGTTTTTATGCTTGATTTTAGGGTATGGTGTCATTATTTTTTTCACCAATGGTAAAAAACATTTTGGTATTTTATTTGAAAAATCTAACGGCTTTGATTTTGGCATTAAAAAATCTTTTTTTACAAGCTTTTTATAATCATCACCATATAAATTAATTTCCTCGATTTTTGTAGGACATACTTTTTTGTCCATAGCTATTTTCAAAAGTGGTAACTTATGTGGGTTCATATTTACAATTTGTGTTCCAATAAAATCAGCTGCAAATTGGCTATCAGAGCTTATCAAAACACCGATATCAGTAGGTCTGCCACCTGTTGGGCCGTCGCCCTCCATTGCCGTAATTCCGTCTATCACACTAACCACTTTTCCGTGGCACATATTCAAATCTACAAGCATTGTAGAAAAATCTTGTACCGACTGAAACCGCATGTGGAACTCTGGTTTTTTCAAGCCTGGAACTGTGCCAAAAAGATTTTTTGAAGCTCCACTATAATTCAACATTCCATGTGATTTTAATTTTGCTATGTTAATAATCAAATCAGCCTCTAAAAAAGGCTTAACTATCTCAAACTTTTTAACTTTTTCACCTATAACGTGGTCTTTTTCGCTAAATTCGCATTCTGTGTACAAGCTGAAACCATGTTCGTCAGCCATCTCCGTGTAACCACAGGCATCAAATATACTTTTCATTATAGGTGGTGTGTATAAACCACCGGGGCTTTCGGCAATAAGTACTTTGCCACCTCTTTTTTTTACATAGTTACCAACAGCTGCCGTAACATTTGGGTGAGTAATTATTGCCTCCTCAGCCTTAGATTTTATAACCAAGTTGGGTTTTAGCACAACCGTGCTACCTTTTTTTATATCTATATTAAGTGTGCTAAATTGTTTTTCAATCAGCACATTTAACTCGTTAACATCGTAAGACACCGCAGAGCTTACGTAAACATTGTACATATATTATTCCTTTATTTCTTCAAGCATTTCCTTGATTTTTGACATTGCTTCTTGTAAATGTTTTAACGAGTAACAATAACAAACTCTTATGTATCCTTCGCCACTGTCTCCAAAAGCATTACCCGGCACAACAGCAACTTTTTTTGCATAAATTAATTTTTCGCAAAATTCTTCTGAGCTTAACCCAGTTGATTTTATTGACGGAAAAACATAGAATGCGCCCTCTGGTTCAAAACATTCAAGACCCATATCGTTAAATGATTTAACCACAAAACGTCTACGCATGTCGTATTCTTCTTTCATCATTGCTATATCTTTGTCGCCATTTTTCATAGCTTCAATCGCTGCATATTGAGAAGTAGTCGGTGCGCTCATTATTGCAAATTGATGAAGCTTTACCATAGCAGATATTATCGCACTAGGACCCGCTGCGTATCCCATTCTCCAACCAGTCATAGAATGTGACTTAGAAAAACCGTTAACAACTACAGTTCGCTCTGCCATGTCATCAATAGACGCAATACTCACATGTTCTTTGTCGCCATACGTAAGCTCGCTGTATATTTCGTCTGACAAAACAAGCAGATTATGCTTTTTAACGACTTCTGCTATAGCCTTAAGGTCGTCTTCTCTCATAACAGCGCCTGTTGGATTACTTGGGAACGGCATGATTAACACCTTAGATTTATCTGTAATATGCTTTTCAAGCTCCTCAGCAGTTAGCCTAAACTTGTTTTCAGCAGTGGTTTTAATCGTAACAGGTACTCCACCAGCCAGTTTTACAATAGGAACATAGCACACAAAGCTAGGCTCTGGTATTAAAACTTCGTCGCCTTTTTCAACTATACAGCGTATGAATAAATCAATAGCCTCAGAACCACCAACAGTGATCAGTATGTCAGTTATTGGCGAATAACTTAGACCATATTTTCGTTCTAAGAAATTAGCTACTTCTTTTCTAAGTTCGCTATACCCTTGGTTTGGTGTATATTTTGTCTTACCTTTTTCAAGGCTTTCAATACCTGCTTGGCGAATGTGCCACGGTGTGTTGAAATCTGGCTCACCAACGCTTAACGATATAACTTCGTCCATTTCGGCTGCTATGTCAAAGAACTTTCTAATACCTGAGGGTTTAATATTTTTTATCTCTGTATTAATAAACGAATTAAGATCTATCACACAAACAGCTCCCTTTCTCTTTCATCGCTATTTTCTTCTGTGAAAACAGTGTCAGAATCTTTATATTTTGTTAAAACAAAATGAGTAGCAGTGGAAAGAACTCCACCAATCGGTGCAAGCCTTTTTGACACAAACATTGCAACCTCTTGCATGGTAGGCGCATTAACAACAAGCATAAGGTCAAACCCACCAGCCATTAGGCTAACGCTCTCAACTTCTTCAAGCCTTGATATTCTCTTAGCGATTTCATCAAAACCAGTGTCTGGTTGAGGTGTAACTTTAACCTCTATAACTGCTGTTGCAACGCCAACGTTAGTTTTTTCCCAGTTAATTAAGGTTTTATACCCTTTAATAACATTCTCTTTTTCTAATTTTTTTATGGTAGTACTTACTTCTTCTTTTGTAACGCCAAGCAAAGTGGCTATATCTTCATGGCTAAGTCTGGAGTTATCCTTAATCAGTTTCAATAATTTTTCTTCGTTCATAATATTACTACCTTTCTATCTATATTATCTTAATCATATTTGGTTTTCTGTTAATATATGTCGCATAATGGGTAAAACCTATCTCACTTAAAATCTCTAGTCCGTCGCCAAGTCCTTTACCTAAATCCTCACAGCTATGAGCATCTGAACCTATCGTGATAAGTTCGCCGCCCATTTGTTTGTATAAATCTAAAAGACTTTTGTTAGGCAACACTTCGCCAATTGACTGCCTTAAACCAGAGCAATTAAGTTCTAGTGAAATACCTTTATGTATAAGTTTTCCATACACTTCTTTTACTCTTTCAATAAACGGGTCAAAGGTGTAAAAGCCACCTTGTTCGTTTCTTAAATATCTTAATGGATATGTTAGATGTGCCAGCGTGTCAAACCCTCCAAAATCAATCATTCTGATTAATTCATCAAAATACAGATTAAGTTCAGTGACAACATCAACACCGTCTCCCCAATAGTAAAAATCAGGTTTATTCTCTAAGCTGTGCAGAGAGCCTATAATAAAATCATAGTTTCGGTTTTTTAATGCGTCTTCTCTAGCCTCTGCGTTTTGCAAAAACTGCCCAAGCTCTATGCCTAGCAACAAGTTTTGGTTATCTAATTTAAGCACGCTAATGTCATCATAAGCTTTTTTAGATGACACCCTGTAGTTATAGTCAGCATGGTCGTATTGTTCACACTCGCAATGGTCGGTGATAGTGATATATTTAAGTCCTAGTTCATTTGCTCTTGCAAGCATTTCTTTCGGTGTGTTGTTTCCGTCAAAAGAATGTGAACTGTGGCAGTGGTTATCGCACACGTTATTAAACTTCATATATTATACCATACCTTTCTTACTAAATCGAACTTCTTTTTTGACACATATATTCAATAATACCACAAAACGCCAAAAATTGAAAGAGAAAAAGATAATTTAATGAAAAATTAATAGTATAAAAATAAGTAATAGGGCTGATTTCTTAAATATATATGATAAAAGTTTAAAATTCAACTATACTGCATTAAGTTGTTAAAGCTAATAGAAAATATAAAAACACTCGACTACTTTTAATAGCCGAGCATTAAATTATTAACCTTATCCCATATCAGCGTTAGCAACTGTTAGGTCTATTTTTATAACATCGCTGTCTGGTTCTTGTATGCTTCCTAGCCTTACATTGCTCCAACCGTAAGTGTATCTATCTGTAACTGGTTCATGTTCAGAGAACTCAGGTTCGCCTAAGTCAGCTGTAAGGATTTCTGTTAAGCTTGTGAATAATTTGTCGTAATCTTCTCTGCTTAGTTCAGCAGTAGTAAGACTTACCATAATTAATCCGTCAGTAGAGCCACCGCCAGTGTTTCCGATAACATAAGTGGTATCAACTTGAATTTCACCTACTGATGTAACTGCTGTTTCAGTTAACACTACGTTTCCGTTAGTAAATTCTGCACCATCGATACTTTCTAAAAGCGCATCTTGCCCAGTACCAAACTCAACATCAACAGGGTTTAAGTTTCCGTCTGCTACTGTAAAACTTTCGTCTATCAGTACTTCGTCAACGTTCATCTCTGGTGCAGTTTCGTTGCAAGCAGATAGAGCAAATAGCATAACGCTTGCTGTGATTAATAAACCTAATACTTTTTTCATTTTGATACCTCCAGTTAATTATATATTTTAGTACTTTAACAGATAATCTTAGTACTATTCTACCTTATATTTCTATTATATCATTAATCGTTTATTTCTTCAACTAAATAAAGTATTTTTGTTAACTACTACCATATACTTTATAACTAAAGTATAGCATAATTAATTAATTTTTCAACCCAAATGTAATAATCTGCTTCTGAGATGTAATAATTGGTAATAAAATCAAATTTTTTCGGTGTTTGGTATGCTCACAAAAGCAGAAAACATGTTATCAGTGTGATTTAAAACTAAGTTTGTGTTATATTTTTCTAATGTTTTTTTCACGCTTTCTATTCCTAATCCGTGTAAATTTTTATCTTTTTTTGTCGTTTTGTATCTGTCTCCGTTTGTAATGATTTTCCCAAAATAAGTGTTGTCTATCATAATGGTGTAATTGCCTTTGTCATAATTAATTATAATGCTTAGCTTCTTTTCATCTTTGCATTTTAATACAGCATCTATAGCATTTTCAAGTAAATTGCCTAGAATAACTGTTAAATCATACGGTGATATATTAATTTCTGTTGGAATATTCACCTTGATATGTGTGTTTACTTTTGTATCATAAAGTTTTTGCATTTTAAAATTAATTAAACTATCAACAACAAAATTACCTGAATTAACATAATTATTATCTAGTTCTATTTTATTTAACATAGAATCAATATAATCATCTATTTCTGTATTATTATTTTGATTTAAAGATTTCAGTGCAATTAAATGGTTCTTAATGTCATGTTTTGTGTTTCTTATATTAACCTCATAATCTTTTCTAATCTCGTTTTGTTTTTCATAAGATAAATTTTGTTCTTTTATAATTTTACTTTGTATATACAACTCCATAAAATCTTGCATTTTTTTGTCATAGGTTATAAATAAAACAACCACTGATATCATTGTAAAACTGTTAAATAAAATTTCAAAATCACTTAATTCGTTTTTATTAACAGAAGTGAGATAGAGAAATAGTACACCGATTAGTGTTAATAATTTATAGAAATAGTGGTATATTGGTAAATTATCAGTACCATCGTTTTTTCTTTTTATTCTATTAATAAAATAAGCCACTATCAACATTGATACACGCTCAAACACGATAAAACCACCGAACTCAACGGTATAGTTATTAAATAAATCTATATCATTACTAATTACTATTAGCGTAAGCAACATTTCTATTGCTAGAATTATCATTATTACATACGTTACAATAATTATCCTCTTTTTCATATTCATATCATAGTTAAATGAAAGAATGATAAATGCACCAATTGAAAATATAAGTTTTATTATAGGTATTGTAGTTAATAAAAGTACTACTATCTGTAATATACCAAAAATTGTATAAGCTATTATTTCGTCTCTTTTGTTTTTTACTTTATACACAAATGAGGTAAATAAAAAATATATTGACATTACATATATAGGAATTGTTAGATAATCCACAACATCAAAAATTTGCATTATTTCTGCTCCTCAAAATATTATATTGTGCCATTTGCACATCTTTTTTATGACTTCTGCTAATCGGTATTTCTTTGCCGTTTTTCATTGTTATAAACTCGTCCCCTATTATATTAATATTATCATAATTCACTATAAAAGAATTATGAGGAACAAGAAATGTGTTTGGCAAATCGTTTAATACTGTAGATATTTTTCCGTAAAAAATGTACTCTTTCTCACTTGTAACCAGTTTTATTTTTCTTAAACTATTCTCAAAATACAATATATCCGACATATTAATAAATATGGTTTTTTTATCCATTACAAATTCATATAAATTGCCTGTGATATTCAATATCTTTATAGTTAACTCAATGCAACTATATATATCTTCACTTTTTATAGGCTTTCTTAAAAAATCCATTGGTTGAATTTTAAACAAGCTCATCTCATAACCGTCAGCTGCTGATATAAACACTATCTTGCTATAATGATTTTGAAAATCTTCTCTAATCATTTTGCCAACTTCAACGCCTGTTGTTGTGCCAAGCTCAATGTCTAAAAAAATCAACTCAAACTTCGCCCCTGTTTTAATGCAATCAACCAAGCACTCTCCATTATTAAATTTTGTTACCTTTATATCAAAACCAAATTCTTCTCCATATTTTAAACTATAGTTTTCTATAGTGTCGCTTAATATTTCATCATCATCACATATCGCAATATTCAATCTATATCCCTCTTTTCGGCACTTTACCATAAATTATATCATATATGGTTTTTTCTTTAATGCATAAATTGTAAATTTTCAACCACCCCTATTGTCAACCTAAATTAATTAATTAGTTGACTATCTTCTTGAAAAAATATAGAATAATATCGAAATGGAGGGTTATTATGAACTTACAATTTAAAAACAATACTCAAAAATTAACTTTAGTTGCAATTTGTGTTGCATTGGTAGTGGTGCTGTCTCAGATTATGATACCCATGCCTAGTGGTATTCCTGTAACATTACAAACCTTTGGCGTGGCACTTGTAGCGACCTTGCTCGGTGCAAAGCTCGCTCCACTTTGCCTTGGTGTTTACGTTGCTTTGGGTGCAGTTGGTGTTCCTGTTTTTGCTGGTTTTGGTGGAGGTTTAGCTTCTATCATAGGCCCTACCGGTGGTTTTATTTGGGGATTTATAGCAATGGCTTTTTTGTGTGGACTTGGAAGTATGCAAAAAAATAAAATCCTCACAATATTACTTAGTATGGCTGGTCTTTTAGTGTGTCACATTTTTGGTGCGTTACAATACGGATTGCTAAACGACATGAACTTTTTAGCGTCTATGCTACTTGTTTCTATACCATATTTGTTAAAAGACATCATTAGCGTTGTGTTGGCGATTGCACTGGCGCAAGGCTTGGTTTTCGCCCTAAAAAAAGCAAAAGTATTTGCAGTATAAGTTAAAAGAGTTATGACGTTTTTTTGTCATAACTCTTTTTTTAACGAGAATATTATTCTATCTCAAATTTTATGCAGACAGGTTTGTCTGTTTTTATTTTGTCACCAAAAACTGTTAGGTAATCTTCGCTTATAATAAAATCTCTTTTGCCTTGCCCTAATACTTCTACATTTTTGATAACTGCATTAAAGTTGTTGTTTCGTTTGCCAGCACCTGCTAGAGTTTTTACCCTAACAACTCCGTCTGCTGGGTAATTCATTGCAAAAACATATAGTGTAGAGCCTTTATATGTAAACCTAAAGTCTTCTTCTGTGTATGGTTTGTTTAGCGTGTCGCTAAAATGACCTTCTTCTGTAAGCGTTGGACCTTCTCCGTATTTTCTAAACGGAACAGTGTCATAGATACCCTCGCCGTTAACTTTCATCCACTCGCCAATCTCTGCCAACAACTGCTTGTCTTTTTCAGGAATTGTACCGTCAGATTTAGGGCAAATGTTCAACAGCAAGCTACCATTTTTGCTTACAACATCTATTAAAGTGCTGATAATCTCTGGGCTTTCTTTATAGTCGTTATCGTCTGTATAGCACCAAGAGTTTTTAGCGACAGAGGTATCGTTTTGCCAAAAATATGGTGATACATCTGTAAGCTGTCCTCTTTCAATATCTTTAACAGCAGAGGTGTGTGGGAATGCGTCGTTTTTATAGTTAACTGTTACTTCTTCGCCCCATTCTAACGCACGGTTATAATAATAAGCCATGAATTTTTTCAGATAAGGCTTCATCGGTTTAATCTGAATCCACCAATCAAAGTAGATGATTTTAGGCTGATATTTATCGACTAACTCACAAGTTCTAACAAGCCAGTCTTCCATAAAATCTTCATCTATATTTTTTAGATATACTTCTGTGTAGCTTTTTGTTGTGCTTCCGTCTTCCATATCGAACTGCTGTGGTTTTGCTGGCCAGTAAATATCGCCGTACTCTAATGGTTTTGGAATATCGCTTTCTATATCATTTAAAGCACCCATAAACCAGTAATGTTCCATTCTGTGAGAAGACACACAAAAGGTCATTCCGTTGTTTTCAATAGACTGTTTTAAAAGCATTAAAGTATCTTTGCAAGGCCCTTTTTTAGAGGCAGACCAATCAGAGAACTCTGTGTCATACATTGCAAAACCGTCGCAGTGCTCTGCAACTGGCATAACAAATTTTGCACCACTATTTTTGATTATCTCCACCCATTCATCAGCATTGAATTTCTCAGCTTTGAAGTTCGGCACAAAATCTCTGTAGCCAAAATCTTTTGGGTCGCCATAGTTTTTTACATGGTGCTCGTATATATTTTTACCTCTTTGAACAGCAGTCGGCTTGTACATAAAGCATGAATACCACTCAGAACCAAACGCAGGCACGGTGTAAACTCCCCAATGGAAGAATATACCGAACTTTGCATTTTGGTACCAATCAGGTACCTTGTGGTTCATCACTGTGTTCCAATCGTCTTTGTATTTGCCGTTTAAAATTACTTCGTCTATTTTTTTAAGATAGTTATTTTTGTTGTCCAAAAAAGTATTCATACGTAAACCTCTTATAAAACGCAGTATTGTTTCATGTAATCTTCCATTTTAGCAACTAAATCTTTGTATTCTTCTTTTTCGCTCAAGTACTCTTTAATGTCTCTAACATCTACTATGCTGTGTACATTAATTCCGTATTCTTCGCTAACTTCTGACACAGCAGTTTTGCCTGGAGTTGTACCGATTTCACATCTGTTAACGCTTATGAACATGTGTTTAACCTCTGTGTTTGCAACACCTTTTAGAATAGGCATTACTTCTCTAATAGCAGTACCAGCTGTGATAACGTCCTCGATTATGATAACTTTGTCGCCGTCTACTGGTTTGTAACCTACAAGACTACCACCCTCACCGTGGTCTTTTTCTTCTTTTCTATTAAAGAAGAAAGGCTTGCTGATACCGTGGTCGTTATACATAGCAGCTGAAGTTGAAGTAGCAAGTGGAATTCCTTTGTAAGCAGGGCCAAACATACAAGTGTAATCGTCGCCGATTGTCTCTTTAATTAAAGCTGCGTAGTATGAGCCTAGTTTAGCAATTTGCTCACCTGTTTTATAGTTACCTGTGTTTACAAAGTACTGAGTATTTCTGCCACTTTTTGTAACGAAATCTCCAAATCTTAACACTTCTGCTGATAGCATAAATTCAATAAATTCTCTTTTTAATTCTGTCATAATAATTCTCCTTAGTTTTCAATATCTATTATTTTCATCTCTTTACGGCTTAATAGGTCATACATAGCCGGAACGACGAACAATGTCATAAGTGTACCATATAATAGGCCTCCAATGCAAACTATTGCTATAGGTTGCATCATCTCTGTGCCAACACCTGTACCAACAGCCATAAACACAAGTCCTAAAACTGTTGTCAGTGCTGTCATTAGTATAGGTCTCATACGAGTTTTACCAGCAAGCACAATCGCAGCTCTTTTTTCCATGCCCTCTACTCTTAAAATGTTGATATAGTCTATTAAAACGATACCATTGTTAACGATAATACCAGAAAGCATTACGAAACCTACCATAGCAACAACGCTAACTTCGTTTCCAGTTAATAGAAGTGCTAGGAAACCACCTGTGAATGCCAGTGGGATTGTGAACATTACAATAAACGGAAGTTTGAATGATTGGAACTGAGCAACCATAATAAAGTAGATGATAACAACTGCTAAAACAGCCATAAGTGCAAGTTGCTCCATAGACTCCATAATTGTTTCGTTCTCGCCACCAACGATAATGTCGTTGCCCTCAAGTGTTTGGTAGCTGTCAACTAAATTTTGAACTTGGTTTGTAAGAAGCGTTACGTTGTAGCCGTCTAAAACAGAAGCACTAACAGTTAGTGTTCTCTTTTGGTCTTCACGGCTAATTGCGTTAAGACTTTCTGTCTCTATAATATCAGCAACACTTGTTAGCATTACTTCTTTTTCTTCACCTTGCATATCTGTGTAATTCAATACGATATTTTTCACATCATTTACGCTAAAGTTCTCTTTAGACTCATCATATATAATAATGTCGGTGTCTTTGTTGTCTACATACACACTGCCAGAGCTAGTCTCTGACTCAATTTCAGAAGCAACATATTGGAAAACTTGCGCTACTGTTAAACCTTGTTCAATAGCTTTTTCTTTGTCTACAACAATTCTAATCTCTGGATTATTATCCTCAACACCTGTGCTTATCTCTGTTAAACCCTCAATATTTTCAAGCTCTACGGCTAAATTTTTAGCCTCTGCAATCAAGTTATCTAAATTGTCGCCAAAGATTTTTAAAGTAATTCCTGAAGCTCCTAGAGTAGTCATAGAAGACGAAGCACCTGATATGCTAATCTCCACGCCTAAGTCACTAGTTTTTTCTAAGATTTCTGCACTGATTTCAGTGTCTTTTCTGCCAGAATCCTCGTCTATTAAAGCATAGATAGTAAGGTTAGAGCCTCCGCCACCCATCATCATGCTCATCATGCCTGTGCTTGTTGCATTTTCACTAGGTACGATAATCGCAACTGTCTCAAGTCCGTCTATACTATATATTCTTTCATAAACATCATCTGCAAGCTTAACATTGTCATCAAAAGTTGCTCCCTCTACAGGAACAATAGAACCACTAAGCTCTGTGCTTGACATGGCTGGCATAAAGATAAATCCTTGGCTTAAACTAAGTGCTGTGCTACCAATTAGCAATGCAACGGATAGGATTAGAACTATCCATTTATGTCTTAAAGAAGCACTTGCAACTTTGCCATAAGCATTGATTAATACGTTGAATAATTTATCCTCTTTACCTGTATCTTTTTTAAGAACAGTAGAAGCAATTGCTGGTACTAAAGTTAAAGCAACTATCAAACTAGCAAGTAATGAGTACGCAACTGTTAACGCTAAATCTGTGAACAAGTCTCTTGTCATACCGTCTATAAATACGATAGGCAAGAAAACACAGACAGTTGTTAAAGTAGAAGCCACAATTGCTCCTGCAACTTGGTTTGCGCCTTTAGCCGCCGCTTTATATGCGCTAACACCTTCTGAACGCATACGATAGATATTCTCGATAACAACAACGGAGTTATCAACAAGCATACCAACACCGATAGCAAGACCAGAAAGTGAGATAACATTTAGAGTAACACCACTAAAGTACATTAGAACAATAGCAAACAGTAACGAAATTGGGATAGATACCGCGATAACAACAGTAGGGCGAATATCTTTTAGGAATGCAATAAGTATAATAACTGAAAGTATCGCACCTAAAACAAGGTTTTGCAAAACACTGTTAATAACTATATCAATGTATATACCTTGGTCGTTAAGGTTAGAGAAATTAAGTCCGTCGTACTTTTCTTCAAGCTCTGCAAATTCTGCATTAAGATTATCAGAAACAGTTGCTGTAGCATAAGTAGATTGCTTGTTAAAGCTAAGTGTTAAGCTGTTTTCTCCGTTAACTTTTGAATATATAAACACTGAGTTATCTGTGATAAACACATCTGCTACATCACTAAGAGTAACAACGCCAACGCCGTCAATATCCATGTATAAAAGTGGTAAAGCTTGCATTTCTTCAATACCGTTAATTTCATCACCAACACGAACTAGGTAATCTACGTCATCTTCTGTAACATATCCAATTGGCATAGAAAAATTTTGCGCTGTAAGTAATTGGCTAACCATTTCCATAGTTATCTCAACAGTTGCACTGTCATAAGCCATTTCTTTTTGCTCGTCCATGTCTTCTTTTGCTGTCTCAATTTGGTCTTGTGCACTCTCTAGTTGAGTTCTAGCCGCTGCTAGACTGCTTTGACCAACTGTGATTTCAGTGTAACCTGCTGATATACCAAGGCTACCCTCAAGCTGTGCTTTGTTAAGTTCTTCCAAAGCGTCATCTATAGTGATTTTACCAGCGTCAAGCTCTGTTAAAGCTGTCTCAAGTTGAGCTATACCAGCCTCTGCCATTGCGATTTGCCCAGCCATTTCTGTTACAGTTGGGTTCAAGTCAGCAAGGCTATATCCAACCAATGCAAGTGCATTGTCCAATTGTTGAATAGCTGTATCTGTATTAGTATTAGAAGTCTCAATCTCAGCAATTTTAGTGTCTATATCAGCGAAAGTCGTGCCAAGTGCTGATAACTTAGCGTCCATAACGCTTAAATCTGTTGTTAAAACAACCATGTCTGCATTGTGTTGATTTAACAATGCTTGTTGCTCTTCTGTAAGCTCAGTTCCACCCTCTACAAGAAGATTTAACGCATCAATCTCGGCTTGTTTCGCTGTGATTTCTGCTTGTTTTAGTGGGTAATCTATTTTAATTTGGTTAAGCTCTGCTAAATCGTTTTCAGCTTTTTCTCTATCTGCTAAAAGCTGATTATAGCTGTCATTAGTTTGCACTAAAAAAGGATATAGCTCGTTTAATTGAGCTAGTGCGTCCTCTGCTTGTGCAAGCTGAGTTTCAAGCTGTGCTTTAGCTTCATCAAGTGCAAATCTTTGGGTTAAAAGCTCGGACTGTGCCTCTGCTGTGCCATCTATCAACTCTTGTTGACCTACCTCCAATGCATCTTTTGCACTGTCTAACTCAGCTTCGCCGTCGTCAATTTCAGCTAGTCCGTCAAGAATTTCAGTTTCGCCCTCGTTTAGTTCTTCTTCTGCATCAGCGAACTCTTTGTCTAAACTTAACTTTATTTTCTCGTTAAGCTCTGCAATTTTTTCAGGAGATAAAACTACATTTACTTGTTCCTCTACTTGACCCTCAATATCAACACTAGCAACACCGTCAATACCTTCTAATTGGGTTAAAAGTTCCTCTTGCAAAAAGTTTGTAAGGTCGATGTTGTCCATGCCGTCGTAGTTGATAGAAGTAACTGTAACAGGTAACAAGTTAGGGTTAAGCTTTAATATAAAAGGGTTCATAACAGTGTCTGGCCAGTAACCTGAAACTGCGTTTATAGCCTCCCTAATATCAGTAACCACAACGTCCATGTTTGCCGTGTCTGTGAACTCCAACATTATCATGGAGGAACTATCCGAACTGGTGGAACTTATGCTGTTTATGTTTTCGAGTGAAGCCATAGATTGCTCTAACGGTCTACTTACCACGGTCTCTACTTCCTCAGGAGTTGCACCTGGGTATGTTGTAATAACTATAGCGTACGGTAGGTTTATGTTAGGTAATAAATCTGGTATCATACTTGTAAAAGATATTCCACCAAGAATTATAACTAATAAAACCGAAACGAATATAGTTAATGGTTTTTTTACACTGAAATTGCTTAACATGTAAGGCTCCTTTATAATTAATTTTGTCTTGCCTTTCTATTATATCACAGATAAATAGATTTGTCTGTAAAAATTTTATAAACATGTTGTCAGTTATTTTGACAAACTTATACTACAAATTATGATTGACAAAGAAGTTTTATTATTATATGATTATCTAAAATTACTACTATGTTTATTAAGAAAAGAGGAAAACTATGAGAATACTTGCTATTGGAGATGTTGTTGGAGGTAACGGCTGTAAATATTTGCGTTCAAAATTAAGCAAGCTAAAATCCGACAAAAATATAGACATAGTTGTTGCAAATGGAGAGAATTCATCTGACGGTAACGGAGTTACACCTACAAGCGCAAATTATCTTTTTGACAGTGGTGTTGACGTTGTCACTTTGGGAAATCACACCTTTAGACGACCAGAGATTTACGATTACTTAGATAACGAGAGCAATGCGATTATTCGCCCATATAACTTCCCAAAAGGTGCACCGGGTAGAGGTGTGTATATTCATGATATGGGCAGAATTAGAGTTGCGTTTATCAATCTAATTGGTCAAGTATATATGGAGGGTTTTCCGTGTCCTTTTGATAGTATAGACGAAATTTTTAAAGAGTATGACTTACCAAAGATTGTTGTTATAGATTTTCATGCAGAGGCTACGAGCGAAAAAAGAGCTATAGGCTTTTATGTAGACGGCAAGGCGAGTGCTGTTTTTGGAACACATACGCACACACCAACAGCAGATGCATACATTTTGCCAAAAGGAACTGGCTATGTGACAGATGTTGGCATGACAGGCGCTATTAATTCTATTTTAGGTGTAAAATCTGAGCTTATAATAAAAAAACTGCGTTCAAAACTACCAGTTAGGTTCGAATTTGATAGCAGTGAGCATAAAATGGATTGTTTTTTAATGGATATAGACGAAAAAACAGGTCTTTGTAATTCTGTAGAAAGATTTACTGTGTAAGTATGTTTCGATTACACGAATATTATGAGTAAAGAGGCTATCGCATTAACGAATTTTCCAGTCAAAATGAACAAACCTGTGTAGTGACAGGCTTCCATGCCTGTCCGAAAATTATCAATTTTCTACCTGTTTTAGGGTAGGGCATGGAAACCCTGCCCTACTTTTTGTTCAATTTATCCTTAACGCGACAGTCGCTAAACTTATCACTTATTTCTCACCTGGTTTTGTTAAAAAAGCTACAAAAAAGGCTATAGATACTGCCGATGATATTCCGGCTGATGCAGCTGTAAGCCCACCTGTAAACGCACCCAAAATTCCTCGCTGTGCCACAGCTTCTTGCACACCTACAACAAGCACATTACCAAAACCACTAAGAGGTACACTCGCTCCACAACCTGCAAAATCTATTAGAGGTTGATACCAACCAAGAGCACCAATTATTACACCAATTATGATATATGACACCATCACTCTGGCAGGTGTTATGTTTGTTAAGTCGATAAATAATTGACCTATAACACAGATTAAACCACCGACCCAAAAAGCGTTTATATATTCCAAAAAAATCACCACCTAAGATTATTTTATCCTTAGGTGGTTTATTAATACCAATTATTTATAAATTTTTTCCAAGTTCTTGAATATCGTCAAAAACAAAATCAGGTGTTATCTCAAATTTAGCTATATCTTCCTTTTTCGTCTCTCCACTAAGGACTAAAACACCTAACATGTCGCTATACTGCGAAGTAGCAACGTCAGTGTAAATTCTGTCACCAACAATCGCAATTTCCTCTGCTTTAAAGCCTGTTTGCTTAACAATGTAGTCGTGTGTGTGGATAGACGGCTTGCCAAAAAAGTCGCACATAATACCAGTTGAAGCTTCAATCAACTTAGCTATAGAGCCACAATCAGGGATAAACCCAGTCTCAGTAGGGCAGTTGTAATCAGGGTTAACTCCATAAATAGACTTGCCCTCCCTAACCATATCGCAAGCTATACACAGTTTTTGGTAGTTAAGGCTTGTGTCAAAACCTAAAATAACATAGTCACCACCACTTTCGCTGATTTTTATACCAAGCTCTGTAAGTTCCTCTTTAAGCTCAGTTGTTCCAACAACAAAAGCAGTTTTATCAGCTTCATTTTTGTGTAGCCACTCCACCAAAACATGGTTAGAAATCATCATTTGATTTTTGTTAATTTCTATTCCCATATTCTTTAATTTTTCAACATAATTATTAGCGTTTTTAGAGCTATTATTTGTAAAAAAATAGTAGCTTATACCTTTTGTCTTTAATAAATTTAAAAATGGAATAGTACATTCAAACAGCTTGTTTCCTAAGTAAATCGTGCCGTCCATATCCAAAACTATACATTTTATTTTGTCTAAATTATTCATGCTTTCACGTCCTTTTTAACATAATAACACTAAAGTCAATAAATCACAATAAAAATAACAAAAAACACTATTATTTTCTATAAATAAGTGTTATAATATAATAGCAAAAAAATTAAAGGAGATAATGATATGGACTTTCTTAATAACATAAAAAACACTTTAGTAGACGCAAAGGACTATGTTTCTGAAAGAAACAAGAGATCTAGCGTGATTGGCAAGTTAAGGAATATTATTAAAACAGAAAAACAAAACGCTGATAAAGCTTATATCGCTGTTGGTAAGTATTATTATCATCATTTAAGAGAT
Source organism: uncultured Eubacteriales bacterium (assembly GCA_964370775.1). Taxonomy (GTDB): domain Bacteria; phylum Bacillota; class Clostridia; order Oscillospirales; family Acutalibacteraceae; genus SIG603. Next base: position 25,985 of record CAYJKT010000020.1, on the reverse strand, counting down.
ACCTCTAATGTGGATACAGAGCCATTTTGCGCAGAGATAGAAGAGTCTTTAAGACGTATAAACGAAGCATCAATTCACCTTGAAAAAATATATAAAGAAGATATAATTAAAAAGAAAAGTGATGAGATGGAAGATAAAATACACAGCGATATAGTGCCTGAGGAAATTCCAGAGGAAGATATATCTGTGCAAACACTAGACGAATACAACCAAGGTAATGAATAAAATAGGAGAACCCATGAAAAAAATAGCAGTTGGAATGAGCGGTGGATTAGACAGTTCAGTTACCGCTCTCTTACTTAAAAATCAAGGTTATGATGTTATTGGCATTACAATGATATTAAAACCTTGTTTAACGCAAGAAGATAAAGATAATTTATATAAAGAAGCAGATGATGCTAAGGCAGTTTGTGAGAAAATTGGCATAAAACATTATGTGCCTGATTTCACAGATTATTTTGCAGAGACTATCACGGACGATTTTGTGGATAGATATTTTGATGGAGTAACGCCAAACCCATGTGTTTTGTGTAACTCTAAAATAAAGTTTGGCAAAATGTTAGATTACGCTATGGAGTTAGGATACGACACGATAGCGACAGGTCACTACGCTATTAAAGATATGATAGGCGACAGGCACGTACTGCGTAAATCTGAGAGTGCAAAAGACCAAAGCTACTTTTTATACACATTAACACAACATCAGTTAGGGCATTGTGTGTTTCCTCTTGTGTCTATGGATAAAAGCGAAGCTAGAAAGATAGCAGAAGAATACGGCTTGCCAGTAGCACAGAAAAAAGACAGCCAAGATATTTGTTTTGTAAAAAACGGCGACTATGTTGACTTTATCCATAAATATAGCGGAAAAACTGCTGATGAAGGAAACTTCTTAGACGAAAGCGGTAATGTGATAGGCAAGCATAAAGGAATTTATAGGTACACAATAGGTCAAAGAAAGGGCTTGGGAATATCATTAGGGTACAGATGTTTTGTGTGTGATATTAACGCAAAAGATAACACTATTACACTGGGAACTGAAAAACCAAGTTTTGAACTGACTGCAAAAAATGTAAATTTAATACCTTTTGACACGCTTGAAAAACCTATGGAAGTACTTGCTAAAACTAGGTATAGAGCTGGTTTACAAAAAGCGACTATATCTGATTTAGGTGACAAAAGAGTTAAAGTTGTATTTAATGAGGAACAGCAATATATATGCCCAGGACAATCGGTTGTTTTTTACAGCGACGATTTAGTAATAGGTGGCGGAATAATAGAATAAAGGTGGAAAGAACATGTCTACAAAAATGAAAAGGGAAATAGTATGCCCAAAATGCTCTGCTAATAATATATTTGAAATGGCAGTAGGTATTACATCTACACAAAACCCAGAGCTTAAAAATCAGATTTTAAATGAAAATCTTTTTGACCATGCTTGTGCTGAATGTGGGTATAACTCACAGCTTGCATACCCATTGGTATATAGTGACCCAGCAAAAGACTATATAATCGCACTAACTCCAGTTGCTGGAACAGCAAACACTATAAGTACTTTGCCAGAGATAGAACACGTTACAAAACGCAGAGTAAAAAGCCTTGCTGAACTTAAAGAAAAAATTATGATTTTTGATGCAGAGCTTGACGATATGGCGATTGAGCTTGTAAAAAATGCGCTTTCTATTATGATTAAACAAAGTCGTGAAGTTGAAAAAATCAAGGTTTATTTCTCTAAGGTAGACAGCGACGGAAACTATGAGTTTGCAGTGTTTATAGATGGCAAAAAAGAGGCAGAGTATCAAAGCACCAAACAAGAGGTTTACGACCAATGTGTTGAGGTAGCAAAGGTTATGAACTTTACAGAGGCAGATGAGTTCATGCGTGTAGGCCCTACATTAGCAGATGAACTGCTTACAAAATTTAGAAACGGTAATTAAACTATAGCGAAATATTGGATTAGTCTGATATTTCGCTAACTTTTATATTAAAATAATCGGAGATGATTAATTTTATGAATACATATAGTAAATATAGCTCAGTGCCTAACCTTGGTAAAATGGGTGTAATCGCAAATGTGCAAATTCTTATAGGTGTGATAATCGCAGTTTGGAACACGCTTATTATATTGTTGACTTTGGGCGAGTATGGTATCCTTGTTGAAGGCTTTTATGTGTTGTGGATAGCAATAGGAATTTTTCTTGTTTATCTTGGTGTAAGAAACAAAAAGTACAAAACTCTGTTTTTTGAATACTCAGCAAAATTGCGTGGTAGCAAAGAGGCTGCAAGACATGATTATGCAGTAGTTGCTAGGGTTATGGGTAAGGATATTGGAACAGTGCAAAAAGATGCAAAGTTTTTTATACGCCACAAGCTTTGGGACGAGATTTATGGAGGAGAGAATACTCTTTTAAAGCAAGACTTAGACTCTCACCAAAAATTTATTAATGAGAAAGACCATTGGGTTAGTGTAATTTGTAATTCATGCGGTGCGTCTTACAATGTTAATGTATACAACAAAAATTCTGTGTGTGGACATTGTGGAAGCAGTTTGGTTGATGAAGCTGTGAAAGCCATGAACGAAAATAAAAATAAATAATTTATAAAAAAGAGTAGATTTTTTTCTGCTTATGTGTTATAATACCGTAAAATGAAACGTTTAAACAAAGCTTTTCATACTCAGAAAAATAAGTAGGAGAACAAAAATGAAACAAATACCTAAATGCGAACAATCAACTTTCGGCAAAAAAATGACACCAGTTGGCAGAATTTTAGAAGACCCTGACTACAACGTATGGGGTTGCTCACCGATATACGGAGATGACGGCAGAGTACATGTTTTTTATGCTAGATGGGAAAATAAATATGACCACTTAGGCTGGGTTGCTGCTTGCGAAGTTGGTCATGCAGTAGCTGACACAGCAGAAGGCCCTTTTGAGCATGTTGGCGTAGTTTTAAGTGGTAGAGGTGGAAACGAATGGGATTCATGGTCAATCCATAACCCTTCTATCTATAAAGTAGACGACAAATATGTTCTATTATACATGGGTTCAGACGGCTCTGGTCTTGGTAAAACTCTTGATGAAATCGGCGAGATGACACAAGAAGAATATCAACCATACTTTAGAAAATTGGTTAACTCAAAAAGAGTTGGTATGGCTATATCAGATTCAATAGACGGTCCTTTTGAGAGAGTCACTGATAGCTTTATGGTAGATGTTTCTGAAAACGGCTGGGATTCTTTCTGCACATCAAACCCTACTTTCATTAAAACACCAGAGGGTAAATACAGAATTTACTACAAAGCTTGGAGCAACGAGACTGCTAAAAAATTCAATGGCAATAGAATGTATGGTATTGCTGAGTCTGACTCACTAACTGGCCCTTATGTAAAATATGAGAACAACCCTGTTATCAATTATTCTATATATGGCGAGACTCTTCAAACAGAAGACGGTTACATTTGGCACCAAAATGGTAAATATAGAATGGTTATGCGTGACATGGGCGTGTTTAACCACCAGTACGGTTTATACATAGATTCAGAAGACGGAATTGAGTGGTCAGAGCCTAAAGTATCTTACTTAGATGCACCTAGCTACTTTGACGAAGCAATGCCAAATATCTCAAGACAAGGCAGATTTGAGCGTCCTCAACTTCTTATGAACGGCGACAAACCAGAATACTTGTTCTGTGCGTATCGTGGTGGTAAGTACGTAACATCTAGCGGTGTTGTGCTTAAAATCAACGATTACAACGGCGAAGAATAATATATACATGATATACAAAAGACTATACCTCGCGTGCTGCTTGGTATAGTCTTTTTGCGTCAATATACTCTTAAAGCTTGCGTTTTCTGCGGAAAACACCTCAGGGCTTTGCCCTAAGAACCCAAAATCTTTTGAAAAAGATTTATTAAAACTTTTGTTTTACTAAAATTACGAAGCATTATACCTTTTTTTACAATCTGGGGAGATGTAACAAAATAGAAAACAATCATCAAATTGCATAAACATTAAAAAAATTGTAGGGTGCGATGCCTACATCGCACCGAAAACAGACAATATTTGATAATAGATTTATTCAGACATAAAATCATCATGCAACGATTTAAAGTTCAAAAAGTCCAACGCATACTGTTTTTTCAGTAAACTAGGTGGTATAAAGTTGTTATACTTGTTCATAACCTGAGTTTTATCAGGAAGTGCAACGTCTTCTGCATCTATATTAGAACTTATAATCTCTCTAATAATATGCTCAAGCTCAGTTACAGTTCCCTCGTATATTACCTCTAAAAACACGCATGTTTCCCACGGAATTTTACTTTTTAAACCTATGTTTAACAGAGCATAGTGCAAGCTGAACAGTTGCCTTGTGCCAACCCAAGGGAATATAGCAAACTTATTTTTGCTTAATTGAGTAACTAAATTTGTGAGTATTCCACTGTTTTTTGCTAGGTTTCTAATCTCATTAAGTCTCTCACTGCAAGACGGACTTAAATATTTATAGCTTTCTGTGCTTTCCATTATGCTTTTGATTTTTCTAACCAAAACAGTGTGAAGCTCAGATTTAAAGTCCACGTCCCAATCCACAACAGAAATTCCAGGAACTTTTTTAACAAAGATCACCTTGCCTTTGTCGTTAATCTCCAGCGTCTCCCACGTCATGCCAGCCAAAGAGAAACGTGTACCAACTGGATAGATTTTATCAACAGTTCCGATAGAACGGTTTTCGTCCTTAACCATATAGTAAACTGGAACTGTAAAAACAGCATAAAAGTTGAAGTTGTTAACTATCCCCTCGCCACGTCTACCTATAATTAAACCACCATTTTCAGTGCGTTCAATATGCTCTATCTCTAGCAGGTGAGCAAGCAGTAGCCTGTAATCTTCTTGACTGATATACTTGAAACAGCTGAGATTTAAAATGTCACTTGCAAGCTTTGCAGCACTGAGTTCCCCAGCACTTTTTAAAGAGCTCATAGTCTGGTGATACAACAAAGAATACGGATAATGTTGTGGTGAGATAGGTTCTATCCATTTTTGTTTAGTGTATAATTCAACTATTGCGATAAGCCTAACAAATGCCCAGTTGATTGTGCCTAAAACATCATCAGCAGCTGTTGTTTGAACTTCTTCTACGAAAGTGAAAAGTAGTCTAGGAACTTGTCCTCGTCTGCCACATCTGCCTAATCTTTGAGCAAAACTTGCCACGTTTATCGGTGCGCCTACTTGCACAACTTGGTCAAGCGAACCTATGTCAATTCCTAACTCTAGCGTGACAGTTGCACCTGTAACAATTTTATCCTCTGAATTTTTCATCTCGTCTTCCGTTTGCTCTCTAAGCAAAGCGCTTACGTTTCCGTGATGAACTCTATACACATTAGGAGCTTTATTTTTAACTGCAATCTCTCTTAAATTCGACATTACAAGCTCAGTTTCTTCCCTTGAATTTGTAAAAACTATAGTCTTTTTGTTGAGTGTCATTTTAAAAAGATATTCATAGTGCAATCTGTTAGCGTCAACCACCTCTGTGTCAGGTGTAGGGTCAGCTTTTAAAAAACGTTCTACATATAGCATGATGTTTTTCTTGCCATCTGTGCTAATTGGTGCACTGCACTTTCTGTTAGAGCCAGTACTCAGCCAGTTTACTGCAACGTCAATATCGCCAAGTGTTGCGCTCAAACCTATTCTACGAGGGTTGCAACCACTGATATTTTGCAGTCTTTCAAGCAAACATAAAACTTGCACACCTCTAACATCACGCATAAAGCTATGCACTTCATCTATTATGACATAGCGTAAATCGTGAAAAAGCTTGTGGCATGACGGTCGCCTATTTATAAGCAAACTTTCTAAAGACTCAGGTGTGATTTGCAGTATTCCCTCTGGTTTTTTTATAAGTGCATGTTTTTTTGTTTGCGACGCATCACCATGCCATTTACAAACTGGCACATGTGCTTCTTCCAGCAGTTTTTCTAGTCTTAAAAACTGGTCGTTTATCAAGGCTTTTAAAGGACTTATATATAGCACGCCTACTGAGGTAGACGGATTTTTATCTAAGTCGGTAAGCACAGGCAAAAACGCAGCTTCCGTTTTGCCAGAAGCTGTTCCTGAGCTTAAAAGCAAGTTGTTTTGCGTGTCTAAAATCACATTAATTGCAGAGATTTGCACTTCTCTAAGTTCTGTCCAGTTGTTGTAATAGATATAATCTTTAATATAAGGCGCTAGTTTATCAAACGCTGTACTCATATCTCAAACCCCACAAAATCACTATGGATTTCCTCGTCACTTAGTCCTCCTTTAGCCATTTCAAAGCTATTGTTGCCAAGTATCTCCTCAACTGTTTTATCTGGGTTTTGGTGTAAGATACCTAAAAGCTCTATAAAATCTCTAATAATTTCACGTGGAGTAATTAGGCTATCAGCACCGACTCTGTTATATTCTGCCTCTAAAAAATACACCATGCTATCGTGGTTGAGCTTAGAGGTATAGTTATATAGTGAACAATGCATGTCACGCAGTTTCTCTATCAAAACATACATTTCTTCTTGACTAAGCATACTTAATCGTATGATAGGCGCTGTCATATCTTTAATGTCATCGGTAGAAAAATGACCCTCGCTAAGTCTAGAACGCAAAGCCTCGTAACTAAAAATACCTCGGTATTTATCCTCTACACTTTGAGGAGTACAACCCATTAAAAAACCTATGTGGGAAGCCTTGCCCTGTAGCACATCATTATACATTGTAAGCAGTTTTTCATAATTGTTAGCACGTGTAACACTGTGGCTGATTTTGAAGATATTCACAAGCTCATCTACCATAATTATCAAGCCTTTATATCCTGCACTTACCATAAATTCTGCAAAAATTTTTAGGAAGTCATACCATGTTTCGTCAGTGACTATCATGTTAATTCCTATAGCGTCTTTAGCCTCTTTTTTTGTGGTATACTCACCTCTAAACCACTTTAAAACGTTAGATTTCATCTCGCCGTTGTCGTCTCTATACGCTTTATAATAGCTTATAATAGCATTTGCAAACTCAAAACCATTTACCATGCCCTCTAGTTTGCCTGTTATTTTATATATCTCGGCTTCAACTTTAGTTGAAAACTCTGCACTGTCAGCAGAACATGTTAAAGCAACTGTTGACTGAACAGAGGACAGCCATTTTTCTATAATCAAAGCTAATGCGCCGCCGTCTGGTTTAGATTTAACCGACATATTGCGAATTAGTTCACGGTAGGTTGCAAGTCCTTGTCCTTTGTTGCCACTAAAACGTCTTTCAGGAGACAAGTCAGCGTCTGCCACAACAAACCCTTTTGCATTAGCATAGTTACGCATGGTTTGAAGCATAAAGCTTTTACCACTACCATATTTACCCACAATAAATCTAAATGTAGCGCTTCCCTCTTCTATCATCTCTATATCATGCAGTAAAGCGTTAATCTCAACACTTCTACCAACAGTAATGTACTCCAAACCAACTCGTGGAACAACACCACCTTTTAGTGCATTTATCAATATATTTGCTATTCTTTTTGGTACTACTGCGTTATCCATTTTCTCTCACCATTTTTGTTATATCCTCTAAATAATCTTCGTAAATCTCAGCACTTAAATCGTATTCCATAAGTGTGTCACCAATTATATCAAAAGCTTTTTCGTTAATCGCCTCAGCAACAACCTCTGGCAACACGTTTTTATCAACACAAAAAGCATTGAAATCTTTGCTGTCTAGTATAATCATCAACGCTTCAAGCTCTGTTTTAGTTAAAATATTTCTTAAATTATCCCATTCGCTTAAGTTTTCGTCAGGTACAATAATTTCAGGTTCTTGTGGAATTTCCAACACTGCTTCTTCGTCCTCGACAATCAACTTCTCTGTTATCTCGTCAGCTTCTTTTCTAATATTTTTAAGAAGTGATGTGTTTATGTTTACCACAACTTTATTTTTATCTGCAAAATATTTTGCAACTGTATCGGCAATAAAACTCGGAAAGTTCACACCGATACTCTCGAATTTTTTTATAGTTAAATCATAACACACGTTAGGATTAGCCGTGATTTTGTACTTAAATTTAATGTGTTCCCTGACTTTTGCCTCAGTTTCTTTGATAATGTAAGCTATAAATCTTTTACCATATTCAGACACTAACAAGCTTTTATAAAACCACACATTTTGGTTACACCTGTAAACCTCGTTTTCAGAGAACGCAATAAATCTGTTGCTTTGCTTTAACTTTGCCACAAAAAGTGCAGAGTCAAAAGGTTTCCAATGCAAGTAAGACTTTCTTTTTGTGAAAATAAAGTCCTCAAAAAACAAATCATTTTTTAAACATATTTTTTTAAGATTGTTGATAACATAATCAAAGCAATCTGAAAATAAATTGATGTTTTCGTCTCTGTAAAAAACAGATTTATCTATGTTATAGCTAGATAAATTTTTGTAGTAATTTATCCAGTTAACTTCGCTGTCGTTATACACATAAATCTCTGGGTAATAGTGTTGCAATCCATTTTGTTTGGCAAATTTTTTGAAGTTACCCATGTTCGGATAGTAGATAAAGTAATCTTTTATCCACTTTACCATGTAATCGTCTAAATCTGAATGATATTTAGAGAACTCTTTCCAAAACCACAGCAGACGTTTCATGCCCTCTTTTGGGTTTGCAACACCTATGTTATTTAAAAGCTCAAAAACATATACAAATGAGTACGACGGCGAGGTCTCCTCTACCACTCCATTTCTCACTTTAGTTCTCCACGTGAAATATGTGCGTAATTGTTCGTAGCTCATTTTTTGGTAAAACGGATAGTACGCTGTGAACAAATGCTTCTCGTTATAATCGTCTGTATAATCTTTCATAAGCACAGCTTGGCTATAAAAAATCTTAGAATTATCGCTATAATTATAGTAATGCTCCCTTGCAATCTCTCGCATTACATAAAAAAGCCTTTTGTTTTTATCCACAGTGTGGTCGATTTTTTGCACAATCGGTTCTGGTTTATCACCTATATCATCTACCTCAACCATTACAAAAGGGTCTTCGTTAATCTCTATTTTGTTCACAAAAGCACCCTTTCCATAATAATTTCTTTATCATATTATTATACACCTTTTTTTCTATTTTTACAAGTTATAAAAATGCAGTAAATCTACAGATAAACCACGACTTTGTTTACAATAGAATTGACTTTATCGATTTACCATAGTATAATTGAATTGTGAACTTTATTTAATTGAAAAATAGACTTTCCATAGCAATTCATTACTAAAAACACTCTGCATAATCATGATAAAATAACTACATATTAGAAAAAACATACCAATTATTACATAATAAGTGCAAATTATTACATCTTACTTGAAAAAATTATATAAAACTATATAATTATATTATGAACTTTATATTAGGAGGAAAAAACATGAAAAAATTAATTATTGCGGCAATAACAATTTGTTTACTAATGGTTTCTTGTAACAGTGCAGAGGGTGAGAGTGTTACAAGTGGTGAAGGGTCAGAGACTAGCTCTGTGAGTGAACTTGATGAGAGCAGTGTAGAAAGTAGCGAAGAAAGCAGTGAGCAGTCCGAAGACGAAGACGAGAGTGAAGAGAGTGAAAGTGTACCGTCCGACGGGTCTATTATTAATAATTATGCTGATGTAACCACTGCATCAATTATGAAAATATCTGAAAATGGAGTCAGCAATGAGAATATAGAAATTGTTTTTCCGTCATTTGCAGGTGTAGAATTAACAGAAATAATTATGGACGGAACACCATCTTTAGAATGGATAGATGAAAACAATAATTCAATAAATTCTAGCAAAGAGCTATTTAGTTTTGGTAGCAGAATTCCAAGTGAAGAAGAATATATTAACGATTATTCAGCAGAAAGTTTAGAGACTGATACAGCGATTATAGAGGAAATAGAAACAGAGTTTAATGATATAATTGAAAAACTAGGGATAGATACTATGCCTAAGTTAGTGATATATAAGCTCTATAATGAAGATAAAACAGATTACATACATAGTGCTAAAATTTATGCTTCTCTAGAAAAAGAAAATATAAATAACAATGTTATTAAAACAAGTTCTTCTGATATGGGAAGAGGCGTAGGGATAGGATTTGCAGAGTATAAAGACGGCGAGTTTGATTTTATATTCTTACCAGGCGCTTATGTTTTTGAATCAGTAGAAGATGTAGCGATAACAAGTTCGCAAGATGCTTTAGATTTATATGAAAACCAAGGCAAAGATATAATAGGCTTTGAAAGTGGTACAAATCCTAGCCCATTTGCTGGTGGTAAAACTGCTGAAGAGGCAGCCGAGGAAATATTTGGTGACAGGCTAGATGAATTTAGTGAAGAAGAATATAATGAACTAATTGAAAGTTATAATGAAGTAATCGAAATGGAGCGAGAAGCTCAAGAGTTAATCGATAATGCTCAAAAATATATCGAGTTGAAATATTATACAAGACCTTGCAGTGATGACCCAGAAAATTTAGAGCTTGCACCATATTGGGAGATATTTTATGTAAACGAAAACAATTTAGAAATACCACTAGATATGTATGATGCAATTACAGGTAATAAGCTTTTTTTTGAATTAATGGCTTACTGATAAACAACACTTATGCAGAGGTGATGTGATGAGAAAATATATTATTATATTAGTTGTGTTATTTTGCATCCTTCTATCAGCTTGTGCTACTGGAAAAAGTGCTAATCTTTCAGATAATACAAATAAAATTGTGAGTAGAGCTGAAAAAACAAACATGTACACTGCTAGTGCTACTTTATTTAACCCAAACATGGAGGAAATTATAGATGTTTTTCCACAGTTTGACGGTGCAAAAACATCTAATGTTAATATAGACGGAACTATATTTACTAAAATTATAGCGTCTAATGGAGATATGATAGAAAAAGTAGACGGTGTTATTATGTATGAAAGTAGCAGTAACTTATCTCAGATATTTAACCAAATCGTTTATACAAATCGTAACAGCGATAAAGTTTTAACACAAAACGAACTTGATTACATGAGTATAGAGGAAGCAAAACAAACTGCAAGAGATTTTCTAAATGATTTCGGAATAGCAAATGAGTTTAACATAGAAGTTTTTTCATTACATCACTCATATATTCAAGATTTTCAAACTGAATTACAAGAAGAAATTACAGCAAAAGAAAGTGAATATAACGCGCTGTATGAAGATGAAAAGTACGGTACTGCTAACGAAGTTAACACAGAATTAAAGCAACTTAAAAATTTAGTTATTGAAGATGTTTACTCTGACCACGGCTGTTATTTAGTTAAGCTATACCCTATGTTTGATGAGCACGCAGTTACAGAAGCTAACTACAGTAGCAATATCAATACTTTTAATAGATATACAGGTAGTGTTACGGAACTGACAATAGGTAAAAACGGTGTATTGAGCATGACTGCTTATGCACTGTACACCAATATCGAAACGACAGAAGTAGAAGCTTTTGGAAGTGAAACTGCTGAAGAACTATTCAATAATTCAAAAAACAGTATTGTAAAAACCGACGAAGCTATCTTAGAGTACACCATTACATCGTCTAGTTTACAATATCAATATATCACAAATCCTAAGTCTCAAATTATTGAGATAGCACCAATTTGGATAGTAACTTATAATATAAATGATAAATATAACAGCAGTTTTGATGTGGTTTTCAACGCTGTTGACGGCAAAGAATTGATAACTGTATAGAGAGGTAGAATGAAATTTTTAAATGTTTTAAAAAGTGATATAGAAAAAATCTGTTTTAATAAAGTGTATATTATATCTATTTTAACGATTGTTATTATGTATTTTATCAGTGTAATAGAAGAAATTCATAGCATTACTTATGTTGTATATCTATATTTCACCACTATTATAAACCAAGAAAGCGCTATGGTGTTTGTGATAGCAGTTGTTCCTGTTGTTAAAGTACTTTACGATGAAACACGGGACAATGCTTATATAAACACTATAATGCGTGTTGGTAGGTTGAATTACTATATATCAAAATGTGTTAGCTTTTTTTTGTGTACTGCAATGTTAATTGTTATCGCTCACCTGTTATATATACTTATGTGGAGCTGTTTTTTCCCAACGGTAACTGCATATAGCTGGGATGAACCTGGTGTAGACTCAAGTGGTATTTTACGTTTATTTGGTGAACTGCTAACACCTGTTCAGTTTTTTGTGCTTCATATTTTATCAAGAGCATTAGGCGCCGGTTTTTTGGCTGTTATAAGTTTGCTTTTGTCATCTGTTACAAAAAACATCTTTGCATTGCTCGGCACACCTATATTAGTATATAACTTAACAGATAGAACATTATTTCATCATTTGATTATAGGGCAAGTTAACTCAGATACTTTTGGTATGGATATTTTGTCTAGAACAAGTTTTTTTTTAACGCTATTTATAATTACTTCCGTAGTATATTGTGTAGTCATGAACTACAAGGAGGTGTAAGATGATGAATATAAGAGCTGTTATTATCTTGTCAAACTATAGGTTAAGAAAATTATTTAGCAATCCTCGCTTTTACATAGTAGTTGCAGTAGCATTGTCGTTTATATATCTAAACGCTACCGACTTAAAAAATATAAGCGTAGAAACAGGTGTTAATTTAACCCCGTGGTTGTTGCCTTTTATGTTTTCAAGACCTTATGATGCAGCTATTTTTGGTGCAATAATTGGAATACTATTTTGCGATGCTCCATTTACAGAAAAAAGCGAAACTTACTTGTTATTAAGAGTAAACCGAAGCAGTTGGTTTTTAGGTCAAGTGCTATATGTTATATCAGTCTCGCTCATTTTCACATTGATTATAACAATATCCTCGATAGTATTCTTAATACCAAGAGTAGAATTTTCTACAGAATGGGGTCGAGTATTAGACTCGATTGCATATTATTACGATAGCAGTGTGGGCAAGCCACCTTTTCAAATGCCTAGTTTTTATGTAGATTATGCAATAGTCAATAATTTTACACCACTTCAAGCTATGCTACACTCTAATGTAATGCTATTTTTATTGTGCTGTTTTTCAGCAAGTTTAATATTTGTACTCAATCTAAAAACAAATAGATTTATAGGTGCAGGAGTTATCGTTTTTTTAGCTGGGTATTCAGATTTTTTCAGTGGAAGATTAAGCTATGAAGCATATATTTCGCCATTCACATGGCTAAGTATAACGGAAGTTGATTATTTTGAATATAGCCTAGCAAGCACCCCACAATATGCTTACGGCTTCTTAATAATCGTGCCGATACTACTTTGGACGATAGGATATATTTCTATTATAAAAAGTGACATAAACACCTTGGAGAATATATAGGAGAGAATATGGAAAATATAATTGAGATTGAAAAAGTTAAGAAAGTTTTTAAAGACAAAACTGTGCTAAACGAGCTAGATATGAGCTTTGAAAAAGGAAAGATACACGGAATTATCGGCAGAAATGGAAGTGGAAAAACTGTGCTTATGAAGTGTATTTGTGGACTTATGCGAACTAGCAGTGGTAGTATTAAAGTAAACGGTAAAAAAGTAGTTAACGGAAAAGCAAACGATATAGGCGCGATTATCGAAACACCAGCTTTCCTAAATTCTTATAGTGGATATAAAAACCTTAAGTTTTTGGCTGACTTAAACAACAAAATAGACAAGCAAAAAATTATGGACACAATTTCTCTTGTAGGCTTAGACCCAACAAGCAAAAAGCATGTTGGTAAATATTCTTTAGGCATGAAACAACGTTTGGGAATTGCACAAGCAATTATGGAAAATCCTAATATATTGATTTTGGACGAACCTATGAACGGATTGGATAATCAAGGTGTTAAAGACATGCGAAACCTATTTATAAAGCTTAAAAACGAGGGCAAAACTATACTTCTAGCAAGCCATAACAGAAAAGACATAGCCGTTTTATGTGACACTGTTATAGAGCTTGATAACGGCGAAGTAATATAAAATATACATATTTTCACAAAAAAGTCAACCATGAAAATACCGACCTCCCTTTTGTTAGATTTTTAGGTCTAACTTTTGGGGGTCGGTACATTCATAGTTGACTTTTATTAATGCACCACTGTAATTAGTTTAATTTGTTATGATTGTAAGATATTAGAGGAGAAAATGTGGTGCTGGTAATTATTTAATTCCTACGCCTACTTCAATGTTTGTAATCATGTTATCCATAGCTGTGATACCACCGTCGCATAAGTACCAATCAGCACCTGGCTCTAGGTAAACGATTTGGTCATTTTTGAAAGCATTTGTTTCTGCGATAATATCGTTTGTCATTTGCTCTTTAGCAGCTGTTGCTTCTTCGCCAACTGCGTTGTCTTTATCTAAAACGAAGAACCAGTCTGGGTTAAGCTCTAGCAAACCTTGGTATGTTATTGCATCGCCGTGGTTAACATCTTCGTCTGCTTTAACATTTGTAAAGCCCATTTCATTAACAATTACGCTACAACGACCTGCATCACCAAGTGCATTTAAGCCACCAGCAAAGATTAATAGCGAAGCTGTTTGTCCCTCTGCAACTGTTGCAATAGCTTCAATTCTTGTGTTATAGTCAGCGATAATGTTGTCTACTTCATCTGTTATACCAAAGATTTTACCGTGGTTGTCAGCAAGTGTTTGGTAACTAGCCATAAAGCCGTCTTCGTAAACAATTGCACAAGACATTGTTGGAGCTATCATAGAAAATTCGTCATAGCTTGAAACAGTTCTGTCGCTAGAGAAAATAACATCTGGTTGTAAAGACATAACAGCTTCCATGTCTACATCTTTCATGCCACCAACGTTAACAATGCTTTCATCTAAAACATATTTTTCTAAGTGAGCTGGGTATGAACCACTTTTAATCAAACCAACAACTCTGTCACCTAATCCAACTGCATCTAGGAAATCCATTGTTTGCCAGTTTAAAACAACAACATTTTGTGGGTCTACTGGGAATTCAACATCTATATCATTTCCTTCTGCATCTAAAACAGTTACTGAAACTGTTGCAGCATCTGTTGCCTCTTCTACAGAAACTTCACTAGATTCTTCAGAAACTTCTGATACACTGCTTTCTTGTGTGCTATTTTCCTCTGGTGCAGTCTCTGTGCAAGCTACTAGAGAAAACAACATCGAACCTGCTAAAATTAATGTAAGTATTTTTTTCATTTCTTATTACCCTTTCTAAGATAAAAAATTATATATAAAGGCACTGTGCCTAAATACCGATTATTAGTCCACGCTAACCACAACTTCTTTTTTTACCTCGCTAATGCGAGGTAAATTTTTTATATGTTAGCGTGTTCCCCTTTTTCAGCAATTTCTATAATTAATAATATACTGAAATTGGTTTACCGTTTACCATTTGAATGTCAAAATCAACTTGATACAAATCTTTAAGTGTCTCTTTTGTCATTACTTCGTGTACTTCGCCAAATTTATAAAGTCCACCGTCTTTAAACGCTGCAATGTAATCTGAATAAACAGATGCAAAATTAATCTCATGCAATACCAAAATTACAGTCTTGCCTAGGTCTTCGCTCAGTTTTCTAACAAGCTTCATAAGGTTAGATGAATGGTAAATATCAAGGTTATTTGTAGGTTCATCAAGAAAAACAAAGTCGGTATCTTGTGCAATAACCATTGCGATATACGCTCTTTGTAGCTGTCCACCAGATAGCTCATCTATAAAACGGTCGCAAAACTCGTCCATTTCCATGTAACCTATCGCCATATCAACCATTTTGTAATCTTCTTCTGTCAAATTACTGCCAGCATACGGAAATCTACCAAACGCTACAAGTTCTCTAACTGTAAGCTTCATGCTTATATTATTTTGCTGTGTTAAAATAGCAAGCTTTTTAGCAAGTTCTTTGCTTTTCCATTTGTTAAGCTCAGTTTCGCCAAAAATAACTTCACCACTATCCTGTGCGATAAGTCTTGTTATGATGTTAAGAACTGTCGATTTACCTGCACCATTAGGGCCGATAAGTGAGATAACTTTGCCACGAGGAAGCTTAAAGCTAACTTCTTTAACAACCTGTTTTTCTCCATAATATTTATTAATTTGTTTTATTTTCATCGATTAAACTCCTTTGTTTTTAAGCACTAGGAACAAGAAATATGCTCCACCAAACAGATTGATAAACACAGATATTTGTGTACCAAATCCAAAAACATGCTCAATTAAAGTTTGTCCCCCAAGTAAAACCACTACTCCGAATAATGCTGAACCCAACATTAAATAAGTGTGTTTGTATGTTTTTAAAAATTCTCTTGCTAAGTTAGCTATTATCAAACCTAGGAATGAAATTGGACCTACAAGGGCAGTAGCAATTGTTATAAAAAATGTAACAGATATCAAAAGTCTTCTTACTGTTTTATCGTAATCAACACCCAAATTTATCGCTTGATTTTTACCAAGAGTTATTACGTCCAGAAGTTTAATATCTCTCCAAAAAATCACCACAACAACAGCCATAATAGCAAGTGCAATATATATAAGCTCTGCATTAACATGGTCAAAACCTGCTACCAACTCTGTTAGCAATTGGTCGTATTCGTTAGGGTCCATAACACGTGTCATTGTGTTGGATATACTTGTAAAAAATGTTGCTAAAACAGTTCCTGCAAGCAAAACATAAAGTATATTATACTTCGTTTTCTTAAACAAAAAGCCGTATATAATTGTACCTAACAAGCCCATTAAAACAATATCTATAATAAAACTTACATACTTATTAGCTGCAAATATACTTGTTGAACCTAAAAAGAAAACTATCGCTGTGTGAATTACTATGTATAATGAGTTCATACCCAAAAGGCACGGTGTAACTATTCTGTTTCTAATAATAGACTGAAACACAATACTTGCAGTACCTATGCAAAACGCTGCAATTGTCATTGTCACTAGCTTAGGTGTGCGAATATACATTGCATAGTCAAAAAAATTCATATCTACAAAAATAAATTGGTATGTAACTCCGAGCACTATTGCTAAACCTAATAATATAAATAATTTTGCAAGTGGTGACATTCTTTTTTTAGCTAAGTAGGATTTACTACTAGACACTGATTTTGATTGTAAAACTGCAGTCATTTTAGACATTTCCAGTAGCCTCCTTTTTCTTCTTCACCTTAGGTCTGCCTGAGTTTAGACGTTTGAATAACAATGCTATAAATATAACGCTTCCTAAAATACCTGCAATAAGTTCAATCGGCATTTCATACGGTTGTATAACCACACGTCCTATAATATCGCACAAAAGAACAAATAATGCACCAAAAACAGCAACATCTAATATGCTTCCTCTAATTTTGTCGCCTCTAAACATTGCTACAATGTTAGGCACAATAAGACCTATGTAAGAGATTGTTCCCACTGTTACTACAACACTTGCAGTTATAACAGCTGCTATTGATAATCCACCGAACATAACCACTTTATAGTTAACACCTAAATTTGTTGAGAATGTCTCACCCATACCAACTATGTTAAAGTGATTAGCGTAAATATAAGCTATAATAACTAGTGGAATTATTAAGAAAACTATCTCATAGTTACCAGATAAAACAAGTGAGAAATCTCCAACTAACATATTACTTAAAACTTGAGTTAGGTCGTTTTCATAAGCTATATAACTAACCACGCCGCCTATCACGCTGTTAAACATAATACCAATAAGTGGAACCATGATTACATCTTTAAACTTAATTTTTTGCACAAACCATACGAACACCCAAGTTCCTAAAATTGCAGAAACAAAAGCAAAAACTGTTCTTGCCACCATTGTAGCAGAAGGCACAAACACCATTGCCACAAGAATTCCAAGCTGTGCTGATGAAATTGTTGCACCAGTTGTTGGAGAAACGAACTTGTTCATGCATATATTTTGCATTAAAAGACCTGCGATACTCATTCCGATACCTGTGCAAAGAATTGCTAATAATCTTGGAATGTTTGCTTGGAAAAACACAAGTAGTTGTAAGTAGTCACCTTGCAACAATCCACTTATCGAAACATCGTAAGCGCCGATGAATAACGATATAAATGATAGTGCAAGTGTTATAATTATCATTATAATAGTAATGCCGTTTTTTTTCATTAATTTAACCCCTTTATTGTTAGGTTAGTTGCTTCTAACTTGCTTATTCTAACACCACTAACATAGTTTGTCAACACTAACCGTTAGCTTCAACAAACTTTTGTTAGTTTACCCTAACATTAGATATATTGTTAAAATTAAACGATACATTTGCACAACCTTTCAAAAAATACCCTCGCCTGAGAAGTTTGTATAAACTCTCAAACGAGGGTGCAATTACTGTTATTTATTTCTTAGTGAAAACATATATTTGAGAAGTAAAGTCGCCTTTGTCACTCTCTTTTAGCTCGTTGCTAAATTCAGGAACACAAATATGTCCAACATTCATTAGCTCATCACCATAGAACTCTCTGCCAGTTTTCTCGCATACATAAGTTGCGTTTTCATCAAGGTTAGTTAATCTAATCTTTTTGATAGACGGATTAGGTGTTGCAAGCACTTTGTAATATGCAAAGATAACTGTTTTTTCATCTTTAGACACTACTTGCCAGCTATAAACATTCCCACTCATCAATCTGCTAAATGTGCCATACTGAATAGCTTCTCTATATTTTTTGAAGAAGACAATTTGAGCTTTAACAGCTTCTTGTTCTTCTGGTGTCATTTTGTTAACGTCTAACTCGTAACCAAAAGTACCAAAATATGCAACATTGGCTCTCATATCAAGCCCTGTAATTCTGTTAACTTGGTGATTAGGAACTGCTGCAACGTGGCTACCCATGCTCACAATCGGATACGCCATTGATGTACCGTATTGTATACTTAGTCTCTCTACTGCGTCAGTGTCATCACTTGTCCATGCTTGAGGCGCATAGTATAGTAAAGCTGGGTCAAACCTTGCACCACCACTAGCACAAGACTCAAACAATATCTCTGGGTACTTGATAGTTAGTCTTTCATATAAATCATACACACCTAAAATATATCTGTGGAAGAACTCTTTTTGTCTGCTAGGTGCTAAACTTACGCTGTAAGCCTCTGTGATATTTCTGTTCATATCCCATTTAATGTATGAGATATTTGCATCGTCAATAGTTTCGCACATCATGTTAAAGATATGGTCTACTACGTCTTTTCTACTAAAATCTAAAACATATTGATGTCTGCCATAGCTTAATGCTCTGTTTGGAGTTTGTATAATATAATCGCTATGCTCATTGTATAATTTGCTAACCTCATTAGCCATTTCAGGCTCGAACCACAAACCGAAGTCTAGCCCAATGTCGTTAATTTTTTTAGCAAGCCCAGCTATACCACTAGGTATTTTTTCAAGATTAACGTACCAGTCGCCTAAAGAAGTAGTATCGTCACTTCTTTCGCCAAACCAGCCGTCATCTAAAACAAACAGCTCAACGCCTAACTCTTTAGCTTTTGTAGCTATAGTCAATATGCTATCTTCTGTGAAATCAAAATATGTTGCTTCCCAGTTATTGATAAGAATAGGACGAGCTTTATCTTTGTATTTACCACGCATAAGGTTGTTTCTATAAATATTATGATACGCTTGGCTCATTCCGTTTAAGCCGTTTTCACTGTATACTATAACACTTTCAGGAGTATGGAAGTTCTCGCCTTTGTCAAGTGTCCATGTGAACTCAAATGGGTTAATACCAATCAAAACTCTTGTAACGTCGTAAGAGTCAACCTCTGCGCTTGCAGTAAAGTTACCACTATACACTAGGTTAAAACCAATAGCTTCGCCTGTATGTTCGTTTGTACTTTCTCTTTTTAAGGCAATAAACGGATTATGTTGTGCACTACTTGCACCTCTAGCACTAGAAACTGATTGCAAGCCACTTGTTAGCTTTCTTGTGTTAATATGTCTCTCTCTTGCCCACGCACCATCTAATGAAATCATTTCGTAATCGCTGTCATAAAAATCAACACAAGAAGACATCGCACTTAAAATTTTCACTTCTTGGTCGCTATTATTAACAAATTTTGCACTACGAACAATACCAGCTTCATCTTTAAAAATGCTGTAATATAAAACTAGGTCACAATCAATCACACTGTCGTGTAATACAATTTCTAATGTCTCTATTCCATCACCATGAATATGAGGTTGAGCTTCTATAGAGTTTTTGCCCTCATATATATTATGGCTTTTGTACTCAAAGTTTGTAACTCTGCTTCCGTTTTCTGTCTCAATTTGGAACGCTGGAGTCCTATAGTCTCCTGTGCCAAAACTTGGGTATTCTTGTTTCAATGTCTCTAATGTGAAGTCAGGGTCATCTTTAAAAGGAAACGGTGCCAAAACACCTGCACGCGCTACACATAAATGGTCAAAATTATCTCTGTTTTGAATACGTTTACCAAAGTGTAAATGTCCTAATTGATTGTTTTTCATCACGTTAAAAACATAGCTTATTTTGCTGTTTTGAAGATGAAAAGTACCATTACTAAATGAAATCATTTTTTTGCCTCTTTTCTAAATTAATATTTAGTCTGTTCCGAATTTCTTTTCGATAAATGCTACTGCTGCTGTACAAGCTGCTGCTACTGCTGCTATTGCAACCACTGTTATAACAGTTATTCCCTCTGCACTTGCTAAACCAGCACTAGAGAACACAATATACATAGAAACCATTAAGAAAATTAGTATTCCACTTGCTTTATAGCGATGTTTCCAAGGTTTAATGTCAACTAATTGATTGTTTTGTAGCTCAAATGGTTTTTCCATTGGTCTGAACTTGCCGATAATAAGCATGATAGCACATGTCACTACAAATAATATAGCAGAAATATGTAAGTAATGCAAGCCTGTATTTATAACTCCTAATTGAGTTAAAGCATATACTAAAACGAAGAATGATACACCAATTTTACTTGCAATAGGAGGAACTCTTTTTGTAACGTAGCCTATGAAGATAATTGTGAAGATTGGCACGTTGAAAAATCCGTTGATGATTTGTAGATAATCGAATAATCCGTTAGGAGCATACATGATGAACGGAGCAATTACCATTGACATAACAGCCATGATAATACCATATATTTTACCTACTCTAATAACTTTTTCGTCAGAAGCTTGTTTAGCAAAAATAGGTCTGTAAACATTAACAGCAAAAAGAGTTAGTGAGCTGTTTAAAACGCTGTTAAATGTACTTAGAATAGCACCGAGCATTGCAGCTGCGAATAAACCTAGGATAGGATCTGGTAGAACTTCATTAACAAGCATTGGATAAATGTTGTCTGTGTTCTCTACGTTGCCACCAAAAATTTGGAAAGCTAAAATTCCAGGAACAATTAAGATAACAGGAGTAAATACTTTTAATGCACCTGCGATAATAACACCTTTTTGACCCTCTTTTAAACTCTCTGCACCTAAAGCTCTTTGAATGATAGATTGGTCTGTGCCCCAGTAGTATAGGTTAACAAGAATTAATCCTGTGAACATTGTGCCAAAAGGTAGTGCATCTGTGCCAGAACCAACTGCGTTTAGCTTCTCTGGAGTAGCGTTTAAGAACTCTGTAAAACCTGCTGAGATATTGCCGTCTCCCATGTAAATTAGAGCAAAAATAGGAACTAACAAACCACCGATAACAAGTGCGATACCGTTAATGCTGTCTGAGATAGCAACAGCTCTTAAGCCACCAAAAACTGCGTAAATAGCACCGATAATACCGATAACCCAAACCATTAACCAAATACTTTGTGCATCTGTAATGCCAAAAATACCACTGATGTTAAAGATTTGTCCCATTGCAACTGCACCAGAGTATAGTGTGATTGGCAATAGGTTAACAGCGTAACTAATTAGGAAAAGAATAGTAATAAAGTTACGTGTTGCACCGTCAAATCTTGCTTGAATAAAATCAGGAATTGTTGTAATACCTTGTTTTAAGTATCTTGGAACTAGGAAAAGCGCAACCACAACTAGAGCTATCGCAGAACCAACTTCCCAACCCATTGGGGACATGTTGTTTTCATACGCTTGTGTGGACATACCGATAAAGCTAACAGCACTAAGGTTTGTTAAAAGCAATGAACCTGCAATAACTGAACCTTTTAAGCTTCTACCACCCAAAAAGTAACCTTCGCCAGTGTCTAAATTTTTCTCTTTCGTTTTAAAGAATGTAATAATCGCAACAAACGCTGTGAAAACTACAAAAAAGCCTATAACCCATAAATTCATTATAATTTCCTACTTTCTTTTTAATTCTACACTTTCTCTCTCAATAATCTTGGGTATGCATACATAATGGTTAGTTTTGTTTTCAAAAAGCGATTGTACAGCGTATTTTACTAAATCATTTTTATTAACCCCAAAAGTTGTAAGCTTCAAACTAGCCCATTCTGCCACCTCAATATTGTCAAAACCAATAACTGAAACATCTGACGGAACATGCAATCCTAGTTCACTCAATGCTCTTATAACACCAAGTGCCATAATGTCATTACCTGCAAATATAGCTGTAGGCTTGTGGTTCTCAAACAACTTAATTGTCTCCTGATACGCAGTTTCTTCATGGTAGCTACCTTTTATCACCAAGTTGTCATCAAGCTTGTTTTCTGTCATAGCCTGTCTAAAGCCTTTCTCTCTGTGAATGGACGATAACCTATCATCACCTGATATATGTGCAATTTTTGTGTGTCCGTGATTTATCAAGTGTTTAGTAGCTTCATATCCCCCATAAATATTATCGCAGTTAATAATATTTATCTTATCTGCTATATCATCCTCTGTGTCAAAAAGGTCAATAAAAGCTGTGTTGTAATCCTGTTTAGAAAAATCTTCGATAATCTGAGTTTTGTAAGGAAATCCAACAAAAATTCCTCCGTGTATCAACCTGTTATCAAAATATTGTGATAGATTTTTATACTCTTCTTCTTTTGTAATAACATAAGTCAAAGTCAGATAACCACGCTCTTTTAGTTCAGATATTATGTTTGCTAAAAGTTCTGAGTTATACGGAGCATTTACTCCAGACCATTTGTACAATCTTGTGCCTTCATCTAAATCAGCTAAAAACACCCCAATAATGTTATTTGATTTTCCAGCGAGTGTTCTAGCAGAGTGATTAGGTGTGTAACCATGTTCGTCGATAATCGCTTGGATTTTTTTTCTTGTTTCATCAGGAACATTATCATAATCATTTAATACTCTAGAAACTGTGCTTCGTGATACACCAGCAAGTTTTGCAATTTGTGAACTGTTCATACTTGTCTCCTTTCGTCTGTTTTAGTATAAACACGCGTTAAATATTAATAAACGCGTGTTTATTTGTTGTGCATATTGTATCATATAGGATAAAAATGTCAATTAAAAAATTGTGAATAGAAGCAAGTTTGTAACATTGTTTAACTGTGGGTAAAATTTATGTTAAATTTGCACATATATTTTATGTGATATTGAAACGATTTAACTTGAAAACTTATGTATAATATCACATAAGTTTATTTTAGAATTATAACCTAACAATTAAAACATAAGCATTTTACATTTACATTAATAACCAAATTAGTGTACGTATATAAGTACAATTAATGGTTGACTTATTAAGAAAATTGCTTTAAAATTAAACTATCGACAAAATAGGAGGTTCTCATGGATAATAACTTAAAAAACGCTACGAAGTTACTTGAACTTTTGAGAATATATAATAACAACGCAGGCAAATTTATTACAATTAAGGATATTCAAGAGCAATCTTGTGGTGACATTAATTTTGAACGCAAAACAATTTATGCTTACAATGCTCTTTTAAGAGATTTTGGTTATAACATAAGTGATTATGACAAGGTGAAAAAAGGTTATATTTTTAAGTCTCATCAAAAATCACAAGTTATTAAAGTGGTGGATAAAAGCAAAACTTCATTTAGCACAGAAAATTTGCGTGAACAAAGTGATTTAATAAACCTGTATGGTTTACCTATCAATAGCGATTTTAGTTCATTAATCAAAAAAATTGACGACAAAAAATCCAAAATTACTTGGGAGGATATCGAAGCAGTAATTAAGTTCGATTTCAAACACCTATATAAAGATGTGATAATTGATGATGACAACAAGCCACTATATAGCGAAAAATCGGATAGCCTAGCGAATTTTGAGCGTTTTAAAAAATACTCTGACTATAAATTCGACCCAGATACTTCTTGTACGTCTATTTACTATCTGTCAAAAACCAATGATATTTATAAATGCTGTAGATATAGAATACAAAATCAAGACATTGGCAAGTATAAATTTGAGCTTAGAACAGATGAAAACCTAAACTTGCGTGGCGACACTATGAACTCTTTTACGACTATCAAAAACATAGCAAAAAGACAAAAGGTATATAAGGCACTAAAAAGTGATTTTATTAATTTTGCGTCACTTACCCACACATTGGGCAACTTTTGGTTAATTCCAAAAGGTATGAACAAAGATAAAAATGCATTTTTTAACGATTTTATGGATTTAACTTTAATGAATATTTACCATTATTTTATGGAAGATTTAGATGAAGTAAAGTTTAATTTAAAATCTATGAAAAAGTGGTTATCCGTTTATGGAGACAGCCAAACTGGGTGGAACAATTTTGTGATACAAAATCTGTTGCAAGACTATGTGCATACTGACAAAGAAAACAACTATACCATGCCACTTGAATTGTATTGGGGCAGCTCACAAAAGCTGAAAGCAACTGCTAAAGAAAACGAAATTAGAGACTGCGTTACAGAGATGAATAAAAGAATTTATAACAGAAGCTTACGCATTGTCATCAGACTAACAAACAACGAAAAAGCAAAGAAACTTTGCTTTGCAATGTTAGAGATATAACAAGCAGGATTTTGGAATTAGGCTAATAGCATTAAAGGACGGATAACCGTCCTTCTTGCAGATTATAGCTCTTACTATCCAATAAAAGTAAACGTTTTATTAAGAGATATTGACACACTAATTTTTAGTGATATACTATAATAGTAAGAAAAATTTAAAGGAGGACAAGCATACTCTGTTATGCTTTAATAAAATGCAGTTTTTAATTTACTTTTTAATAGCAATTTTCACTACTACTCTTGGAGGCCTAACAGGAATGGGTGGTGGAGTTATGATAAAACCAGCGCTTGATTTACTGGGAGATTACGATGCAGCGACTATAGGTATTTTATCATCACTTTCCGTATTCGCAATGGCTATAGTGTCTGTTTCAAAACAACTTAGAAACAGAGCGAAATTTGACGAAAAAGTTGTAATCCCCCTAGCTGTTGGTTCTATAGTTGGTGGCACAGTAGGTCAAATGATGCTAGACGCAATAATTGAAGCTACGAATTCCGACGTAGTAAAAATAGTTCAAAACGCAATACTAGCAGTATTGATAGTCGTTGTTTTTGTTTACATGTTGATTAAGGATAAAGTAAAATCATATCACTTGTCAGGCTACATACCATCTGCACTTGTTGGTGTGTTTCTAGGAATTTCTTCATCTTTCCTCGGCATAGGTGGAGGCCCTATAAATGTTGCTATATTCATGTTCTTGTTCTCTTACGAGGCAAAAATCGCGGCACTTAGCTCAATTGTAACAATTTTATTTTCGCAAATATCAAAACTCAGTGCCGTTGCAATGTCCGGTGAATTAATAGCTATAGATTGGTCAATTCCACCGTTTATGATAGTCGGCGCAATCGCTGGTGGGTTTATTGGTAGCAAATTGACAGCACTGTTCACAAACAAGCAAGTAGAAATCGCATTTAACTCTGTTCAAGTTCTAGTATTTTTTGCATGTATACTAAACATTGTGAGAACAGCTGTAAACCTATAATAACAAAACTGGTGTAGTCGGATGTACCGACCCCAAAAAGTTAGACCTAAAAATCTAACAAAAGGGAGGTCGGTATT
>CAYJKT010000019.1:0-59664 GCA_964370775.1 uncultured Eubacteriales bacterium | reverse complement strand
TGATATATAAAACTGTGAGGGCTGCACATCTAAGATAGATATATAGTTCATAAATCAAACTCCTTTATTTATAAAGAATACTTCTTTCTACCGATTAACAGTAGTGTTAGTCCTAAAATAAATAGTATGCTTATGCTTAACACACTAACAGCGCTACTACCTGTGATTAGCGTTATGCTACCTACAAGCACAGGGCCTATAACTGCTGCGAACTTGCCGAAGATATCGAAAAATCCGAAGTACTCGTTTGATTTTTCTGGTGGGACTAGTTTTGCAAAGTATGAACGACTTAGTGCTTGGATACCACCTTGAACTGTACCCACCCAGATTGCTAAAATCCAGAATAGTATTAGTGATACATCAACCATTTCAGGGTCGATTTCTATAATAATGCCCATTATAAAGCCTAAGATAGCTATACCTATGTACATGCTAACTGCAAAAATCAATAGGTTGATTGTGTTGTATTTCTCTGCTAATTTGTTGAAAATTAGAGAACATGGAACTGCAACTATTTGAGTAACCAACAATGCTAAAATCATACCGATACTGTCAAGTCCTAGGCTTGAACCGTAGCTTGTTGATATAGTAATTATTGTATTAACACCGTCTATATAGAAAAAGTATGCAAAAATAAAGCAAAGCATTTTCTTGTTTTTAACAATGTCTAAAACTGTGTGTTTTAGGTTTTTCATAGAAGACGCTAGAAGTTGCTTGTTATTTGCCACAACATAGTGTTTTTGGTGCACATTTTTTAACATTGGAATTGAAAAAACAAGCCACCAAACAGATGTAAAAGTAAAGACGATAGAGTACGCAGTAGGGTTATCCATACCCATTACTATTAGGATTACTATACTGATGATAAATCCCAAAGTAGAACCACCTGTGTAGCCCATTGCAAAACCCCAAGAACTTACTTTATCCATTTTATCAGTAGTGGTTACATCAGTTAAAAAAGAGTCATAAAACACGTTAGCTCCACTAAAACCTATGTATGAGAATATGTAACCTACAAGCATAAAGGCATAGTTTGTGGCAAAACCACTGTAAGCCGTCGCAATTACACCTATTAACATAAATGCAGTGAAGAACTTCTTTTTGTACCCTTTGTTGTCACCTAACGCACCTAATAACGGCGCTAAAATAGCAACAGTAAAGGTTGCGATAGATGTACCATAAGATAACAAAACAAGATTATCTTGCCCTGCTTGTTCGCACACCATTGCGAATAAAATTGGGAATAGGGTTGCTAGCATATTTGTTGCATAGATAGAATTTGCCCAGTCATAAAGTATCCAACTTTTTTCAGTTTTTGTAAACTTCATGTTGTCCTCCAAAATTTTATTTAATTATATCTCCAAAGCAAGTGTCTGCATTGTTATTCGTTACACTCACTTTAAATATTTTGCCCCTAATATTTTCTCCACTTGCACATAGCACAGGAGAGTAGTTATTTGTAAATCCTTCGTAAACACCTTTTTGCACTTGTCTTTCGAATAGTACGTCAAAGGTTTTGCCGATTTGCTCACTTAAAAATTCTTTTTTAGTATTGTTAGTCGCCTCTATCATAAGTTTGCTACGAGCTTCTTTCACTTTGTTTTGAATTTGTCCGTCCATGTCAGCAGCTACTGTGCCTGGGCGAATAGAGTATGCAAAAACGTGAACCTGAGAGAACTTAACCTTGTTTGCAAACGCTAGATTTTCACTAAATTCTTCGTCAGTTTCATTAGGGAACCCCACCATAATATCAGTGGTTATAGCACAATCTTTAAAATGCTCTCTTAAATTTGTTACTATCTCATAGTACTCTACTGTGTCGTAATGTCTGTTCATTCTTTTTAAAGTTGCATCGCTTCCACTTTGTAAAGATAAATGGAACTGAGGACATAGTTTTTCCACCTTGCTCATTCTTTTTATTATGTCAAGTGTGAGCATCTCTGGTTCAAGAGAACCTAGACGTATTCTTTGTAGGTGCTCTATTTTGTCAACTGCTTCCAAAACTTCACAAAGACTAGAATTATTATCTAGCCCATAGCATGATAGATTTATACCAGTTAAAACGACCTCTTTAAAGCCTAAATCAGCAAGCTTTGTAATCTCTGTTACTATGTCGTCTAGTGGTTTTGAACGTGAACGTCCTCTTGCATACGGAATTATGCAGTAAGAACAAAATCTGTTGCAACCGTCTTGTATTTTGATATATGCTCTTGTTCTGTCAGAGAAATTGTCTATCTCCATAGCCTCAAATTTTTCGCCATTTTTGTGCTCTTTAATGTCTATAATTCTTTGTTTATGAGAATTAAAACTCATGATATGCTCAACAATTTTTGCTCTGCCAGATGTGCCCATAATAATGTCAGCTTCTTCTAGCTCGCTTGATTTTTCTGGGAACGCCTGAGCCATGCAGCCTGTTAAAACAACTGTTGCATTAGGATTGTTCTTTTTGCCTTTTCTTAAAGCTTGCCTTACTTTTTGGTCACCTGTTGCAGTTACTGTGCAAGAGTTCAGAATAAAAACGTCGGCTTCCTCGCCTTTTTCTGCCACGGAAAAACCGTTTCTATTTAAAATTGTTGCAAGTGCTTCGCTCTCATATCTATTCACTTTGCAACCGAGTGTTGTTATTTTGTATTTCAATGTGTTACCTATCTTTCGTATGTTTGCTGTGTGATTATTCTGGATTTTCCTCTAACCACAAATGTAATTCTTCCCATGTTTCCATTAGCTCTTCGCACTTAACCCTCAGTTCTTCCATTTTATTAGAAAGTTCTAAAGACTTTGTATAGTCTATCGAAACTTCTGGTAAAATCAATTGCTTCTCAATATCTTCAATCTCAGCTTCGGTGGTTTCTATGCTTTTTTCTGTGTTTGCTAATGCGTTTTTGTTTTTTCTAATAAGAGCCTTACGCTCTTTGTTAAGTTTGTAGTCGTTTTGTTTTTCGTTAACTACCTTAACTGTGCTCTCTTTTTGTTGCTCTTTTTTAGCAAGATAATCATCGTAATTACCCATGTAAGTAGTAATTCCGTTTTTATCAAGATAAAGCACTTTTTCAGCTAATTTGTTAATCAAATATCTATCATGTGACACAACAAGCAGTGTACCGTCATAACCTAACAAAGCGTCCTCTAATGCTTCCCTAGAGCTAATATCCAAGTGGTTTGTAGGTTCGTCCAAGATTAAGAAGTTAGTTTTTTGTAGCATAAGTTTTAATAGCAAAACTCTTGCTCTTTCACCACCACTCAATCCTTTTATCGGTTTATAAACATCTTCGCCTCTAAAAAGAAACACTGCAAGTGCGCTTCTAACCTCGGTTTGTGTCATAAGAGGGTGCAAGTCCCAGATTTCATCTATAACTGTCTTTGTCTCATCTAAACTGTCTTGTGCTTGGTCATAATATCCTACATCTATATTACTGCCAAAGCGAAAATCGCCAGTATTGCTCTCATAAGTGCCTAAAAGAAGTTTTAAAAGAGAAGTCTTTCCACAACCGTTAGGCCCTACCAAAAACATCTTTTCTTGTCGTCTAATATATAAATCAACTTTTTCAAATATCTGATTTTCTTTAAAACTTAGGCTTAAATTCTCTGCAATTAAAACTTCATTGCCGCCTCGTCTACTAGCATGAAACTCAAAGTTTATAGTATCAGGCTCGCTCTCTGGTTTGTCTAACGTAGCCTCTAGTCTGTCAATTGATTTCTGCTTGTGGGCGATAGTGATGTAGTTGCGTTCTTGATTAAACCTTTTTTGTTGCTCAATAATACCCTCAATTCGCTTAATCTCTTTTTGAGCATTATCATAAACCCTTTGTCTAGCAAGCCTATTCTCTGCTTTTTGTGTGACAAACGCACTGTAATTTCCTTTGTAAGAATGTAATGTTTTGCTATCTATCTCAAACATATTAGTGCAAACTTTATCAAGAAAATATCTATCATGAGATATAACGATAAAAGCACCGTTATATGTTTTAAGAAAATCTTCAAGCCACTGTGTAGCCTCAATATCAAGGTGGTTGGTAGGTTCGTCAAGCAACAACAAATTTGCACCACTTAAAAGCATTTTCGCAAGCTGAATTTTACCTTTTTGACCACCACTAAGCACTTTGATAGATTTATTAAGCTCATTTTCAGCAAAGCCTAAGCCTATCAACGTAGCTTTAGCACGGTTTTTGTAGGTTAATCCACCTAAATCGTTAAATCGTTCATTTAACGTAAGTTGCTTTTCTATCAATGTATCCATATTTTGCGAGCTGTGAGTAAGCCTGTGGTTAAGTTCGTCAAGCTCTGTTTCTATATCAATAAGCTCTTGAAAAATTGTTAGAACTTCGGTATATGCAGTTTTGTCCTCATCGTGGCAAACATGTTGCTCCATGTAACCCACTGTGGTATCTTTGCCAATAAAAAACTCGCCGTCATCGCTATCATATTCGCCAGATAGCAACTTAAAAAGCGTAGTCTTTCCACTTCCATTTATTCCAACAAGACCTGTGTGGTCATTTTTTTGTATCTCAAAATTAATGTTCTGCAAAACAGTGTCAGAGCCAAACATCTTTTTTAAATTGTTAACGCTAAGTATCCCCATAAAAAATTGGTAAACCTTTCAGAATAATATATATAGTATAGTATATAGACTTTTTGTATTGAAATCAAGCAAAATGTAAGGTATAATAAAAAAATAGCATAAAGATAGGAGAAATATGATGAAAACTGGTATATCAACAGCATGTTTATACCCAAATACTCCAGAAAACTCATTAGATGAACTATTATCTATAGATTATAAAACCTTTGAGATATTTATAAACTCTTTGCAAGAGGTAAAAAAAGACTACATAAAAGAGATAAAAGCGAAGCTTAATTACTACGATGCAAGCATTGTTTCTATGCACCCATTCACAAGTTTGACAGAGGGCATGTATTTTTTTGAGGGATACGATAGACGTTTTACAGATGGAATAGAATTATATAAAAACTTTTTTGAGGCTGCAAATGAATTGTCTATAAAAATGTTTGTGCTACACGGTCAGTTGAGTGTGCCAAGAGTAAAACAAAAACACGAAGACGAAAAGTACTGCGAAAATTATGTTAAACTAAATAATGTTGCAAAAGAATTTGGCATTACAGTGTGCCATGAGAACGTATATAGATACAAGTGTGGGCACATAGAACACGTTAGGGCAATGAAAGAGATACTAGGTGACGAAGTACACTTTACCTTTGATGTAAAACAGGCAATACGCCAACAAGTTGACCCTTTCGATATGCTAAAGGCTATGGGTTCATCTCTAAAACATGTTCATTTAAGCGATAATCACAAGTCTAACGACTGCTTGTTACCAGGTAAAGGCGACTTTGATATTGCAAGACTGCGGGATTATTTGCAAGACATTAACTACACAGGTGCAGTTATAACAGAAGTTTATCGTGGTAGCTATGAAACACTAGAGGATATAAGATTGTCTAAAAATCTTGTGGACAGTATTTTTACAAAATAGAAATTTGACTTTTTACTAAATTTATGATAAAATGTTAATATAATTTTAATAAATAGAGGTATATTATGGATATTGCAACATTTAGTATACAAAATAGTCTAGCAAATGTTAATTATCAAGCAAATATTTTGCTTACAAAAAAAGCCATGGATCAAGCAGAGGCTACTGGTGTTCAATTATTGGATATGTTGAATACAACTACTCCAGCTCAAAAGGTTATTGGTGGCCCAAGATTAGATATAACTGTGTAAAATTAGGGTGTTGACCTAATATATTACGGATATGTAATATGTTTTAAGGGTTTTATTAACAAAAACTATTGATTTTTTGTTAATAATTAGGTATAATACTAATTGTAATATAATTTGGAGGTTCCATTATGAAATGTCCCTTTTGCAGTTATGAAGAAAGCAAGGTTATAGATTCTAGACCTACTGACGAATTTCAAAGAATAAGAAGAAGAAGAGAGTGTTTAAAATGCAATAAACGCTTTACTACTTATGAGATTATTGAGACTGTACCGATTGTCGTAATTAAAAAGGATAAAAGCCGTGAGACTTTTGACAGAACAAAGCTGTTGAATGGCTTGTTAAAAGCATGTGAAAAACGACCTGTTTCTCTTGACACTTTAGAGAAAATTGTTGATGAAATTGAATACTTGTTGCAAAATTCACTAGACCGTGAAATTCCGTCTCACATGGTTGGCACATTCGCTATGGAAAAACTAAAGAATGTAGACGAAGTTGCGTATGTAAGGTTTGCTTCTGTTTACAGACAATTTAAAGATATTAATACGTTTATGGACGAACTTAATAAGATAATTAACAATAAATAATATAACTTAAGGGCAGAGGTTTCTGTCCTTTTTTTGCGAGGAGATTTATGAAAATAGCATTGCTATCCGACATTCACGGCAACCATAATGCATTAAAAGTATGTTTGGATTATATTGATGAGAACAAGTACGAGGGTGTAGCATTTTTAGGCGACTACATAACGGATTGTCCATACCCTAAAAAGACAATCGCTCTTGTTAAAGATACAATGTCAAAGTATAAAACATGGTGCATTAAAGGAAACAGAGAAGAATATTTGCTAGATTATAGAGACGGAAAAAGCGACTGGAAATATAATTCCCAAACTGGCAGTTTGCTATATAGTTATGAGAATATAACTGAAAAAGATTTAAGTTTTTTTGAAGAAATGCCAATTACCAAAAAGGTTAATATAGCTGGCTGTAAACCTTTTGTGATATGCCACGGCTCACCTGCAAAAAGCAGAGAAAATCTGTTGCCGAATATAGAAATAACAAAAGCGTGGCTTGATAAAATCGATTGCGATTACATGTTTTGTGGGCATACTCACGCACCTTTTATATATGAATATAATGGTAAAACTTTAACTAATTGTGGCAGTATTGGAATACCAGTTAACAACCAAACAATGGCTCAATTTGCTTCTATAGAATATATTAATGAGGCATGGTGTATAGATATAGTTTCTGTTCCATATAATATAAGCAATGTGCTAGACGATTATATCACAAGTGGTGCGTATGAAAAATATAAATATTGGGCAATGTTATGCGCAAAATGTGTGCAAACAGGTGTTAATTACCCCTTGCACGGAATTATTAGAGCAGAAGAAATAGCTAAACAAAATGAAGAAAGTTTGAATGAATCACATTGGAAACAAGCTCTAATTGAATTAAAATTGGAAGAATAATAGAAAATTAATTATTTGTTTGCACATTCTTATAGCTAAATTGATATAATATAGTAGCGAAAAAATACTGGAGGAAAATAAAATTCATGAATTCAAAAATGAATGTGTTTGATTTAGCTAAAAATGCTATGTCTATTATAGTTATGTTAATGGGTTGGGTATTTTTATTTTTGAACTGGGGAAGAATACCAGACATATTGCCAATATCTTATGGTCTAACAGAAATGACAAATGACGCAATATTAAGAGATGAAGTAATGGTACTGCCTATTTTAGGTGTAGTTCTGTGGATTTTCTTTTACTTTATAGAACAATATCCAAATATATGGACTATGGCTACTAGAATGACAAAAAACAAAAAATTTAAATTGTATCAGCTAATTAGAAGCATGATGATAACTTTAAAACTCTTGGTAACAGCAATGATAAGCTTTTTATGCGTAAGTATAGTTAGTTTAACAAGCTACCCTAACTTAACAATTTATGTTTCGTTAGTTTTACTTTTTACTATGGCGTATTATTTTTTAAGAATGTTATTAATTAAGTGATTTTGTAACAAAATTATACAAAAAAGCACTAAAATATCATTTTTCACTGGACTTTCTATTACAAGTGTGTTATAATCGTGACAGCGATGTAACAACGTAATAGGAGGTTTTTTATGAAATTTATCAAATTAAGTAAGAAAAAGACTAGTAATATAAAGAAAAAATTCTGCATTTTAATGTGTGCAGTGTTTATGATATTACCAATGTCTGTTAGTGGTAACACTATCGACAGCGTGGAAAGCCAACGAGCAGAAATTGCAAGGCAACAATCTGAATTAGATGCGCAATTAGATGTGTTAAAAAATGACAAAGCAGAGAAAGAAGCGTACTCTGACTTGCTTATTGAAAAAATTAATCTAACAGAACAAAACATAGACTTGCTTATGACAAATATTGACACGCTAAATGAAAGCATTGATTTTATACAAGGTAAAATCGATTTAGCTGAAAACGAGTACGAAGAAACTTTCGACTTGTTAAAAGATAGATTAGTGTCACTATACGAAACTGGTAGTGTTGGAACTATTGAGATTTTGATGAACTCAACTAGCTTGCACGAATTCGCACTGAAAAGGGAAGCTATTCAAGTAATAGGAGACTATGACTCTAAATTAATATCTGAGATACAAGCATTTACTGATGAAACACAAGGATATAGAGAGGAATTAGACGAGAAAAAAGCTCAAGTTGCTGAAGATAAAATTAAACTTGAAGAAGACCGTGCTGAGTTAGAGAAAATATATGCAGAGAATGAAGATCTTATAGCTGACATAGACTCTAAACAAGCCGAAATAGATGCACAGCAAGCACAACTTGACGCAGATGATGCTTCACTAAGAATTGAGATAGAGAGACTACTTCAAATAGAGCAGGAGAAGCAAGCGGCGGCGGAAGCAGCTGCAAAAGCTGAACAAGAAAAACTTGAACAAGAAAAGTTAGAGCAAGAGCAACAAGAAAATGAAGAAAACTCAGATCCTAGTGACGACACTCAACCTGAAACAGACGAGGGTGAAACATCACAACCAGACGAAGAAACAGGAACTGATGAAGATACTCAAACAGAAACAGAGACCGAAACTGAGCAAGAAGATAGCACTGATGATACAACTACTTCAACAGGTAGTGGATATTTAGAAACTGAGTTTAATGCAGCATGGCCTGTACCAGGTTATGGTTCGGATTACATAACAAGTTATTACGGCCCTAGATGGGGACGAATTCACTATGGTATAGATATTGGCGCTGGTTACGGTGTACCGATTGTAGCAACAGAGACAGGAAAAGTAGTTTCTGCTAGAGAATACGGCTCTTACGGTGAACAAGTTCTGATTTATCATAACGATACTTATACTAGCAGATACGCTCATTTAAGCTCTTATGCAGTGTCGGAGGGCGACTTTGTTGTTAGAGGACAAGTTATCGGCTACATGGGAAGCACTGGTTTTAGTACAGGTAACCACTTACATTTTGAGATAATAGTTAATGGTTCAGCATTAGACCCATTGTTATATTTATAAAAGTTTTAATAAATCTTTTTCAAAAGATTTTGGGTTCTTAGGGCAAAGCCCTGAAGTGTTTTTCACAGAAAACGCAATCATTTTTATTATAGGAATTTATTGATACGGCGATGAGCTTAATAGTTCATCGCTAATTTTTGTTCTTTTTTAATTTTACTACATATTAATTGTAAAATAAAAAAGAAAGTGGCACGCTCTATAACGTGCCAACTTTCTTAAAAGAAGGGAAATATATGAAAAAAATACTTTAGCTTAGTGATGATATTGAATTAATTGCAGTATCTGATGCACAAGAACCAATGCTTACACAATAAGTTACATCAACTGCACTGTTTTCAGAAACAATCTGACTTAAACTACCCTCAAAATTTCTGTAATCTATAAAATAAGTTGTTTTATAATGCCCAGCAATAAAAGGTACTAAAGGATACGCAGAAGCATCACCCACAATCACACCAACTGACACAGCATTTGGGTCGCTATTTGCAATAATTGCACTTTCTACACTTCCACCAAAAAATACATCAAGCTTATCGCTGGCTGATTTTTCGCTCACATCGTGGAAAATCGATACATTATCGACTGTTAAAGTATTTTCATTAGTATAATAATTAACATTCTCAGGTTGCTCTATAATGCTACCACCTGTGAAAGTTTGTAAAGAACCTGACAACCCACTAACAGAGTTTTCTGTATAACTGCTTAAAGCCTCAGCATACACACCCATTCTATTAGCCCAAACGCTATAACCGTGGTACGCTCCTCTACTTGTCCATGTAGCCTCGCTGTTATAATATAGCTTTTCGTTACTATTTGCCTTTAATGTTGGAAAAATATTAATGCCAGCTATATTGTTCGATAATTTATCATTAATAGTTGTAATAATTTGACTTTGATTAGCAATCTCGCTAGAGTTTGCCTCTATATATGAAGTAGGTAGAGACACACCACAAGCAGACGGAATTATCATAGAAAAAACATTTACACCACTTCCCAAACTGCTAGCACTAGTGTTTATTGCACTCGCCATGCTTTCTGCTTGAGCAGTAGTAATGTTCAGCACATTCATCGCCTGACCGTTTACTATCATTACAGAGCCATAATCATTAACGGTAGCAGTGGTCATGTCTATCTCTGGAGCCGGTGGAGGCGTAGGGTCTAATCTATCCAAATGTGCTCCACTTTCTGAGTTAGTTATACCGGCTGGAATTGGAGTAGAAGCAGGTGAATCTAACACAGAGGCATATATAATTTCGTCATCAGAGGACGAAAACACGTTACGCAAAGTTGATATTAATACAGAGAGGATTACAACGCCGATTATAGCAACCAAGAAAATTTTTGCGAGCTGAATAGCACGATGTTTGCGTAATTTTTTTCGATATTCTGCCCTTTTTTCTCTATTCCTTTTACGTTGCAATAATATCACCTCTTTCTTACTACTAGTTTACTATATTTTAACAACTATGTCAACACTGTAACCACAAAATATTTGATAAATTAACATATTTACCCCAATATACTGCAATTTTTTATTATTTTGCAAAATAATTCACTAAATCAGGCAACACCGTTTCAAAGTTCACACCATACTTTGCCTCTGTTCCATTTTGAACTGTATTTTTCATTGCAGATGACACAAATGTAACTGCATTTTCTGTGCTTTTGTTCAGAGTATAACCTTTTAAATAGCTACCCAAAAGTACAGACGCAAAAATATCCCCTGTTCCTGGAAAATCGCTACCTATTCTCTCTGTAAAAACATGGTGAATTTCACCAGTTTTTTTATCATAACACACAGCGCCAAGCTCTGTTTTGCTTTTACTAACTCCTGTTATCACGACTTTATCACAGTATCTATCTGCTAAATTACTTGCAATTTTTTCCACATATTCCATGTCGTAATTTTCTTTGTATTCAGTGTCTGTAAGCAATGTAGCTTCTGTTAAATTTGGAACAATAATATCAGCTTTTTTACACAACTCTTTCATACCCTCAACCATGTCACAAGTATACATTCCATATAGCTTTCCCCCATCTGCCATAACAGGGTCAACAAGAATAATTCCGCCATCTTTTTTATGCTTTGTAAAAATATCAGACACCAATGCGATTTGTTTGCTAGACGCTAAAAAACCACTGAACAAAGCATCAAACTTAATTCCTATATCAGAAAAATGCTCGCTAATTTTAGGTATCTCGCCACTTAAATCGTCGTAAGTATGCCCTTTATACATACCATGAGCCGATAGTAAAGTAGTTGGTAACACAGAGCACTGCACTCCACACGCTGAGATTACAGGCAAAATCACCGTTAGTGAACATCTACCTATACAAGATATATCGTTTATTGCTAATACATTTTTTTGCACATTCATATTTTTTCACCTATAATTTTAGTATTATCACTTAATTTTACATATTTTTTGTGAAAAAGTCAAGAAACTATCTAAACTCTTTGGTAAAATTCACTATTGACCTTTTTATAGTTTTTAGATATAATGATACTAATATAATACTGTGAAGTGGAATAGTACGCTTTTGTGAATGTTCAGAGAGTTGTCGTTTGGTGCAAGACAATCATTAATTTTAGCAGAACTCACCACCGAGTTGCCGACTGAAATCATAGTAGGAACGGACGGAGACCCACCGTTACTGGGGTAGGATATTTTTGTATCCGTAGAGTGCACGATTAGTCGTGAATTAGAGTGGTACCACGGGATTTTCTCGTCTCTGTAATTTTACAGGGGCGTTTTTTATTTGCCAAAAACCTCCTCTATAACTCTTTAATATCTATTTAATTGAAAGGATTATTACCATGAAAAACTATCAAAAATATAAAAGACAATATTATATGGCACCTGAACAATGTCTAGAATGGACAAAAAAAGAATATATAGAGAAAGCTCCAAGATGGTGTAGTGTTGACCTTAGAGACGGCAACCAAGCGCTTATCGTACCAATGAGTTTAGAAGAAAAAGTTGAGTTCTTCAAATTTTTAGTTGAAGTTGGCTTTAAAGAAATCGAAGTAGGTTTCCCAGCAGCTTCCGAGACAGAATTTGCTTTTTTAAGAACACTTATCGAACAAGACTTAATTCCTGATGACGTAGCCGTTCAAGTGCTTACACAATCTAGAGAACATATTATTAGAAGAACTTTTGACGCACTAAAAGGTGCTAAAAAAGCAGTTGTTCATCTATACAACTCAACTTCTCATGCTCAAAGAGAGCAAGTTTTCAGAAAATCTAAAGAAGAAATCGCTGACCTAGCTGAGTTTGGCGCAAAGTTAATCCTAGATTTATCTAAGGAGTATGAGGGTAACTTTAGTTTTGAGTACTCACCAGAAAGCTTTACTGGTACAGAGCCTGATTATGCACTAGAAGTATGTAACAGAGTTCTAAAAGTGTGGGAACCTAGCGAAGCTAATGAAGTTATCATCAACCTACCAGCAACAGTTTCACTTTCAATGCCTCATGTTTATGCTAGCCAAGTTGAGTACATGTGCAAACATCTTTACAAAAGAGAGCACGTTATCGTGTGCTTGCATCCTCATAACGACAGAGGTTGTGCAGTTGCTGACACAGAGCTAGGCGTTTTAGCTGGTGCTGACCGTGTTGAGGGTACACTTTTTGGTAATGGTGAAAGAACTGGTAATGTTGACCTTGTAACAGTAGCTATGAACTTATTCTCTCATGGTGTAGACCCTGAGCTTAACATGGAAAACATGACAAAAATTGTTGAGATGTACGAGAAATTCACTAACCTAAAAGTTGGCGACCGTCAACCGTATGCAGGTAAATTGGTTTTCGCAGCGTTCTCTGGTTCTCACCAAGATGCTATCGCAAAAGGCATGAAGTTCCGTGAAGACGGTCAGTCTGACAAATGGACAGTTCCGTATCTTCCAATCGACCCTACTGACGTTGGCAGAGAATACGACAGCGACGTTATCAGAATTAACTCACAATCTGGTAAAGGTGGTATTGGCTATTTACTAGAGCATAACTTTGGTATTCAAATGCCTTTAAAAATGCGTGAAGACGTAGGCTATAAGGTTAAAAATGTTTCTGATAAAGCACATAAAGAGCTAAAACCTGACGAAGTTTATAACGTATTTTTTGATGAATATGTGAATGTTCACGCTCCATTCAGAGTGGAAGAAATCCACTTTGTTCAAGGTAATGATGAAATTACAGCTAAAGTTAAAATCAAAAAAGGTGATGAAGATTACCAAATTATCGAGAGCAAAGGCAATGGTAGACTAAATGCTATTAACAACGCAATTAAAGAGCATTATGGATTAGATTTCCACCTAGAGACATATTCTGAGCATGCTTTGACAACAACTAGTGCTTCAAAAGCTATTGCTTATGTTGGAATTAAACTACCAAATGACAAATTAGTTTTCGGCGCTGGTGTTCATAACGATATTATGGATGCTTCTGCTAGAGCGTTAGTGTCTGCAATTAACAGAAGTCATATATAAATCTATAGACTAAAGGTCTGTGACGAGTATTTTCGCCACAGACCTTTTTGAATTGATATATTAGTTAAAATCTACCTCAACATTGTTTATAATCATTTTGTCGACGGTGCTCCAGTCTAGTGCTTCGTTAAATAAAATTGTTACGCTAGAACCAAATACTTTTTCTTCTCCAACATCATCTTCGGTATTATGTCTACCTCCATGATACAAATATGATACTAATTCGTGCTCATGCAAAATTTTATTCTCATAGTTAAATGTTTCGTATTCTACCCCATCCTTAACTGTTGTTTCCCATTCACCTAAAGCAGTATTGTTCTCGTCAAACTCAACATAGTGTTCTAGTAAGTCTATCACTGAACCATCATTTAAAACAATATCAATCTTTAAGTTAGCTATCTCATTTACATGAGTCATATCAGATATTCTTCCCTCATCTAGCTCATTTACTTTATCTTCATCCAAGTACCCATCTATTGTAAATCCTATCTCAGAATAATATATCGCATCAAAATATCTAGCATAATAATCAACAGGCTCTACATTAATCTCTTTTTCACTTAATTCAATAGTTGTCTCTATCGGTATAACAATATTCTCTCCCATTCCTAAAAAAGTGAATTCAAATTCATCAAAATGTCCATCATGAAAAAAGCTATATCTTGTAAAATTACCTGTGTATATAACCTTGTAAAATTTAGTGTGTTCTTCTGTAAACTCTTCCATTTCTATCATAGTAGCGTTTCTTATAATTCCACCAAACCAGCTAATTAAGTCATATTCATTAAAGGTTGCTTGACTTTTTTCTGATTTAGCAGATAATGATATAATCATCTCTGCAATAATGCCGTCATATACCATACCCTCTAAAGTTAGCTCGTAATCATCATTTTCAACACTTTCACCAACATGCAACACATAATCAGGGTTAAAGCCAAAAAGTTCAGATATATACGCCCTTACCTCTGGGCTTGTCGCAGCTAAAACCGTTGCACTGCCTAGTACTATTATCATTGCAAAGCTAACTGCCCAAGATACAGGTTTTTTAATAAATTTTCGTTTATCGTTTTTCTCTAATTTTACTCTGTCCATTGTCATTTTCTTAATTCTTTTAATGTCAAAGTCAGTGTAATCATTCATACTTTTCATACTTACTCCTTTCAAATACTTCTTCTAATTTTGTCTCTTGCCCTATACAACTTAGATTTCACCGTGGATATCGGAATTTTCAGTTTCTCTGCTAAGTCAGCAAGCTTTAAGTCATTAAAATAATACCCATATACTATCTCTTTTTCAGGGCTGTTAAAATCGTCAATAATCTCTTTTAACTTATGTAATTCTTCTTTGTTAATCAAATCGTCCTCAAAGCTATCGTCACTAGCTATAAGCTCTAACTCAGCTTCGGTCAAATGTGTAGATTTTGCAGTATCTCTGAGCTTGTTTTTTGTTTTATTTCTAGCAATCTGAGCAATATATGCGCTTATGTCACGCTCTATATCTATGCTATCTCTGTTAACCCAAACAGCGAAAAAAACATCAGATACAATCTCCTCTACATCTTCTTTGGCAAGCATATTTTGGCTTATCATCGTCACAATCTTTATAACATACGGAATATAAATATCCATAAGTTTAGACAAGCTGTTCTCTTTGCCTTTTTTAATCTCTTTAATAATGCTGTCGGTCTGCTTCTTGCTTACATTTTTCACAAAATATCCACCACCTAACCACGGTCACATCATGCGTAATTTTCTCTTCATCTATCTATACACGCTCAGTCGACAAAAAGTTTCAATATCTTTAAATAAATTATACTTAATATTAATTATCTTATTTCACATATATTATGTACCTTGTGTAAATTTTTATATTAATCGTTTAATCCACCATTGACAAACAAGCAAAATTTTATTATGATAAAGTAAAGTAAATGTAAAAAGGGTAATATTATGACAAATGATTTAACCACTGGTTCTCCATTTAAAACCTTAATACGCTTTGGCATTCCAATTTTGCTTGGTAACTTACTTCAACAAGTATATAACATTGTGGACTCTGCAATAGTTGGGCAATTTATAAGCATTGATGCACTTGCTGGTGTAGGCTCTACAGGGTCTTTAAACTTTTTGGTTTTAGGTTTTGTTATCGGCACAAGCACAGGCTTTGGTATTCCAATGGCCCAAAGTTTTGGCAAAAATAACATAGCAGATGTTAAAAAGTATTTTGTAAATGCATTGTATTTATCTATCGTCATTTCTGTAATCATAACAGCTATCACCCTTATTTTTATTGATGATATTTTAGTTCTTATGAACACCAATGAAGATATGTTCGTATATGCAAAAACCTATATTTCCACAATTTTTGCAGGGATAATAGGCATGTTTTTTTACAACTTATTAAACACAGTTTTAAGGGCAGTGGGCAACAGCAAAACTCCATTAATGTTTTTAATGGCTTCATCAGTTTTGAATGTTTTGTTAGATTTGATTTTTATCTTACCTTTAAAAATGGGAGTTTTCGGTGCTGCATTTGCAACTGTATTATCCCAAACTTGTGCAGGTATAGTCTGTTTTATTTTCATATACAAAAAATATAACATTCTTAGAATTACTAAAGAAGATTTAAAACCTGACGCTAGTTATATTAAAACTCTACTATTCATGGGTGTACCAATGGGCTTACAATACTCCATTACAGCTGTTGGTTCAGTTATTTTGCAGTCAGCTGTAAACTCACTTGGCACTATCTATATCGCTTCAATCTCTGCAGCAACAAGAATTAACGGTTTTACCCTAAAAGCTTTAGACACTCTAGGTCTTGCTATTGCTATGTACACAGGACAAAACTTGGGAGCTGGCAAAATAGACAGAATAACAAAAGGTGTTAAACAAGGCTTTCTTATTGGTTTAATATATTCCGTGGGAATATTTATTGTAATATTGTTCACAGGTGAATACCTAGCACTTATTTTTGTAAGCCCTACCGAAACAGAGATTATCGCAAATGTTGCTGATTTCATGATTATCAACACTGCCACTTACATACTTTTAGTTTCTTTACAAATTTTCAGAAACGTAATTCAAGGGTGTGGATATTCTAGCCTTGCAATGTTTGCTGGAGTATCTGAAATGATAGCAAGGTGTTTTGTGGCATTTGTTTTAGTAACTCAGTTTGGATATATGGGTGCATTAATGTCTAACCCAGTTGCATGGATTGCAGCGAACATGTTCTTAATACCAGCATATTTCTATGTGCTAAAAAAAGTAAAACATACTCATAAACTACAAAGGGCGTCGCATTAAAATAAAAATGAACAAAAAGTAGGGGAGGGTTTCCATGCCCTCCCTTTAAAATAGGTAAAAATTGATAGTTTTCGGACAGGCACGGAAGCCTGTCCCTACACTTGTTTGTTCGTTTTGCCTGAAAAAATTTGTTAATGCTACAGCCTCTTATTATTTAAAATTAATTAAAGCTTACAGTAAAAGAACAATCAAAGCTTTCGCCAGCTTTTGCATATCTCACGCATTTTTTGCTCTCTATTCTGTCGTCCTCAGTGTCAATAGTTCCACAGCCTAACCATGGCTCTAAGCACAAGAATGGTGAAGCATCATACGGTTTCCAAAGAGCTAAAATCTCTAACTCGCTAAAGTCCATTGTTATAGCTTTTC
The DNA here is from genome assembly GCA_964370775.1 of uncultured Eubacteriales bacterium. GTDB lineage: Bacteria > Bacillota > Clostridia > Oscillospirales > Acutalibacteraceae > SIG603. The sequence continues at coordinate 42,228 of CAYJKT010000019.1, read as the reverse complement.
CTGTTTTTGGGTTCTTTATTGAAATCTCTTTTTTCTTAAAATTATCATATATAATCGCATCTGTAGCAAATAGTTCATTTGTGATAGGCAAAGTTTTGCAGTTAGTAATCTCATTTTTAGTCACATTAGGATTTAGCAAGCCTTCATCATAGTTCACTGGGCTTTTTAGAGTTTCTTCTGTACCAAATTCAATCACGTAATCTTCAAGAACATAACCTTCTTCAAAAGGCAGATTAAACGCTGGGTGACCACCTATGCAAAACGGCATTTTTCCATCGCCAGTGTTTGTCACAATAAAAGTATTTTTAACTCCGTTTTCTGTTAGAGTATATCTCGCTTTAACGTTGTATGAAAAAGGATACGCTTTTAAAGTATCTTCGTTAGAGTTAATCTCCATCTCGATAAAATCCTCGCCTTGTTCAGATAAAGTCCACTCGCTTTTTCTTATCAAGCCATGTTTTGGAATATCATAAATTCTACCGTCAATAACAATTCTGTCTTTACGAATTTTTCCAACTATTGGGAAAAGTATTGGTGCTTGTCCAGACCAAAACTCTGGGTTACCTTGCCAAAGAAGCTCATTACCGTCAGCTGTTTTAAAAGATGCCCATTGTCCTCCAAAAGTATCTACCGAAATACTGAATTTGTCATTTTTTACTGTGTATAACATAGTTAACCTCCAAAATTTATTTTACTTTATTTAGATATTAGCATATCAGCTAAATATTTGCAATACCTGAGTTAATAAGATAATACACACCGAAGCAAGCAAGTGCAAAAACGAGAGTAATAAAAGGTACACCCACAGTGAACTTAGCCTTACGGGTTTTGTGTCTAAATGTAAAAATTCCAATAAATTCGCCTATTCCCCCACCAAAAACTGCAAACATAAGCAAAGTACGCTCTTTTATTCTCCACTTGCCTTTTTTTGCCTTAGATTTATCTATACCCATTGCTATAAAAGCTATCAGGTTAATAATTAATATATAAACCAAAAAATATTTCATTAATTTTCCTTCTTAATTTTTTATTATGATATGGTTGATATTGTACCAAATTTTTATATAAAAAGCAAATAATATATATGCAAATAACTGTATTATATTCAAATAATCTATTGCAAAATTTCTCATTTTAGGGTAAAATTTATATATAGACAGAATACCTTATTTTAGAACGGAGATATTAATGAAAATCGCACCATCTATGCTAGCAGCAGATTATACAAACCTTGCAAATGAACTAAGTAAAGTACCTAACAGTGACTTTATACACCTTGATATTATGGACGGTCACTTTGTGCCTAACATCAGTTTTGGTCCTGCTTATGTAAAAAGTTTAAGACCTCTTACCGACATAGTTTTTGACGTACATCTAATGGTGAATTATCCTACTCATTTTTTAACTATGTTTAAAGATGCCGGCGCTGATATATTTAACTTTCATGTAGAATGTAAGGAAAGTGCAGAAGATGTTATCCATGCTATAACAGAGCTTGACATGAAACCAGCTATGACTGTAAAGCCAAAAACACCAATTGACACAATCTTCCCTTATGCAAATGATTTATACATGGTGCTTGTGATGACTGTTGAACCTGGTTTTGGTGGACAATCCATGATGGTAGAACAGCTAGAAAAAGTTAAGATATTAAAAGAGAAATTCCCTCATTTACTTGTTCAAGTAGACGGTGGAATTGGTAGAGATAACATAGCTTTATGTAAAGACGCTGGTGTAGACATTTGCGTTGCTGGTACATCAGTATTCATGGCAGAAAACCCAGAAAAAGAGATAGAATACTTACAAAATATATAGGTGATTATATTGAAAATAGGTAAAAAAATTATTGAGGGCAAAGCGTTTTTAGCACCTATGGCCGGTGTTACTGACAGTGCTTACAGAAACGTGTGTTATTCTTATGGCACAGCTTGTACTGTAACAGAAATGGTGAGCTCTAGAGCTATAATTCATAATGATAAAAAGACCGATAAGCTAGCTGATTTATCCCTAGATAACGGGCCTGTTGCTATACAAATTTTTGGCGACGACCCTAGTATCATGGCAGAAGCCGCTAGAAAAATGGAAGAAAAAAATCCCATGTTTATAGATGTGAACATGGGTTGTCCTGTGCCTAAAATCGCTGGAAACAACTGTGGAAGTGCATTGATGAAAACACCTAAGCTTTGTGCAGAGATTGTAAAAGCTATGGTAAATGCAATAGACACTGAGATTACTGTGAAGATACGCAAAGGGTGGGACAAAGACAGTGTTAACGCTGTTGAGGTTGCAAAATATTGTGAAGATGCAGGAGCTAGTGCAATTTTTATTCATGGCAGAACACGAGAGCAAATGTATAAACCGACTGCGGATTGGGATATTATTCGAAGTGTTAAAGAAGCCGTGAGCGTGCCTGTAATTGGCAACGGCGATGTTACTGACTGCATTAGTGCTGCTAAAATGCTTGCTCACACTAATTGTGATGCTATCATGGTTGGTCGTGCAGCGCTCGGAAATCCGTTCATTTTTGCACAAATTAACGGTTTTCTAAAAAACGAGATTGCCATGCCTCCCCCACCTTTAGCAAAACAAATGCTTGTGATGAGAGAACACATTGTGGCATTGTGTGAACTTAAAGGCGAGGACAGAGGAATGAGAGAAGCAAGAAAACATGTTGCGTGGTATATACACGGACTTCGTGGTGCTGCTGATTATAGAAGAAGAAGTGGAAGTCTAAAAACAATTAACGACTTAGACGAACTTATTAAAGATATTTATTTAGACAATAGAAATAATCAAGAATAAGCTTAGGAAAATGAGGGGAAAATGCAGAACAAAAATCAGCTTGGTACTGAAAAAATACCAAAACTATTATTTAAACTAGCAATACCATCAATCGTTGCACAAATGGTGAATATAATCTACAATATTGTGGATAGAATATACATAGGCAGAATGGAAGACGGCGCACTTGCAATGTCTGGCCTTGCAGTCGGTTTACCTGTGGTAACACTAGTTATGGGTTTTGCAATGCTTGTAGGCACAGGTGGTGCACCTCTAGCAGCTATAAAAATGGGTGAAAAAGACACAGAGGGTGCAAATAAAATTCTTACAAACTCTTTTATTTGCTTAACTACAGTCGCTTTACTTTTAACATTGATTATCTCTGTTTTTTTAGAGGATATATTGTTCTTTTTTGGCGCAGACGAAACAAATTTACATTACGCAAAAGACTATGTTAGTATATATATATTAGGCACAATATGCGTTAGTTTTTCCTTTGGATTAAATGCATATATCACCACACAAGGTTTTGCCGCTTTTTCTATGGCTACCGTGGTAATTGGTGCAGTTATTAACCTTATTTTAGACCCTATATTTATCTTCACGCTAGATTTTGGTGTTAAAGGGGCGGCAATAGCTACTGTAATCTCACAAGGTGTTTCAGCAATTTGGGTAATGTTATTCTTCTTTGGCAAAAAAACTATACTAAAAATACGCAAAAAATACCTAAAGCCAGACCCAAGAATAGTTTTTGCAATTATGTCTATTGGTGTTTCACCTTTTGTAATGTATCTTACAGAGACTTTGTTGCAAACAACTTTCAACAACCAAATGTCACGATATGGTGGCACACTTGCAGTTGGTACAATGGCAGTATTAAACAGCCTTTATCAAATGATGACTACTACAATCGGTGGCTTGTGTCAAGGAGCACAACCTATAAGCTCTTATAATTACGGCGCTAAAAACTACAGCAGAGTACGTCAAACATTTAAGCTTTTGTTCTTTGTTAGCATAAGTTTCTCTTTTGTTGCTACATCTATAGTTCAGCTTTTCCCAGAATTTTTCGCAAACCTATTTGTAACAGACCCAGATGGAATAAGGCTTGCTTCTTGGGCGATTGGTCCGTTTTTATTTGGTGCGTTCACCTTTGGCGCACAAACATCTTGCCAACAAACTTTCCTAGCATTAGGGCAAGCAAAGCGCTCACTTTCAATGGCTTTGTTCAGAAAAGTAGTGCTTTTAATTCCGTTAATCTTATTGCTCCCAAATTTAATTGGCGAGACCCAATTTGCTATTAACATGGCAGATCCAATATCCGACTTAGTAATAGACAGTGGCAGAGTATTTGCCGTGTTATCAGCCGAGACTGTGTCGGATTTCCTAGCAGCTTGCACAACAACAACACTGTTTTTTATATTCTATAAAACACATTTATGTAAAAAAGACGAGGTAATTCAATGAAAATTCTTGTTATAGATGGCAATAGTATTGTCAACCGTGCTTATTACGGAATTAAAATTCTAAGCACAAAAGAGGGTATCTTTACCAATGGAATATATGGTTTTTTAACTATTTTAGAAAAGCTAAAAGAAGAAACTAACCCAGACGCTATTGCAGTAGCTTTTGACTTAAAAGCGCCTACTTTCAGACACAAAATGTATACTGAATATAAAGGAACTCGAAAAGGTATGCCAGACGAGCTTGCAATGCAAATGCCTTTATTAAAAGATTTACTTAACTATTTAGGTTACCAAACCCTAAGTGTTGAGGGCTATGAGGCTGATGATATTTTAGGAACTATTGCAGAAATATGTGAAAAAACTGGCGATACTTGTGTTTTGGCAACAGGAGACCGTGACAGCTTACAGCTTGTGTCGGATAAAACTGTGGTAAGACTAGCAAGCACAAAGTTTGGTCGTTCTGCTGTTACAATGTATGACGTAGAAAAAGTAAAAGAAGATTACGGAGTTACTCCAAAACAACTAATCGACATAAAATCTATTCAAGGTGATAGCTCTGATAATATCCCAGGCGTAGCTGGAATTGGTGAAAAAGGTGCTAAAGAGCTTATCGGTAAGTTCGGTTCTGTTCATTATATCTATGATAATCTTGACGAGCTTGACATTAAAGAAAATATGAAGAAAAAGCTTATAGCTTCAAAAGATAATGCTCTTTTAAGCTACAAATTAGGCGAGATTTTTAGAGAAGTTCCTATAGACAACGACCTAAATTCATACATTACAAAACCTATGGACGTGCAAAAAACAGCTGAACTTATGACAAAACTTGAGCTATTTAAGCTTATGGATAGATTTGGTGTTAGTGCAAGCGAAAGTGTTTCTACCACCGAAAAAATTGAGGGAAACAGCTTTACTGTTAGAACTATAGCTTCACCGTCTGCTTTAATTCCAATGCTTGAGGACAACGAAAAAGCTTTTGTCATAAAAAATGAAGATAAACTTTATTTTAAAGTAGGCGACGAGATTATTATTGTAGAAGAAAACGAGAGCTTTTTAAAACTGTTTGCAAAAAACACTAAAATTCAAAAATACAGCACTGATGTTAAAGAGCTTTATAAATATATAAAAGAAAAAACAGGGGAAATCTTAACTTCTGTGGTTATGGACACAGGCATAGCAGCGTACTTGTTAAATCCGTCAGCTTCTTCTTATGAAGTAGCTAGACTATTTGACGAATACGGTATTGCTCCTAGCAAGAACGAAGACGAAACTGCAATGCTTTGCAGTGGTTTAGAGACTCTTTGCGATGTTTTGCAAAACAAGCTAGAAGAAAACAACCAAACCAAGTTATTTTCAGAAGTAGAGCTACCTCTTGCGATAGTTTTGGGCGATATGGAACTAGCTGGTATTGAAATCGACAAAACAGGCATTGTTGAATTTGGCAACAAACTTAAAGTAGAGATAGACGAAATCAACAAACGAGTTATGGAAGCAGTTGGTTATGAATTTAACCTTAACTCGCCAAAACAACTTGGTAAAGCCTTGTTTGAGGACTTACATTTACCTCATGGCAAAAAGACAAAAACAGGTTACTCTACAAACGCAGAAGTTTTAGAAAGTTTGCGTTATGAACATGCAGTTGTGGAGGACATTTTACAATATAGAACCCTAACCAAGCTTAACTCAACTTATTGTGAGGGTTTGGTTAAAGAGATTAAAGAAGACGGTCGTATTCACTCTAACTTCAAACAGTTAGAGACAAGAACAGGCAGAATTTCAAGCACTGAACCTAATCTTCAAAATATCCCTGTTAGAACAGAACTTGGCAGAGAGATGCGAAACTTTTTTGTAGCAAAAGAGGGGCACGTTTTTATAGACGCTGACTATTCTCAAATTGAATTAAGAGTGCTTGCACATGTCGCAAACGACGAAGTTATGATAAATTCATTTAAAGAGGGTAAGGATATTCACACAGCTACTGCTGCAAAGGTGTTTAATTTGCCCGAAGAAATGGTTACTAAAAAAATGAGAAGCGATGCGAAAGCAGTTAACTTTGGCATAGTATATGGCATTGGTGCGTTTTCGTTATCGAAAGATATAGGCGTAAGCCGTAAAGAAGCAGAGACATATATTGATGAATACCTTAAAAATTTTTACGGTGTACGCACATATATGGAGGACATAATTGCTAAAGCTAAAGAACAAGGTTATGTCGAAGATATTTTTGGAAGGAGGAGATATTTACCAGAACTTAAAAGCTCTAACTTTAATATGCGCGCATTTGGCGAAAGAGTAGCTAGAAACATGCCTATTCAGGGCGCAGCGGCGGATATTATTAAAATGGCTATGGTACGAGTGTACGATAGGCTTAAAAGAGAGGGCTTTAAGGCAAGACTAATTTTACAAGTACACGATGAACTAATTGTTGAAGCACCAATAGAGGAAAGTCAAAAAGTTGCAGAGTTATTGACTTATGAGATGGAACATGCTGTCGATATGCTAGTTCCAATGCTTGCAGAGGCAGGTATAGGAGCTGACTGGAATTCGGCAAAAAATTGAGTGTCACGAAAGGATCATAATGAAAATATTATTTATATGCACCGATAATATTAGTAGAAGCCCTATGGCAGAAGCTATATTTCGTCATCTAACCAAGCTTGACGGAACAGAGGATCAGTTTATGTGCCAGAGTGCTGGTATCGGCGCAGTTAAAGGTGAAAAAATAGAAAAAAATGCTGAAATTTGCTTAGAGGAAATTGGTATCGATATTAGCGACCACAGATCCAGAAAGCTTACAACAGAAGAATTAGAAGTGTGGGACGCATATTTTACTATGTCAGAAACACACGCATATATATTACAACAAAGTGGAATACCTAGGTACAAAATATACACACCAAAGTACATAACAGACCCTTACGGAAAATGTATGGAGATATATAAAACTTGTTTAGAGAAAATAATAGCAGAGGTCGAAAAATTTTACATGAAATTAGTGATGGTTTATGGAACTGCATAAAATGGGCAAGGAGCATATCTCCGATATAGCAGAGCTTGAAAAAGAGTGTTTTTCCTCCCCGTGGAGCGAAAGTTCTTTGATAGAAGAATTATATAACGACAACGCTATATTTGTGGTAGCTTGCGAAGACAAAGAAATTCTTGGCTACTGTGGAATGCACTTGATTTTTGGCGAGGGTTATATAACAAACATTGCAGTTTTTAATAAACACAGGCGAAAAGGTGTTGCAAAAGCTTTGCTAAATCACTTAATGCCTTTTTGTGATATTAGCCTTAGTTTAGAGGTTAGAGAAAATAACCTCAGTGCTGTTTGTTTGTACCAAAATCTAGGATTTAAACAAGAGGGTTTAAGGAAAAATTTTTACTCTAACCCAACAGAAAACGCACTAATTTATACGTACAGAAGAAGAGGATAAGCATGATAATTTTAGGTATAGAGTCAAGCTGTGATGAAACAGCAGTGGCTGTGGTTAAAGACGGCAGAGAGATTTTAAGCAACTGTGTTGCATCACAAATTGAAGAACATAAATTATACGGTGGCGTTGTACCTGAAATTGCATCAAGACGACACACAGAGGCTATAGTTGGCATTACAAAAGAGGCTTTAAGTGTGGCAAACTTAACTTTAGACGACATAGACGCAATAGCTGTCACTTACGCACCAGGGCTTATTGGCGCATTGCTAGTAGGTGTGAACTTTGCAAAAGGTTTAGCCTTAGCTAATGATAAACCTCTTATACCAGTACATCATTTAAGAGGTCATATAGCTTCCAATTATTTAACACACACAGAGCTTAAACCTCCGTTTTTATGCCTTGTTGTATCAGGTGGTCACAGTCATATAATAGATGTAAAATCTTATACCGACTTAACAGTTATTGGAAGAACTCGTGACGACGCAGCTGGCGAAGCATTCGACAAAGCTGCTAGAGCAATGGGTCTTAGCTACCCAGGTGGTATCGTTATGGATAAACTAGCAGAGGAGGGCGACGACACAAAATACAAGTTACCTCACCCAAAAGTAGAGGGTTCTCCACTAGATTATAGCTTCTCTGGCTTGAAAACTGCTGTGATTAACATAATTCACAACGCAAAACAAAAGGAAGAAGCGCTTGATATAAACAGCCTTTGTGCATCATACAGAAAAGCTGTTGTAAACTGTTTACTTCAAAACTTTTTTAAAGCAGCAGAAGACACAGGCTACACTAATCTAGTTATCGCAGGTGGAGTATCTGCAAACAGACTTTTAAGACGAGAAGCAGAAAGACTATGCAAGGAAAAAGGATATAATCTATATGTACCACAACTTAGTTTGTGTGGCGACAACGCAGCTATGATAGCATCTCAAGCATATTATGAGTATAAAACTGGCAAAACAGCAGACATGAGTTTAAACGGATTAGCACAAAGAGATATTTACTTAGGTTAGTTGACAATTGACTAAATTAGTAATATAATTAGTTCAATATTAACAAAAAAATAAATTCAACGTTAGAAAGTGCAATAGGTGATAAATATGATAAAATCAGTATTAGGCAAAACAGGTTTTGAAGTATCTAAGATAATCTATGGTGGAATAGTTTCAATGGACGACGGACAAGATAATTCCGACAAGTACGTTGAATATGCTATAAATAAGGGTATTAACTATTTTGACGTTGCGCCATCTTATGGTGATGCAGAAGAAAAACTTGGTAACTCGCTTAAACCTTACAGAAAAGATATTTACTTAGCTTGCAAAACAGGTCACAGAGATGCTGAAACTGCAAAAAGAGAGCTAGAGAAATCTTTTAAGTTACTTCACACAGATTATTTTGATGTATACCAAATGCATGCTATCACAACTATCGAAGAAGTTGAAAGAGCATTCCAAAACGACGGCGTGATGAGCGTTATGATTAAGGCAAAAGAAGAAGGAATTCTTAAAAACCTTGGTGTTACTTGCCATAACGAAGACACTGCTTTAAGAGCCTTAGAACTATACGATTTTGACACAGTTCTATTCCCTACTAACTGGGGTTTAAACATGAACTTAGGCTTTGCCAGCCGTATTTCAGATAAATGCAAAAAAGATAACATAGGCTTTTTAGGCATGAAATCTATGATACACAGAGCATGGTTGAATGATGATGAAAAGAAAAACTCTCGTTTCCCAAAATCATGGTGTATGCCGATTACAGACAACGACGAGTTTACTATAGCGGCTATGAAATACGCTGTAGAAAAAATTGGTGCTAACGTGTTAGTTCCTCCTGGTAATATAGAAAACTTCACTTTCGCAGTGGAGAATATCGACAAAATCTTAGAACCAATGACAGAAAAAGAGCTCGATATTTTAAAAGCTGAGAGCGAAAATATTAAAGAACATCACTTCTTTAATGTATAAATTGTAAAAATATGGCTGTGACGAAAAAGCAAATTTCGCCACAGCCTATTCTTATTTACATATACTTTTATGATAAACTCTATCAACTATTATACATCTTAATGTAAAAATTCATGCAGGCATGTTACAGCCTACATGATTATATTTAGTCCATTCTTTTTGTGCCTGTATAAAGATTGTCAAAGAAAACTTGTTGCGAAGGATACCCCTCAACATTCTCTTTTTCATCAGCCATAGCACCCATTAAAACTCTAAAGGATACTCTAAGCTCGCCAAAAAGTTCTTCTATTTTCTCTGGGTCGTATTCAGTTCCTTCATAAGAAGAAAAATCCAGTTCATCAAATGCTAAAACATCGTTAAAATCAATCATAGTTGGGTCTTCTTCCCCACCAATATCTTCAAACAAACCTTCTGTTTCATCACCTAACATATAATAGCCCATTTGGTCGTGCAACCAAATAACGCTATCTCCTGTTGTCATGTCTGCTGTTAGCTTTACAAGTGCTACTTGTTGAGTATTGGGGTCATAAGGAGTTCCGTCCTCGTTATATACAATAGAGTAATCAAGGATTTGCACGTCTACTACTCCGTCGTTATTTCTGTCATCTGCATATTCCTCAAGCTGAATTTCTACAAGCTCTAAGAATTCTGGGTTATAGTAATTCTCGCTTGTTATAGCAATGTTGTAATCTGGGATAATTTTTGTAACGTAAGAATATATAAAAGCTCCCACAAAAATCAGCACAACACCTATAACAAAAAGTTTTACTCTTGAATAATACCACCAGTTAGCCATTTTATCTTTTTTGGTTGTTGGAATAATGATATTGCTGTGTATAGAATCTTCCTCATCGTTTAATAAATATCGTTCTCTAGCCATTCTTTTTTAAGATTATGTTAACTAATATGTATATAAAAGTACAAAATCCTTTTCCCTTTCAATAATATAATTGTTATTATATCACTAAGGCAACATGAAAGTTTGAACAAATCTTAAACGCAAACTGAATTCTAGTTGAATATCTTTAAAAGTTAATGCTATATCCCTATAAAAGCCACCTTATATATCTGTATCAGAATTTAATAGAAGAAGATTTGTCGAAACAGTTAACAATTTAGCAAAAAATGTTAAAAATTACATAATATTCATTATTAAATGTGAATTTTTATTGTGTTTGCCTTTTTCTATTGACAAATGAACGAAATAATTATAAAATAATCATATAAAATCAATAAATACGCATCCTTAATTATTACAATTTGTAATAATTATTCAATCCTTTGTTATTGACTACATATTTATGTTAGCAAAGCATCACATCATTCGATAGGTTAGTTTAGTGAGAGGAGGAGTTTTTATGGAAAAATATTCGGGTAAAGCGGCATTTAAAGGTATTGCAATGGGTAAAACGGTTGAGATTCACAAGAAGCAATGCCATGTAGAAAAAGTACATATAGATAACACAGAGCATGAAATTGAAAAATTGATTATTGCTCGAGACATCACGGTGGAACAACTTCAAACTCTTCAAGAAATCGCTATGCGAACTGTAGGTGAAGTAGATGCACATATTTTTACGGCTCACAGAGAAATGATTATGGACGTAGATTATATAGACCATATTATAGAGCTAATAAGAACAGAAAGCTTCTCAGCAGAATACGCTATTTTCATAGTATGCGAAAAATATGTAACCATGTTTAATAGCATGGAAGATATGTATATCAGCGAAAGAAGCGTTGATTTAAAGGATGTCTCAGAGCGAATGATTAACAATGTTACAGGAAAACAACATGTTAATGCAACCTTAGATGAGCCTAGTATCGTAATAGCAGATGACTTGTCTCCAAGTGAAACGATACAAATGGATAAAAGCAAGGTTTTAGCCTTTGTGACAAGAAAAGGTTCTGTTAATTCGCACACAGCAATACTTTCAAGAACCATGGGAATACCTGCTATTGTAAGCTGTAATCTCCCTTATGGTGTTCATGGAAAATTTGCAATAGTTAACGCATTTGCAGGGTTTATCATCTTGCAACCTGGTGAAGAAGATTTATTTAAAGCAAAATTACTAGAAAAAACAGAGAGAGACAAACGTAAGCTACTAAATAAATACCGTGATGCCGAGAGCATAACCAAAGGCGGTAAACGAGTTAATATTTGTGCAAACATTGGTTTTTACACAGATGTTCAGAAAGCTTTTGATAACGGTGCAGACGGAATAGGTTTGTTTAGAAGTGAGTTTTTATACTTAGAACGTTCTGAATTTCCTACAGAAGAAGAACAATATTTAGCATATAAAAATGCTGCACAAAGTGCAAACGACAGAAAACTTGTTATTAGAACACTTGATGTTGGTGGAGATAAACAGCTTGAATATTTCCACATTAGCAACGAAACAAACCCTGCTTTAGGCTATAGAGCTATTAGGGTAAGCCTTACTATGACAGAGATGTTCAAGACTCAAATTAGAGCCTTGCTTAGAGCTGCTTTATATGGAAATATCAAAATACTTTTGCCACTCGTAAGTTCTATTTGGGAAATTCAAGAGTGCAAAAGATTGATAGACGAAACTAAGGCAGAGTTGACTTCAAAAGGAATTCGCTATGGTCATGCTGATATCGGTATTATGATAGAGACTCCTGCATCAGCTATGATTTCTGATGAACTATCTAAAGAAGTTGATTTCATAAGCATTGGTACTAACGATTTATCGCAGTACTCGCTAGCGATAGACAGACAAAATCAAAGAGTACAAAAATTCTTTGACCCACATCACACTGGAATACTGAAGCTGATAAAATACACAATAGACTGTTGCCACGAAAACGGAGTGCCAGTAAGCATTTGTGGAGATTTAGCAGCTGACACAAAAATAACAAAAACCTTGGTAGAATTCGGAATAGACGAATTATCCGTTGCAATTCCGTTGATACTACCACTAAAAAAAGAATTATGTGAGCTAGATATTTAATAAAATATTTTACCTCCCAGTCGAGTATAAGACTGGGAGGTGTTTTTTGGGTATATTATGTATTGAAATCATATTATTATACATGTTATAATTACAGTATAGAATATTACACTAATCTAAGGGAGGTCAATTTTATGAAATTTGCTAAGATATTTATGTCTTGTACTGTTGTTTTATTTTTACTTGCATGTAGTAGTGAACCTGTGCCTATAGAAAATAAAGTTGTAGATTTTGATATAGAAACAGCGACTGAAATGATAGATGAAGCTGAGTGGTTATGTGCGTGGGTGCAAACACAGGAGAGCGTTTCTCGTGAGACGGTCGATACTATTATCTCGCAAATAGAGAACACCGATATCGGTAACGAGGCAGCAAGTCTTGCGACACTTAGCATAGATAATGGTCACTGGAACGACAGTATCTATGATAGTTTTGAAGTTATAAAAGAGTTTATTGTTCCAACTATTTACCACGAAGATATTGAGATAGTGTCTGCTACCGAAGAATTATACGAAGACGAGGAGTTCCCTTATTCTTCATCAGTAGAAATTAAAAAAGCGTATACAGGTAGCGACGAAAACCTTGCTGACTGGTATTTAACTTATGTTTTTAGAAAAAGCAGAGGTAGTGGAAACTGGGAGTTTATTAGTTTTGACGGACAGGTAAATATTGGTGCGACAAATTTAGAGCTAAAAGACAGCTTTTTTGATATATCGTATATCAGTGAATAATATATTTTATCCTAATACATAGATGTTAAAAATGCAGTTTTAATTTTGTGGTACTCTGCTTTTGTGAAAGGACATACTGCTATGCATATTGCACAGCCATAGTTTGCAAATCCACTATTGCATTTTTCATTCGATATACACTCAACATGTCCGTTTTCATCTGTTATACAGTGCTCATAAATTGCACCATAAGGGCAGGATTTTACACATTTGCCACACTTTTCGCAAAATTTTTCACCAAACGAAAAATCCTCGCTGTTATCTAAAAAATCTCCTAGATTTTCGATACTAGTGTAAACAATACTCAGTCGATTACACGCACCACTATGCGGAGTAATCAACATACCATGCTTGCCGATATACCCTAAATTCGCCTTATATCCCGCCTTTGTGTAGTCAATATTTCCACCCAAGCTGTGATTAGGCACAGCACCAAAATTTTTATCACGCAAGAATTTTGTAACTGCAAGACATGATTTACCAGTGTCACCATAAACTTTCATAACTTCCAACATGCAATCCATGTTAGGAAGTTTTTCTGCGACAAACTCAGTGTTTTCCATGTGTCTTGACATCACTAAAACGTTTTTATAAGGAATACCATTACCCTTAAATATCTCTTTTTCCTCAAAAACAGCAACGCCCCAACTGTCCATATTAAGCACATTTTTTATGTAAAAATCAAGTTCATCAAAGTCTTTTTTAGATATAATTTTCTCATATTTTTTAGATGTATCATGCTGTTTTATTACACTAGCAGATTTATTTAAAGATAAGATAGTTGGTCTAACTCTAGCTTGATTTTTAAGCATTTTCTTAATATCTTTAGCCTTAAATCTTCTTTTAGGGAAATATCCCTTGGCTTTAGAGCTACTATTTGATTTTATATTAGATATTTTATTTATCGCCTTTTTTTGGGGATTAGTCATAAATTCCATATCTTACCACCTGTTAAATATTCATTAAAACTTTTTGTCAAAAGCAATTTTTTCACTGTTATCAAACCAAATTGTACCACAGTACTCAAATCCGTTTTTCTTTAAAATATGTTGCATTTTAGAATTATCAGCGTCAGTGTCTACCCTAAAATAATTAACACCTTTTTCTCGGCTCATGTTTTCTACAAGCTTAAAAACTAAGCTTGATAAATTCTTAGAGCGAGCGTTTTCGCTAAAAGCCAATCGGTGTACAACAACATATTTTTCATCGCTGTTCCAACTTCCGTTTAAGTTGCCATAAGCCACTTCGCCGTTAAAATCTATGCATAAATAGCCTAAAATCTCCTCAGCTTCTGTAACAAAAAAACCTTTTTGACTGAGTGCATCATTTTTTATGCAGTCATAATCTGGGTAGCCATTTTGCCATTGGTCAATACCTTGCTCTTTTAAATGTGTCTTTGCCATGTTGATAATATCCATTGCTATATCTATATCGTCTAGTGTAGTGTTAATTAATTTCATGTCTTCTCCGTGTATTTTATTTTTATTTATTATAACAAAAAACACCATGCAAAATCAAGCGCATGGTGTTATCTATTATTATCTAGGCTCATGCTTAATGAACTCTGTAAATTCATCAATTGGAAGTGGTTTAGAGAAGTAATATCCTTGAATATACTCGCAACCACATTCTTTAAAGAAGTCTAACTGGTCGCTGGTTTCAATGCCCTCTACTATAGTTTGTTTTCTCATAGCTTTAATTCCACGAATTAAGTTTTCAAAAAACATTCTACGCTCTGGCGATGAATTAGCTGCACGAACAAGGCTTTTATCCACCTTGATAATTGTAACAGGTAAACTTAAGAACACGCTAAGGTTTGAGTACTCCACACCAAAATCGTCAAGCTCAAAAACAAAACCTTTATCTTGCATTTCTGCCATGATATTGTGAAGTGTATTGTCGCTTGAAATAAGTGTTCTCTCTGTTATTTCAATTTTTATCATGCTTGGGTCAATATCATATTTTTTCGTAATTTCACATAAACGATCTACGATATTTGTTTGAAAAAACTGGATATACGGAAAGTTAACAGAAATCGATTTAAGCTGTAAATCATCACCGTATTTATCAATTAAATTTCTAAAATGTCTGCATGTTTTTTCTAACACAATATATGTTATGTTTGTGATTAAACTAGTTTCCTCTGCAAGTGGAATGAACTCATTAGGAAAAATCGCCTCGTGGCTATTAGTAGAACTCAACCTAACTAGTGCCTCTGCTTGAGAAAATTTATGCTCATCACTAGAGTAAATAGGTTGCAGATATACTTCAAAACCATCGTTGTCTATCTCACTTTTTATGCGTTCCAAAACTGTATGTTTTCTGTGCATTTTATCGCAAATAGATATATCATATAGATAATTAGACTCACCAACTGATTTTTTGAGTGTAGCCAAAGCGTAATCGGCAGCAGATACCAAAGTTTTGCTGTCTTTACCAAAGCTAGGATAATCAACTCTAGTGTAAACTACATCTAATTTTGTAGAAAAATTATCATTATCGAACGGTTCAGCAAATCTATCAGCTACTTGCTCAATTAGCTTATCTGTGATATATGAATTTCTAGTAATCAAAACAGCAAATTCATCACCGCTATATCTATATACATTGTGTTTTTCAAAAGTATTGTTTAAGTATTTACCTATGATTTCAAGTAAACCGTTTCCGTATTCTAAACCAAATTTTTCGTTAACAGACTTAAAGCCTCTCATACTATAAATAACCAAAGAGAACTCTGCACTGTGCTCTGATAACTTACTGAGCTTATATGTTAGAGAAGCTCTGTTTAATAAACCAGTTAATTTATCGGTAGCTTCATTAACATTGTGAATGTATAAGTAAGACACCAACATGCAAGCAGCATTAGCAAGTCCTGCTAGATGTATGTGCGGGTTCATAAATTGAACATACATAATCACACAACATATCAAAACATTAAGTGTAAAAATAATTCTAATACCTTTTTTTATCTCATTTCCTTTAATGTAAGAAAGTAAAAGTATTGAAAACACATAAATAGCCGCAATTATATAAGGTGATTGATACGCTGGTCCTCTAACATACCCTGTTTCTGGTGAAATCTCATAGATAAACCTAAGTTCAAGGTTAATCAAGACAAATAACGAATAAATCAAATATGGCACAAGGTAAAAACCTACATTTTCAATAGCTTTTGCACTGTCCTTTGGTTTTATTAACGTTAATGAATATATAAAAACCATAACAAGAGGAAATGGTAACAGTATATAATAGAGGGTGTTCATCAAATCTACTACCCAAAGTGGAAACGAGGAAAAATTAGCTGAGATAGTTGTTGATAATATATTGGTTGATATTGAAATAAACGCAGAGTAAAACATGCTACGAAACCATTTGTTTCGAACACTGTCTAATTCGTTATCACTAAAAAAACTGATTATTATTATAGTTACAATAAGCAAAGAACAATACTCTGCAACCAAATTATAAGTTACCAAAATGCTATCCTCCCTTTCATAATACTCCAATCTAATTATATTATAGTAACATACTTATGTCAATGGATAAAATTTTATTTTTACACCATAGTGTATAATGTTATACGTATAAAGTTGTGCTTACTGTTTAAAAATTAACAATAAAGTAAATTTCACTTGACTTATTCAGCTAATTGCATTAGTATTTGGTAAGATAATAAATGATATTTCTATATATGATAGGAGCTATCTTATGAAGATAAATCTAAGCAATATTAAGCTAACAGAGGAAACTAAGCCTGCCTTTAACACCTTAGCTATACAAACTTTAATGTGGTTTGGTTGGGCTTTCACCACTTATGGTACGGTGTATTTACAAACTAACGGATTTCCTGCTTCTACCATAGGTGCTTTGAATGCACTATGTAGTGGTGTGGCTATTTTCACCACAATGTTTTGGGGAATGATTAGTGACAGAATAAATTCAGTAAAAAAGACTTTGATTTTGGTTGCATCGGTTGCAGCTGTGTTATATGCTTGCACCCCACTGCTACCACTTGGCGCATCGTATACAGTAATTATGTTTTTTGTATACTATCCTTTAATAAATGCGTTCCGTAGTGCTTTTCCTCCGTTAATGGATAACCTTTGCGTTAGAACTTGCGCAGATAAAAGGTTGAATTATGGACTGTTTCGTTCTTGTGGTTCATTTACATTTACTATAGGTAGCCTGATAGTAGTTTGGGTTATTAACACCTTTGGCTTAGATTACGCTTTTTTTGCTTCTGGTTTTATATATATACCAGGAATTATTGCAGTAATGTTTGCTTATGACCCAAAAACTAAAGTGAGTACAGGTAAAAAAGTTAAGGTTAACCCAAAACTTCTGCTAAAAAACTACTATTATGTAACTTTGCTAATTTTTGTTTCTCTAGCATTTATCGCTTTGTCAGCGGAATTTTCATTCATTACATACTTCATGCAAAGTGTGGGTGTATCTGCCGATAATTTAGGAACATTTTTAGCAGTTAGAGCACTATGTGAGATACCACTTTTATTATTCAGTGGTAAATTAAGAGCAAAATTTAAACTTAAATATATGATAATGTTTGCAATTTCATGTATGGCTATAGAATGTTTTTTCTTGGCATTTATTGCAAACGACTTAACTACAGTTATGATAGGCGCTGTTCTGTTTGGTTTAGGTAATGGAATGTTTATAGGCTCTATTCCGTTTTATCTTTTCCATTTAGCACCACCTGAGCTAAAAGCAACAGCACAAACTGTTTATTCATCAGTTTGTGCCGTATCTGGAATTATTGGTAATTTAGTTGGTGGTTTTGTATTTGAAGCTATTGGAGCAAAAAGTTTCTACCTAGTTTTAGGTTGCGTGTTAATCATTGCAATTACTGTGTTTATAGTAACTTTGAATATGAGAAAAGATATTCCAAACCCAGCAGACACATTAGCCTAGTGCTTTATCAGCAGCTTCTCTTGCAATGTCAATAAAAGTATGCTCTGGTTTGTCTTTTTCGTCCTCGCTGATTGGCAGAGTTTGGTACACTTCAACCACATTCGATGAAGACCATAAACCAGTCTCAAATCTAATAGAATACCCATGCCCACTCTCGCACATCCAGTCTGTCATTTTAGCTCTCGGCAAGCCATACGCTGCAAGAATTGTCATAATAACACCAGCATGTGTTACAAGCACAGCAGAGTCTGTGCCAGAAAAAAGCATGTTTTTAACAAGAGTTTCAAAACCACTGCAAACTCTTTGAATAAAAACAGACATACTTTCGCCGTCAGGTGGGCTAACGCCATTTTTACCGTCTAGGAACTGCAAAAATGTTTCATCATTTTTCAAGTCCTCGGCGGTTTTGTTTTCCCATGCACCAAAATCACATTCAGCCATTTCTAAAATAACAGACGGCTCTGCCGAGTCTGGGTACAATATTTTCAAGCTGTCTACACATCTTGTGCTAGGACTAGCATAAAAACTCTTAGCATACGGATATTTGTACTTAGTTTTTAAGTCTAATAGTTCTTTAAAACCTTTGTCACTTAAAGGGCTTTGAGTTCTTCCAATATAGCGTCCCTCAAGGTTACCTTGGCATAGACCATGCCTAATTAGATGTATTGTATATGTTTTCATTAGTATCTCCTGTTATTTCATATAGTTAAATAGTGAACTTGCAATAGTTCCTGCTGTTCCCAAGCCAGAGTCACCCTCTTCTACCATAACAACAAAGGCATACGGTGTCGAGTCATTAAGAGAAAAACCAGTCATCCAAGTGTGAGGCTCTATCCCCTCCCCCACTTCGGCTGTACCAGTTTTGGCACACATATTATATCCCTCAAACAAGTAATCACCATAGTAATCTCTAACAACATTACGCATTAGTATTTGTAGTTCTGCTGCTGTGTTTTTATCTACTAAGTTAATGTTTGACGTGTTTGTGCCCTCAATAATAATAGGACTTACCGCAGTTCCTCCATTTGCAATAGCACCCATTAAAGTTAGTACGTGCATAGGGTTAGCAGTGTCTGTAAACTGCCCAGTAGAAGCCCACGCAAGTTCTAAATCAGTTGCGTTTTCTGTCATTACAGAGCTTGCAACGCCTGTAAAATTTGGATACTCAATAACTTGATTAAAACCCATTTCAGTTGCAGTGTCCTCAAGTTGTTTACCAGTAAAACGAGAGCTTACTTCTGCAAAATACACGTTACAAGAGTTCCCTAAAGCTGACTGCAAGTTCACATCTCCGTGTGCTCTAAGGCAAGTAACTTCGCCTCCGTCTATAGTTATGTGACCGTCGCAATGAACTGTAATATCGCTATAATCATCCACATTTTCAATTAATGTGGCAGCTGACACTACTTTAAAAATAGAACCTGGTGTGTAGGTAGAAGATATAGTGTTATCTAAGTAAACACCCTCATAGTTAGGGTCTGTTTCAATATCTTCTGGCATGTTGTTAACATCAAATGTAGGTGCACTCACCTTGCAAAGAACTTCACCTGTTTTGTAGTTATATATCAAAACCACACCATCTTTACCATTTAAAAGTTCATACGCTTTAGCCGATAAACTTGAGTCTACTGTCAAGGTAATATCATTAGCAGTGTCATCTGTAAAAGGCAATGGATTAAGCCCTGTAAAGAAATTATAGCCTGATAAGCTAGAAATTTGTGTCGCTTGCACACTTGTACCAATATAGCCGTTTACATCTCCCACTGTGTGAAGCATAGCTTTTCTAATACTTGCGTTATCGCTATAATACCTCTCGCCATTCTCTGTATAAGCTAGCAATACTCCGTTAGTATCTAGTATTCTTCCTTGGCTAGCAAAACTATCGCTGTCATAAATATGCCCATTATATGCCTGTGCAACCCAACGTTCTCCGTCTGTCGCAAGATTAATTAATAGAACCACTATTCCACCTATCAAGACAAATAATGCTAAAAATATAACTAGTGACCTATATCCTATAGTTTTCATCTTTTTGCACCAGCCTTTCTTTTTAACGCATAAGTTCTCTCGTCAGATGCTTTCAAAAAGCTAACTAGTCCCCAAACTGAAATTAAACTTGAACCACCTGAGCTTATAAAAGGCAAGGTAACACCAGTTAAAGGTAAAATATCTGTTGAACCAAATATGTTTAAACAAGCTTGGAACACTAAAATTCCAACAGCTGCGTGAGAAGCAATGGAGTAAAAAGAAGAACGACTTCTCTTTACATCAGAACTTGCCATTAGCACAAATAAAACAAGAGAGAGCACAACAACTGCACCCATTAGCAAACCTTGTTCCTCACAAAGCATACCAAAAACTAGGTCGCTGTCTCCAGCTGCAACATAATGTAAGTATCCATTACCCAAACCCATTCCAAACAATCCACCACTTGCAATATACGTCAAGGTTCTCGTTTGTTGATATCCGTAGCTATCGTTGATATGCTCCCAAACATTGCCCCAACCAGCAAAACGGTCTGCAACATACGGTCTAAAATAAATTATCATAACTACGCCGATAATCGCCACTGCAATAATCAACGCAATTGTGCGTATGCTACCTGAACGCATAAACGCAATTATCAAGAATGTTACAAAGAAAATAGCAGAGCTACCGAAGTCTCTCATCACAAATAAGAAACCCATGCAAACACCTGTGAACGCTATGAAAAATCCTATATTCTTTTTGGTTTGCAATTTGTCAAGAGTAGAAGCACCAACGAAAATGTAAATTATCTTAACAATCTCCGACGGCTGAACGCTTACTCCACCTATAATTATCCAGTTTTTTGCACCATAAATTTCTGTGCCAAAAACTAGGTTAGCAATAAAAATAAGTATAGTTAACACAATTAAGTACTTGTTCCAATTAACAAGCATATCTACTTTGGACATCAACATCAGTAGTATCAAAAACAAACCGATACCTATTACCATAGATATAAACTGAGTGGTTATTGCCTCTATCCCTAACCCTGATAATAACGATATGCCAATTCCAGATAGCAAAAACGCAATGTTTTCAACTTCAAAACTAACCCTGTTAAAAAGTCTTGTACTCGCAAAATAGAACAGCCACCCCACACCAAACAAACCCAAGAATACAAACAATGGGTAAAGAAGAAATTCACCAGTGCCAAACATCAGTTGAAAAGTCATCGACAAATGAACTATGTTAGTAAAAATCATCAAAATAAAAGGAGTGCTAATTCGGTTTGTAAAACCTTTAAAAACCTTACCCTTACCTCGTGATGGTTTATCAGAGCTTTCTAAAACTAGATTTGTTTGCCCAACTGTGATAGTATCGCCAACGCCCACAAGTTTTCTGCCGATATATTTTCTACCATTAACCCTAATACCTGCTTTGGACTCAGTATCCGTAACAAACCAGCCTAGTTCTCGCCTTAAAAGAACAGCATGGTCACGAGACACTGTTGAGTCGTTAAGCACAACATCACAAGTTTTACTTCTACCAATAGAGTTCTCCCAATACAAGATAGGGTGAGTTATATCATATTTTTTATCACGCAGAATCAAAACTGGTTCGCCACGTCTAAGCCCTTTTTTAAAGGAGGTAAAACATCTCCACACAACAAAAAGAGCCAAAACAGGTGTTAGCATTCTGATAGCAAGCATGATATATTGCAAGTAACTGCTGTTAAGAATGTTACTTATAAATTCTGTCATATTTACTTAATTTCCTTAATTTCGCCAGAGTTTTTACAAATATGGTTAGCTGGCACAAAACCTCTTACCATTGTCAACGGGTACACTCTAGAATTTTTGCCAATAACTGTTCCTGGGTTCATAACAGTGTTGCAACCAATTTCAACATGGTCGCCCAAAATCGCACCGAATTTTTTAAGGTGAGTTTCCGTTTTACCCTCGGCAGTGTTCACAGTAACAAGGGATTTATCTTGCTTAACATTTGATGTAATCGCACCAGCACCAGTGTGTGATTTATAGCCAAAAATAGAATCACCAACATAGTTAAAGTGAGGAACTTGCACGTTATCGAACAAAATAACGTTTTTAAGCTCAGTGGAATTACCAACAACACAGTTGTTACCTACAAGCGCATTACCTCTAATAAACGCACCAGGTCTAACCTCTGTGTGCTCTCCAATTATGCAAGGTCCAGCAATGTATATATTAGGGTAAATTGTAGCCGACTTAGCAACCCAGATATTTTCCCCTCTTTTTTCATATATGTTAGGGTCTAATGTTTCTGAAAGCTCCATAATTATTGAGCTAATATCCTTTAATGCTTCCCAAGGGTGAGTATATTTTTGAAGCATTTCGCCAGCTAGGCTATGACTAAAATTAAAAAAATCTTTTGTAAAAAGTGAATTGTTCATATTTTCCTCCATAAAACACTTAACGTATTTAATAATATATTTATATTATTGTATCATAAAATTAATAAAAATGCAAAAAAAATATAGTATTTTATTTAATTATATGATATAATTTATAGCAACCTATTCTTGTAGCTTGGAATGGGAAAATAGAATGAAAGTGGATAGAACATGAAAAATAAAATATTTGCAATGCTTATCATTGTTGTTATGTTAAGCGTTACATCAATCTCAGCTTTTGCTACGACAACAACGTACCAAGTAGCAGGAACAGATTTAACAATTAACTTACCAGAAAACACTTATGTTTTCACAGCAGGAACAGATGCAGCCGACCCACAGTGGGCAGAAGCTGGCATAGAAAATGCTCCAGAAATAAAGAATATGTACACAGAGCTAGGGTCTATAGTTCATTTTTCAAAAAACGGCGCTAATGTTTATATCAACAAATTAGAGAGCGAAACTACAGAGACTTATGGCAACTTAGCTGCTATGACAGATGCAGAGCTAGAGTTATTTGTTGAGGGATACAACGCAGAAGACGAATACGCTAAAACTACAGCAAAACTTATAGACCATGCTCAAATGCCTTTTGTAGAGATGGAAGTTATTGGAGCAGACGAAAATGGTGACACAGTGTATCAACACATTTTGTTTACAATAGTAAACGGATATTCGCTGTCTTTTAACCAAATTGAGTTCGAAGAAATTACACAAGAGCAAATTGATTTCTCTTATGAATTACTTGCAAATTCAACTATCGCATTTACTCTAACAGGCTCGACAACAGATATGACAAGCCCTATGGCAATAGCTAGTGCAGTTATCGCTTTGGTAGTGTTTTTTGGCTTGGTAGTGTTCTTTATCTACGCTGGAATAGCAACAAAAAAATCAAGCAAACTTACTAAAATGCTAGCAAACAAATTAACAGAATACAGACAAGAACGTGCAGGCAAAGAGAATACTCATGGTTCGTTAGTATTTGAAAACACGACTGAATATAACGACAGAGCTGTAAGACAGTATTCTGTGTTCCAAAGTTATATCAAAAGACCTTTTGCAGTTATTTTCCCAATGGCGCTAACTCTATTGTCATTTATCGCTATAGCTGGTGTGGACTCAGAGTGGTGGTTGGTTCTACTAGTATTTGCTACTGTAATATACTGCTTATATAGACTAATTACAGCATCTTCTACTCTTGCAAAAGCTACAAGAAGAGCTATGAGCAAATTCCGTTCAAAAACTGCTACATATAGATTTTACGAGAACGAGTTTTCTATATCAGGTTTACAATATAATGAATTCTATCCGTATTTCCAAATAACTGATTTCCGTGAATATAAAGATTATTTCTATATATATTTTGGCGACAGTAATGCATATTATATTGAAAAAAGCAAATTTACTTTTGCAGATAAAGAAGACTTTAAAGGATTTATTAAAGAACAAATTAAAAAAGGTGGACTAAAATAATGATAGGTATAGTTGGAGCTATGGAAGTTGAAATAGCAGGACTAAAAAATGCTATGGATATAAAAGAGACTGTAAAAATTGCGTCTACTGACTTTTTTGTGGGTAATTTAGGTGGCACTGATATCGTTGTTGCTAAATGCTCACCGGGCAAAGTTAACGCTGCACTTTGTACACAAGCAATGATAATGCAGTTTAAACCTAGCTTAATCATCAACCCTGGTGTTGCTGGTGGAATAGCAGAAAACATTAAGATAGGCGACCTTGTTGTTGCAACAGAATGTGTTCAACACGATTATGATACAACAGCATTAGGCGACAAGCTTGGCACTGTTTTCACAAACAAAGGCGATTATATCTCTATGCCGACAGACACAGAATATAGTAATAAAATCTATGATATTGCAAAAGATATATACAGTAACAATATTCACAAAGGCATAATTGCAACTGGTGACACTTTTGTGGCAGACAAAGATAAATGCAACCAAATTCACGGCGAATTTAACGCAGTAGCTTGCGAAATGGAATGTGCAAGTATATGCCAAGTATGCTTTTTAAACGACACTCCTTTTGTGTGCACAAGAAGTATATCAGACAACGCTAACGATAGCGAAACTGTTGATTTTATGACTTTTGTTAACGAGACAGCCGAACTAACAGTTAAACTTATGACAGATATTTTACCGAAACTCTAAGGAGAAAATCATGGAAGACAAAAAAATTAAAAGAATAAATGAACTTGCAAAACTAGCAAAAGAAAGAGATTTAACAGAAGAAGAAATAAAAGAAAGAGATGTTCTTAGAAAAGAATATATTTCATCTTTTAGAAATAGTATGAAAAGCCACTTGGACATGATTACTGATAAAAAGTAGGAGTGATTTTATGTGTACTGCAATTAATTGGACAAACGGAGATACGTATTTTGGAAGAAACATGGACATTGATTTTGTTTTAGAACCAAAGCTTGTCATTGTTCCAAGAAACTACACTTTTATGTTAAAAAAAGTTCCTAATATTCGTGAACATTTCGCTATTATGGGAATGGCAGTTGTTGTGGACGATTACCCACTGTTTTGTGATGCTGTTAACGAGAAAGGACTTTGTTTAGCAGGGCTTAACTTCACAAAATTTGCTCAATACAGCAAAATAGATGAAAGTAAAGACAATATCGCAGTACACGAACTATACTCATGGATATTAGGGCAGTGCGAGGACACTTATGAAGCACAAGTTCTTTTAGAGAAAATAAACATAGTTCCAATACCTTTTAACAGCAGTTTACCTGTGGCTGATTTACACTTTATGTTAAGCGACAAAAAAAGGTCTCTTGTAATCGAATGTACAAAAGACGGCTTAAAAGTGCATGTTAACAAAACAGGTGTTTTAACAAACTCACCACCGATAGATTTTCACCTAAACAATCTTAGCAATTATCTAAACCTTACTCCAAAACAACCTAAAAAAAGTTATTGCCTAGGACTTGGTGCAGTTGGTTTACCGGGTGATTTTTCATCTGCTTCAAGATTTATTAAAGCGAACTTTATCAAAAAGAATATGGTGTGCGAACAAGACAAGCATAAGTCTATAATGTCTATGTTCAGTATGCTTGGCAGTATTGCTATGGTAAGTGGCTCTGTTTTGTCAAGTCATGGAGGTACAGAGGCTACATCTTACAGCGTTTGTATAGACACTAAGGAACTAGTATACTATATAAAAACATACTATGGTAGTAAAATAAATGCTTTTGCTATGAATAATGTTGATTTAAACAGCGATAATATATTGGTATATGATATAGATAGCGATTTTGAGGTAGATTATTCAAATTAATGTGAAAGTTTTGTGATGATTGTTGAATAATAGTTGCATTTTAGCAATATTTGGGTTATAATAAATTTATTAATATTAGAAAGGTGGATATTATCATGGGTATTTTAGGAAAAATTATAGGACTAGGCGCAGTTGCATTGGCAGGTGTTGTTGCTGCTCAAGTTGTAAAAAAATATGACGAAAACAAAAAAGCGGAGGCATGTGCACAAGACTTCGTTAATGAAGAAGGTAGCACTGTTAAGCAAGATGTAAAAAAAGCAGTTAAAGATGTATATGAAGAGACTTCTGCTAAAGTTTCAAACACTGTTAAAAATGCAGCTGAGACAGCAGGCGTTGATACAGAGGAAGTTAGCGAAGCATTCAGCAATGCTGGCACAGCAGCTGTTGGTGTTGGTAAAGCAGTTGCGAATGCAAGTGTAGCAGTAGCTGGTAAAGTTAAAGAGGAAGCTCCTGTAGTGATTGAAAACGCAAAAACTTTCGCAACAAATACTGCAAACAAAGTTAAAGAAGAGTTCCCAAGTGTGGTTGACTCTGCTAAAAACTTTGTGACAGATACAGCAGACAAAGTGCGTGATGTAATTAACCCAAAAGATGCTTCTGTTGAGGAATTTTTACGCAGTGAAGACGAAGTAACTATCGATGTAGAAGCCGAAGAAGTTGTAGAAGAACCAGAGACTGAAGCAACCGAAACTGAAAAAACAGAAGTGTAAGCACACAGCAATGATTAGATGATTTTAAGCAGTTATCGTATTCAGAGCGTGACTTAACTAAAACATTGAAATCGCTCTTGAAAAAGGGCGATTTTTTGTATATTGAATAGTTGCTAAAAGAACTAACTGTATTGCAATTTAATTCCATATTGTAAAATTTGTCGTTTTTAGTCGAATTGCACAATTTATTAACAAAATATTAAATAATGTCTTTCACCTAACTTTGTAAATTTATATTGAAAACACGTATTTTAAGTGATATAATAAACAATAATTATTTTCTGAAAGCGAGGAGCAACGATGCTACTAACTGATTACAGCACAAAATTTGTCAAAGAGGGTTTAACTTTTGACGATGTATTGCTATTACCAGCCGAGTCAAATGTATTACCAAGCCAAGTGGATTTCTCTACTTACCTGACAAAAAAAATCAAACTAAACACTCCTATGATGACCGCTGCTATGGATACGGTTACCGAGGCTAATATGGCTATTGCAATTGCAAGAGAAGGCGGTATAGGCATCATTCACAAAAACATGAGCATTGAGGCACAATGCGATTTAGTTGACGTTGTTAAGCGTTCAGAAAACGGTGTTATTGTTAACCCATTTTCTTTGTCTCCTGACCATTTACTTAAAGAAGCAGATGAGCTTATGGGTAAATACAAAATATCTGGTGTACCTATTTGTGAAAACGGAAAACTAGTAGGTATTATCACAAACCGTGATATCAGATTTATGACAAGCGTGGATTTTGAGCAACCATGTAAAGATGTTATGACAAAGGACAACCTTGTTGTTGCTCCAGTTGGCACAACTTTGAGTGATGCTCAAGAGATTTTAAGAAGACATAGAATAGAAAAACTTCCTATAGTAGACGAAAACGGTTATTTAAAAGGACTTATCACAATAAAAGATATTGAAAAAGCTGTTCAATATCCTCTATCTGCTAGAGATGCAAGTGGCAGACTATTATGTGGTGCTGCTATCGGCGCAACTGCTGACGTATTAGAGAGAGTTGCTGCTCTTGTGTCAGCTGGTGTTGACGTTGTTGCGTTGGATTCTGCTCACGGACACAACAATGGTGTTTTACAAGCGATTACAAAAGTTAAAACAGCATACCCAGACCTACAAGTTATCGGTGGTAACATTGCCACAGCAGAGGGTGCAAAAGCGCTTATCGATGCTGGTGCTGACTGCGTAAAAGTTGGTATTGGCCCTGGTTCAATCTGTACAACTCGTGTTGTTGCAGGTATCGGTGTTCCTCAAATCACAGCAGTTTATGATGCTTCTTGCGAGGCTGCAAAGCATGGTATTCCAACAATTGCAGACGGTGGCATTAAATATAGTGGTGACATTGTAAAAGCATTAGCAGCTGGCGCAAATGTTGTTATGCTAGGTTCTCTTGTTGCTGGTTGTAAGGAAAGCCCTGGCGACTATGAGCTATATCAAGGAAGACAATTTAAAGTTTACAGAGGTATGGGTAGCTTAGGTGCTATGAGCAAAGGTAGTGGTGACAGATATTTCCAAGCTAACGACAGAAAACATGTGCCAGAGGGTGTTGAAGGACGTGTTCCGTACAAAGGACCTCTAGCTGATACAATTTTCCAAATGATAGGTGGACTTAGAGCTGGTATGGGTTACACAGGTTGTGCAAATGTTGAAGAATTACACAGCAAATCACAGTTTGTTAAAATCACAGGTGCTGGCCTAAAAGAGAGCCACCCACACGATATCTCTATCACAAAAGAGTCTCCAAACTACTCTACACACAACGGATAATTTTTAGTTATATATAAATTTAGTAGGCGATGTATTTTTAGTACATCGCCTACTTTTTTTAATTATATAATAATCTATACATTATCAAAGTATTCATTTGAGTCTATTGGTGCTTTTTCTCTTTCAATTTCGGTATATTCTCGTATTACTTTGGTAACCGAAATTTTATAGCTTTCAAACAACTTGGTTTTGCCCTCAAGTTGGCTCATTCTGTGTTCAGTCATAGTTCTCCATTTAGTCATCGCTTCTTCGCTTTCCCATACATTCATAGACAAAATCTTACGTTCATCTACTAGGCTTTGAAATCTTTCAGCAGAGATAAATCCGTCAAAGCCAGAAAGCATAGGTTTCAGCATTGCTGCGAGTTCTAAATATCTTGCTTTCCCCAAGTTTGTTGGCGTTACCTCAAAAAGTACAATATATTTGCTCATTTCTTTTCTCCCTCTTATTTAAGTAAATTTTTTTCCTAGTCAAACACCTATTTTACTCTATTTATATTATACACGATAAATGAAAATTTTCTACTAAAAAAAATAATAATCCGAACTCACCACTGATAAATATTATCTGTTGTGCTTGGTTCGGATTATTATATCGTCTATAGTTTATTTACCCATTGCTGAATCATATTGACCTTGCCAGTATGATACAACTGTATCTGCTTCTAATAATTCTAATTGGCTTAAATGTGCTTCCCATTCTTCATCTGTTACGCCGTTTAATACTGCATTAACCATGAACGCTTGAATGTGAGCAGAAAGGTCAGTTTTAAGTAAGTTTACATCTTTGCTCTCAGCAGTTTCAGGTGTGATTGGAATTTTTGGCCATACTGCATCAACTGGATACATATATGGTTCGTATAGGTCTGACCACTCTTGTTTTAGTTGGTCTGCTTCGCTTAGAACTTCACCAAAACCATGAGTAACAGGAGATCTGTTACCAGGAGGGTTCAGAGATATACCCTCGTTTTGACGATATTCTTCTGTTGTAACACCAACGTTGCTGTTGTCTAGTACAACGCCTTCGTCAGTTAATGACCAAAGTTCGCCTTCCATACCGAATTTTGCATTAAATGCCCATGTTGGGTCGCTCATGTGGTCAATCCAGCGTACTAAAATCTCTGGGTTTTCTGCTGTGTTAAATATTGTCAAACCAGCTGTAACACCAACTGTCTCTGAGTTTCTAGCATACATTTGATCTCCGTCAGGACCTGCTAAAGGTAACAAAAGTTCATATTGGTCTACTGTATTTTCGTTTGTAATATATTCTTTGTTCCAGTCTACCATGATACCATAAACTGCATCTGGGCTAACTGCTTTTGCTCTTTGTGTAGTTTTTTCCATTGTCATAAGCTCAGCTTCTGTTAAACCCTCTGAATATAACTTGTTGAAGTATTCAAGCGCTGCTCTCCAGTCTTCGTTTGAAGCATTCAAGTCTAGTTGTCCGTCTCTTATTGTGAACTTAGCAAATTTGTCAGGTCCTCTAAAGGACATAACATCCCATGCGCCAAATAATTGCTCAATATCAAATCCGTTCCAATATGTAGAGAAACCTGCTGGGATTTCGTCATCCATACCGTTTCCATTAAGGTCGCCAGCATTTTTGAAAGCTACCAAAACTTCGTATAGTTCATCTGTAGTAGTAGGTGCGTCCATTCCCACTTGTGATAACCAATCTGTGTTGATAAACATAGCTTGTTCCAAAGCTGAGAACTCTTTAGGGTGAACACCGTTATATGTATAGTGTTTGCCGTCTTCTGTGTAACGAGAAGATTGCTCTGTTTGAGGAACGTCTATCCACATTTGTTCTAAATTTGGAGCGTATTCGAGATAATCATCATAAGCTAATAAAAGGTCAGCGCCTAAAGCTTTTGCCATATCCATACCAGCATTAAATACGCCGTCTGGGTAGTCGTTAGAGTTTAAAACAAGGTTCATTTTTTCTGTAAAAGCACTGTCAACAACTTCTTCCCATTCAATATGAACACCTGTTAGTGCTTCATATTCTAGAATAACTTGTTTTTCTGCCATTGGCACAACCGAAGCAGCACCACCACCAGCGATGCACATTAGATTGTAAGTTACTGTCTCGTTAACAATTGGCATACCTGTAGCGTTGAATACTGCTGAGGTTTCAGCACCACCCTCTTCACTTTCAGTGCTCTCTGCTTGAGAAGACTCACCGCCTGTTGATGCAGAACCTTCTTCTGCTGTGTCAGTAGAACACGCTGCAAAAGATGAAATTATTAAGCTTGATGCGATTAGTGTAGCTAAGATTTTTTTAAGTTTCATTTCTTTTCCTCCTAAATTAATAATAACTGTGTTTATATTAGATAACCTCTTGGGTTATAAATATCGAATAATAAGTTAAGTGCAGAATTAACCTTTAACAGATCCTATCATAACGCCTTTTACAAAGTATTTTTGAATGAAAGGATATAGAACAAGTACTGGTAATGAAGATATAACTATCATAGAGTATTTCATAGCCTCAGCTTGTTTTGTCATAAGAGCATAAATCTCTGGGTCAGCATCAACGCTAACAGATTGGCTTGCGAGTAAAATGTCTCTTAAAAATAATTGAAGTGGGAAGAACTCAGAGTCGTTCAAGTATATCATTGCTCTAAAATATTCGTTCCACTGACCTACAGCATAATATAGCACCATAATCGCTATAATCGCTTTTGAGTTTGGAATAACCATTTTAAAGAAGAACTTGTACACGCTACAGCCATCAATAGAAGCTGCCTCCCATAGTTCTATCGGAATATTGCTTTGAAAATAAGTTCTACATACAATCAAGTTCCAAATGCTTAAGCAACCTAAAATAACCATTACAGAAGGATTATTTAATAGACCTATATCACGTACTTGAATGAATGTTGGAATAAGACCACCGCTTATGTACATTGGAATTAAGAAAAACCATGTTATCCAAGCGTGACCTAACATGTCTTTTCTAGACAATGGATACGCCGCCATAATAGTAACCATAACACTTAAAATTGTTCCCAAAATCATGTAGATAAAGCTGTTTATATAACCTGTTATAATTCTGTCGTCTCTAAAAACAAGTTCATAAGAAGTTAACTGAAAACCTTTTGGCAAGAACAACACTTCGCCTCTGTTAACAAAGTCTGGGTCGCTTAAGGAAGCAGACACAACAATTAACAACGGATAAAATGATACTATACCTATAATAAGTAATGATACTGCAACCACCACATCAAATACTTTATCAGATTTGGAGGTTCTTTTTTCAAAAATAGCCATATTAATTCTCCTCCTTAATCAGAATAATGATGTGCCTGATAGTCCTTTACAGACTCTGTTGGCAATAAATAAAAGTGTGATATTAATAGCTGTATTAAATAAGTCTATCGCAGCTGAGTAACTAAAATTACTTTGAACAAGTCCTACTTGGTATACATAAGTAGAGATAACCTCTGACGCTGTGATATTAGCTCCATTTTGCATAAGGAATACTTTTTGGAAACCTAAATTCATTATGCTACCTATTCTCATAATAAACATAATGATTACAGTAGGTGCAATTCCTGGTAAATCGATGTGCCATACTCTTTTTAATTTGCTAGCACCGTCTATAATCGCTGCTTCGTGAAGTTCAGGGCTAACAGAAGCCAGTGAACCTAAGAAGATAATTGAGCTCCAACCTATATTTTGCCATACGCCAGACCCTACAAATATGTATTTGAATAGTTCAGGAATAGACATAAAGTTTATAGCTGTTCCACCAGCCATTGTTATAAATTGATTAACAAAGCCTATGCTAGGTGATAAAAATATGTTAAGCATGCTAACAATAACAACAACAGATATAAAATGTGGTGCATAAGTTACCATTTGTACAACTTTTGTAAACTTTTTAAATATACAATAGTTTAAAAGCACTGCTAGTATTATTGGTAATGGAAATGTTAAGAGGTCTAACACTGTAATGCTTATTGTGTTTATAAGTAGTTGTGAAAACCTTGCAGATTCAAAAAATCTTGTAAAATGGTAAAACCCTACCCAGTCGCTACCTGTAATTCCACCTTGTATTGTGTAGTCTCTAAATGCTATTTGTATACCGTAAATTGGTATGTAGTTAAAAATAATTAAGTAAACCACCGCAGGTAACATTAGAACATATAACGGCAAAGAAAACTTGAATCTTTTAAAAAGTAGTTTAGAACGCGTATTAGCTATAGCAGGTTTTGCAGAAGCTGTACTTGCTTTTGTCATTTAATCTCCTCCTGTAATAAAACTCTGGTTTATTGCTTGTGCACAATTTAATACACCAATCATAACAGTTTATGTACATATTTGCAATAATCATTATGCAGAAATCGCGTGTTTTCACATAATCATTTTATGAATATAGTTTAAATTACATGAAATATCGACTAAAATTAAATTAACATTTTGAAATCAGCTTGTATTTTTTAGCCAACTATGTTAAAATTATACGTGATTTTACATCTAAAACAGTTTTCATAATAATTAAAATTGGTTAAAATGCATAATATAATTTAGGAGTGTATGTACAATATGAATATAAACAAGAAATCCACTTCAAAAAACAGATCGTTAATTAAGTTTTTAGTATATTTATTTGCGGTTATGTTTATTCCTTTAGTAATTTTAGGTTCTTTTGTGTACGTGTATTCAAGAAATGAATATATAAATTCAACAACTAAATATATACAAGAGCAAATAGATAATGTATCATATAATATAGTAAAAGACATAGCACAGGCTGATGGTATAAAAGACAATAACAAAGATAATAAATATTTCTATAACAGCCAGATAAAAGAAAACAAAGGTTCTATTGTGTATATTCAAGATGAAATATTAGAAGCCGTGCATACTATGCCTTTTAGTGGCGATTTAGCGTTTTTTAATCTTGAAGAAAACTATATTTATTCATATTCCATACAAACAATAGGTGAATATTTAGATACTCTCAGTACAGCTAGTGAAACGTTTAAAAACGAAGCTATAAATCAATTTAACGGTTTTAATACAGCTGTGGTATCTGATTTATATGACGATTATGAATATACATGGTATATAAGTTTTTTTGAAGAAGAAAATGGCAAAAGTATCTCAGGGTTTATCCATTACATTCCTGATGATTATTTGGAGCAAATTTTATCACAGGTTCAGTTTATAGGCAACTCTAAAACATCAATCTACATAAACGACACTATGGTGTATACAAATAATATAGATGACCTTAACGCACAGGGTTATGAACTCAGCTCAGAATTTGAAAATGTGCGAATTGTGTACCATATTGATGAAGCTATCTTGTTAGATTACTTTGGAAAAACTATTAATACTCTTTTGATTGTAGCTATTTTTGGAGTAGTAATCGGCGCAATAATAATATACATTCAATACAAACCGATAAAAAACCTAGGGCTTCTCATCAATAACTTTGTAATAAATTCAGATGAAAGTAACTTTTTTACAGAGATAAATTTGGTTATGAACAACTTGATAGAGCGAAATCACTTTATCGAGCTTGATAAAAATAATGCATTGAAATTGAATGAAAAAATGCTAAGAAAAAATACGCTTCTTACCCTTATTTCACGAAATTTAGAGAAAAGAGACACAGAAGATGTTGAAGCGTTAAATAAAAGTATGCAAGATTCGGATACTGTATCATTTTTATATAACAATTACTTATGTGTGGTGTTTCATGGAGTTAACTTGAACTTTGACAGTTATTATGAAAATGATGATCTAGACTTTTACTCTCTTGAAATTGAGGAAAATGATTGCACTTTGCTTTTAATATCTGCTAAAACAAACTCTTTTATAGCAGTAGAAAAACTTATTCAAAACCTTATGAATAAAACCTTTATGCACGATGATTTGCCATTGCTAGTTGGTATTGGACGTTTTACATCAAAACTTCATCGCATACATAGTTCATACAACAATGCACTGGTAGCACTAGATTACTGTAATTCACTTAATAAAAACGTGGTATATTTTTCTGAGGTTAACCAAATAGATATTTACAGCTATAGTACTTGTGCTGATATAATCAAAGCTTTTAACATAGCTATAGAAAAATCAGACACCGAAAGCATGTTAAAACTTATAAACGATATAAAAAACATCTCATCAACAACTCAGAATATGCTTGCTCTTCATTCTATATGTCTTGAGTTAGTTATTAAATGTGAGCAAAGTCAAAATATAGCTTTTTATAAAAAAGAACTTGAAAACTTTAAATACAGCTTTTTTAATAATGAGCAAAATAACAACAGTTATAAAAATGGATATCTGGAATTTTTAGACTGGGTCGAAAATGAAATAGACATAAATATAACAGAAGATAAAATCACCGAGACAGAACACACAATGAAAGTTCATCACAGTATGAACATTGACGAAATTCACGACTATATAAATAAAAACATTACAAACAACGACTTATGTGTTACTTTTGTAGCAGACCATTTTGCTACCTCAGGCTCTAACTTAAGTCATTTTTATAAAAAGCATACTGGCACTACAATTTTAGATTGCATAAATAGCACTAAAATGAACTTTGTTAAAAAAATGCTTACCGAAACTGACTATAGTTTCTCTAAAATATGTGAGATGATAGGATATTATTATCCGTCTAATGTAATACGTAAATTCAAAGCTATAGAGGGTATGACCCCGTCTGAATATAGAAAAAGAAATGCGTAGCTATTATGTGATATTATTTAAGGAGTGAATATATATGAACCCTATACTACCAATTAAGTACTACACACCAGATGTAGAAGCAAGAGTTTTCGATAACAAAATCTATTTGTATGGCTCAAATGACATACCTAATCACGATGCATATTGTAGCTACCATTACAATGTGTTCTCCAGTGAAGATATGGTTAACTGGGAAGCGTATGAGAATGTTTTTTACAAAGACGATTTAGTGGACGATAACGGTCTAAAGAAACCTTTGTTTGCACCAGATTGCGAGTATATCAACGGAAAATACTGCTTGTTTTATTGCACAAAAGGCAAAGGAGAGGGCGTGGCGTTCTCTGACACACCTTACGGAAAATTCACTGATGAACAAGTGATTAAAACAGCAGACGGAGATGGAATTGATCCATCAGTTTTGGTAGAGGGCGACAAAGTATATTACTTTTGGGGACAAGGTCAGTTAAGAGGTGCCATGCTTAACGACAACTTAGATGACATAGTAAAAGATAGTTTAACAGTACCTTTGCTTACAAACAAGGACGACGCTTTTCACGAGGGTTCTTCTATCAGAAAAATAGGTGAGCTATATTATATGGTATATGCTTGCCATGCAAGAGATAACAAACCAACTTGTTTAGGCTATGCATTAAGCAAAAATCCTCTAGGACCTTATGAGAAAAAAGGAATTATCATAGATAATGTAGGCTGTGACCCAAATTCATGGAACAATCATGGTTCCATACAGCAATTTAATGGACAATGGTACATATTTTATCATCGTTCTTCTAACAACAGTTATTTTAGCAGGCGTGTTTGTGTAGAGCCTATCACAATTAATCCTGATGGTACAATTGATGAAGTAGAAATGACAACACAAGGAGCAGAAAAACCTATAGATGCTAAATTCTGTTTTGGTGCAGAACATTTTTGCTTGCTAGGTGGTAACGCAAGAGTTAAGAGCTATATAGATAGCAATGTTTGTTATAACTATTTAAGCGAAATTCACAGTGGTGATTTTGCAGTGTTAAAATATATAGATTTCTCTAAATCAAACGTGAATAAAGTAAGTGTAAAGCTTGCTTGCAATACATACAGTGGTGAAGTTTCCGTGCATTTAGATACATTAGACAGCAAACCTGTAGCTAATATAAGTTTTAAAACTACACTCGGTGAGTTCGATTTTGCGAAATTTTCTGCTAAGTTGAATTGTATAATTGACGGAACACATGCAGTTTACCTTAAATTTAACAGTGATTTCCAAGGTACTATCGCAAGTGTTAAAAGCTTTGGTTTTGAGGAGAAATAACAGTGACAGATAGAGAAATATTACGGAACCTTGGTTCAATTTATAACGAATATGCTATGGATAAAGTAAACGAAGACAGGAGAAAACTTCACATAGCAGTTAACGATTTGCACCCTATAAGACCTATCTTACTTTTGGACGAGTTCCCTTGGCACGAGCTAAACTTTAATGGCTTTTTAACGCTAGAGTGTCAAGATGAAGTTAATCGCAAAATGGAGAGAACCTTGCGTACCAAAATTCAAAAATGGAGACATTTTGGTGGAGACATGATAATGGAGCCGTATATTGGAATTCAGAAGATGATTACAGGCGATCATATCGGAGTAGACACAGTTGTAGAGCGTAGGTCAAGCGATGAAAACAGCAATATAACAGGTCAGCACTACGAAAATCAATTCGAGAGCGAAAAAGATATTGAAAAGCTTCATAATGTAGACTTGAAATACTTAAAAGAAGAAACCGAAAAAAATTTTGAGTATTTCTCTGATATATTTAAAGATGTAGTACCTGTTAAAATAACAGGTATACCAACGGGTTATCAGTTGTCGGACAAAACGTGGGACGTAATTTCTAACTATATGGGCGTTAACGACTTACTGTATAATTTGATTGACGAACCAGAGTTCATGCACAAACTCGTGCGAAAACTAACCGACATTTGCATAGACAGAATGAAGCAATACGAAGAATTAGGATTGTTTGATGATATGAGCTTGATATGCCAAGGAGCCTCTACCCTATCCGAAGATTTACCAAAGGTGATAGACGGCAAGGTTACACGCAAAAATGTTTGGGGCAGAGGCCTTGCACAAATTCTTACATCTGTTTCACCTGAAATGGTAGATGAATTTGAGATTGATTATGCAGTAGAAGCATTAGAACCATTTGGGCTTGTGTACTATGGTTGTTGCGAAGCTCTCGACAACAAAATAGATATAGTAAAAAAGATAAAAAACTTGCGTAAAATAAGCATATCACCTTGGGCGAAATTTGAAAGCAGTGCAGAGCAAATTGGCAAAGACTATGTAATATCTGCAAAACCAAACCCAGCAATCGTCGGTGGAGCGTCTTTAGACATAGCACAAGCAACTGCTGAGATACAAGGCATGTTAAATGCATCGGTAAAACACGGTTGCTCGCTAGAGATTGTATTAAAAGACATTAGCACAGTAGGCTATAATGCTAATAATTTAATCGAGTGGCACAAGCTTGTTACCAGCATGATAAAGTAGAATAGGCGTAACATAATTATTTTATTTCCATTTAACAAAGTAAAATAATCCGAACTATCTCCAACTTGGAAATATGGTTCGGATTATTTGCGTTCGCCTATCTTGTCCCAAATAACTATATCATAAAACAGTATGAAAATACCGACCTAGTAAAACTAAGTCGGTAAATGCGTGTCGAAGTTCTCGACTGGTGCCGGTGGTCGGGGTCGAACCGACACGGTATCGCTACCACGGGATTTTGAGTCCCGCACGTCTGCCAATTCCATCACACCGGCGTATAAATTGCAAAATGTCTCTTGCAACTTCATTATTATACTACAAGTTTTTTCAAAAATCAAGTTGAAATTTAAAAAAACTTATGTTAAAATAAAATTTAAGAGATTTACTAATAAAAAAGGGGTTAAAATATATGTCTGGACACTCAAAATGGAGTACTATTAAAAGAAAAAAAGAAAAAACTGATGGAGCACGTGCTAAGATTTTTACAAAAATCGGTAGAGAGCTTATTGTTGCTGTTAAAGAGGGCGGAAGTGCTGACCCTAGCGTTAACAACAAACTTAGAGACACTATCGCAAAAGCTAAAGCTAACAACGTTCCTAACGATAACATAGATAGAATTATAAAAAAAGCTGCTGGAGACGCAAACTCTGATAACTTTGAGAACTGTGTTTACGAGGGTTACGGTCCATGTGGCGTGGCTGTTATTGTAGACACTTTAACAGATAACAGAAATAGAACTGCTGGTGAAATGCGTCACTATTTCGATAAATTTGGTGGTAACTTAGGTTCAACTGGTTGTGTTTCCTTTATGTTTAATAAAAAAGGTGTTATTTTGATTGACGGAAACGGTAAAGATGAAGACGAAGTTATGTCAGATGCACTTGAATGTGGAGCGTCTGACTTTGTTGCAGAGGATAATATCTTTGAGGTATATACAGAACCTGATGATTTTTCAGAGGTTAGAACTGCTCTTGAGAAAAAAAGCTATGAGTTTATCTCTGCTGAGGTAGAAATGGTGCCTGACACATACACAAAAATAGACGACAGCGACATGGTTGTTAAAATGAACAGACTTCTTGATATGCTTGACGATAACGATGATGTTCAAAATGTTTGGCACAACTGGGAAGCACCACAAGACAACTAACATTCTTTACAAGGAGATAATATGAGACATTTAATTGACCCATTAGATTTTACAGTGGACGAAACAAACAAGCTTCTTGACCTTGCAGACAAAATTGTAGAGAACCCACAGAAGTATGCTCACGTTTGCGACGGCAAAATTCTTGCAACTCTTTTTTATGAGCCAAGCACAAGAACTAGGCTTAGCTTTGAGTCGGCAATGATGCGTCTTGGAGGTAACTGCTTAGGTTTTGCAGGCGCTTCTTCAAGCTCTGCTGCAAAAGGCGAGAGCGTTGCTGATACAGCAAGAATGATTTCTTGCTATGCTGATATAGTTGCTATGCGGCACAACAAAGAGGGCGCACCTCTTGTGGCTTCAAGATACTCGACTATCCCAGTTGTTAACGCTGGAGACGGTGGGCATCAACACCCAACACAAACGCTAACCGACTTGATGACAATTAGAAGAGAAAAAGGTACTTTAGATAACCTAACAATAGGTTTGTGTGGAGACTTAAAATTCGGAAGAACTGTTCACTCTTTAATTAAATCATTAAAAAGATATACCAATATAAAATTTGTTTTTATTTCTCCTGATGAACTTAAAGTGCCTGATTACATTATAGAAGAAATTCTTAAAAACGGTAATCAGCAATACACAGAGACCAATAACATGGAAGAAGTAATTGCAGATTTAGACGTTTTATATATGACTAGAGTGCAAAAAGAGAGATTTTTCAACGAAGAAGATTATATCAGACTTAAAGACTCTTATATTTTAGATAAACAAAAAATGGATATGGCGTCCCCTACTCTATCTGTGCTTCACCCATTGCCGAGAGTTAATGAGATTTCTACAGAAATAGACGACGACAAGAGAGCAGTGTACTTCACCCAAGCTCATAACGGAGTTTTTGTGAGAATGGCGCTAATTATAACACTTTTAGGGTTGGAGGTATAATATGCTTAATATAGATAGTTTGCAAAACGGAATAGTTATAGACCACATCACAGCTGGTAGAGCTATGAAAATTTATGATTTGCTAGAGCTTGGTAAAATTGATAGCCCAGTTGCTATTATAAAAAATGCTAAAAGTGCAAAGTTTGGAAAAAAAGATATAATCAAAATAGACGGTGACATTAACATAAATCTTGATGTTTTGGGATTTGTTGATGATAATATCACTGTTTGCAAAATAGTTAACGGTTCTCTTACAAAAAAAGAGAGTATTGTTTTGCCTGAGACTTTGAAAAATGTTGTAGCATGCAAAAATCCAAGATGTATTACAAGCACAGAGGAAGGTATTGACCACATATTTAAACTTTGTGACGAGAGAGACAAAAAATATCGCTGTATTTATTGCGAACAAGAATACGGAAAGTGAGAACTGAGGTATTGACATGAAAAAAGGGAAACACTCTAAAATTGACATGGTTGTATATACATTAATTCTTGTGACTTCTGTTATTAATCTTGTTATAAAAATATTAGACAGACAGAAGTTTAAAAGCACTTTAACAGAAGAACAGGCTAAAAAGCTTGAAATTTTAGGAAAAGGCTCTATTATACCTGCGGATTAACAAGAAAGAATATAGAATACGCACAAATATTTAAAAAAGTTTGTGTTTTATGTGATTTTTTGTTATAATAAAAAGCGAATATTTCAATATATTAGGAGGCTACATGTTTTTATTACCTTTTATTTTCTTAATTAATACAATTGTGTTTATTGTTTTGCTTGAGGAACGATTTAAACCTATTGTTACATTAGGTATTGGCGCTGTTATTTATGGCGTGTCATTACTGTTAAATATGTCTGTGGATAACTTTGCTCCTGACCCTGCAAGTACAGAGACATTTTCAAATTCTATGAACGTTTGGCTATTGTTCTTTGGTTCAATATTCTTTGCATCAAATAACATTCTTCAAAAAATATTATTAGCATTAATAATGCAGTTTAACTTCAACTTTGTTGCACTGTTTGTTCCTGCAATTTTAGGAGAAGTGCCATTTGCAGTTTCAGGTTTCGGACCTCTACTGATTGTAAACTTATTATACTTGCTAACAACTATAATAACAGCTGCGATTTTCTGGGGACCACTGCATTATTTTTACAGAAATTCATCGTTCTTTGCAACAATTGGGCTATGCATATTCCAAACATTTGCATTAATTGCAAGTGAGGGAACACTAGAAGAATTCTTAAACGTAGAGTCTTATCCATTAACTTTCTTTACATCACTTATACTTTATATAGTAGTTATCTTCTGCTATCGTTCAATATATGGCGCTTCAAAAAGAAAAATGCAAGATTTAGAGTTTGCGACAGATGACCAAATTATGGACATGCGTGCAGATAACTTTAATGCAATGCTTGTCAATGTGAATTCTAGCAAAGCTATGCTTAAAAACTTGGAATACAACTTAGATAAGATTTACAAACTAGCTGAAAATGGTAAAACTAACCAAATTCTTGATGTTATCTATGACTTCAAACATAGACAAGCAAAAGGTTTGTTATTTAACGATTATTCAGATAATCAACATATCAATGCTCTGATAGCTACAAGAACATATCAAGCGGCTAACATAGACATTAATGTTAATAGCGAAGTAGAATATAGACGTACATCAGTCGATTTATTATCTCTATGTGCTGTGTTAGACGGAGTTTATTCTCTAGCGATTGATGAAAGCTCTAAGATTAAATCTGACGACAAAATTGTATCTGTTAGCCTTAAAAACGACAGTAAACAAGTTAAAATTACAGCAGTGTTTGACTCTAAACTAGAGAAAAAAGGCTTTGATGTATTTAAGTTCACAAGCTTGCAAGACGTAATATACTTCTTGTTTGGAGAGCGTAGAGCTAAACAATCTAAATTTGATAGCTTGGTAGAGCTAACAAGAAGACTTCAAGGAGAGCTTACACACTCAAGAGTAGGCGATAAATTGAAAGTTAACATAATGCTTCAAAACTAAAACCTATTAATTTAATATCACATGCATGATTTATTTTGTGTATGTGATATTTTTCGTATATTAATTGAATTTTCAATTTAATTTTATTTTTTTTGAAAAAAAGGCTTGACTATTTTACTATTTTGTGTTATTATAATAAAACAGTCGAGAGACAAATTAAATATCGCGGAGTGGAGCAGTGGCAGCTCGTCGGGCTCATAACCCGAAGGTCGTAGGTTCAATCCCTACCTCCGCAACCAAAGAAAAGACTAACAGATAATGTTAGTCTTATTTTTATGCGAATTCGTATGAACATCCCTGAGCTCCGCAACCAAAGAAAAGACTAACAGTTAATGTTAGTCTTATTTTTATGCGAATTCGTATGAACATCCCTGAGCTCCGCAAC
>CAYJKT010000018.1:46503-64084 GCA_964370775.1 uncultured Eubacteriales bacterium | reverse complement strand
GTCTGCAAAACCCTGATTCCCCGGTTCAAATCCGGGTGACGCCTCCACAAAATCCTTCGTAGTAATACGGAGGATTTTTTTATACTTACTCACTCGTCACTAAAACACTGCACTAGGTTTTTTGGCAGATGTATGATTATAATAAAACAAGGCATAAATTGAGCAGAGAAGCTTAGTTTGTGCCTTTATGATTTTGCGTTTTAGGAGATGATGACTATTTGATTAAAAGTATAATTGCATGGGTTAGTGGCAAGATACAATGCAAAAAATGTAAAACGAGCTGCAGCCTAATAGAAATAACTTAGATATTCATTCAATGCTAATGCTGACACATTCGGAGGTAAGAAATATGATATTCGCAGATTTTTTGTAGATATATGGAACTTCTCTCGTAACTTTAAAAATGTCACAATAGAAAATAAAGATTTTGAAGCACTTATTCGGCAGTTAGTGTGGAGCTTTTTGTTTTGTGTAAACAATACCGAAGAAAAACTAATAATAAATATTGATATTATAGCTATTATAGTGGTATAATGAACCATAACAAATTATAAGTATGAGTATGAGTACAATATTTTAGGAGGATTTTATGAAGATTTTTAATTCAGTATTAGACTTAATAGGAAACACACCGTTATTAAAGCTTAATAACTACTTAGAAAATAGCGAGAACAACATTTATGCGAAACTTGAATATTTTAATCCAGCAGGTAGTGTAAAAGACAGAGTTGGAAAAGCGATGATTGAAGAAGCTGAGAAAAATAACTTGATAAATAAAGATACTACTATAATTGAACCTACTAGTGGAAACACAGGAATTGGGCTTGCTGCTGTTTGCACTGCAAAGGGATATAAACTTATACTTACAATGCCAGAGAGCATGAGTGTTGAGCGTCGAGAGTTGTTAAAAGCGTATGGAGCTGAAATTGTGCTTACTCCAGCGAGTGAAGGCATGAGAGGTGCGATTAATAGGGCAGAGGAGCTGAAAAGTGAAATAAAAAACAGCTATATTCCATTTCAGTTTGAAAATCCAGCTAACCCTAATGTTCATTACATGACAACTGGTAGGGAGATTTGGGAAGATTTAGAAGGAAATCTTGATATATTTATTGCTGGAATTGGCACAGGAGGAACTATAAGTGGAATAGGAAAATATTTGAAAGAAAAAAATCCTAACATAAGGATAGTGGGGATAGAACCACTGAATTCAGCTGTAATAAATGGTGAAAGTGGGGGAAGTCACAAAATTCAGGGCATTGGAGCAGGGTTCATCCCTAAAAACCTTGATTTAAGCATTGTGGACGAAGTAGCTAAAGTAACTGATGAAGAAGCTTATGATGAAGTGAAGCAATTAGCTAAAGCAGAGGGTGTACTGGTGGGCATTAGCTCAGGTGCGGCACTCAGTGTAGCAAAGAAATTATCTGCTGAAAACAAAGGTAAAAACATAGTTGTACTTTTAGCAGACA
Organism: uncultured Eubacteriales bacterium; assembly: GCA_964370775.1. GTDB lineage: Bacteria > Bacillota > Clostridia > Oscillospirales > Acutalibacteraceae > SIG603. The sequence goes on along the minus strand of CAYJKT010000018.1, from coordinate 62,618 downwards.
CAGGTGAACGCTATATGTCGACAGGTGTATTTCAGTGACGGACGTATTTTATCTAAAGCACATATAATAATAAACGTAATAGATATAATTTTATCTATTGATACAAAAAAACACGCATATTAGCATGATTATTGACATTATAAAAATACAATGTTATAATAATTTCGACAAATTTTGTCATATCAAACAGAGTAGAAAAAATTGCGTTAAGTGCTTAGTGAACGGGGAGTTGTCACTAGGACGAAAATTTATTTGCGGTAATTTTTTCGCATCCCGCTGTATTGTAAGGAAAAATCTAACATCGGCAGTAGTGCGTGTTTTTTCATGCCTTATTATCTTTGTTTTAATATTCTCCTTTAATCAGCAAATTTAAAGGAGGATTTTTATGGTAAAAAAACATTTCACTGTGCAAAATCTTGTTTTAATTGCTTTGCTAATCGCTATTCAGGTAATTTTATCAAGATTTTTGTCTATCCCAACTCCAATAACCAAAATAGGGTTTTCGTTTATTCCAATAGTTGTAGCGTGTAAGTATTTAGGCGTTGCAGAAGGTGTAATTGTAGCTTTTATAGGTGATCTTATTGGAGCTATTTTATTTCCATTTGGTACATTCTTTATAGGGTATACGATAACCGCAGTAATTAGAGCGTTTATTATAGGAATGATAGCTTGCAGAAAAACTACTTTCTTAAACGTAGTTTTAGGTGTAGTGATTTCACAAGTAGTATGCTCATTATTTTTAAACACATTGTGGTCTGCAATTCTCTATGAAAACGCGTTTATTGGTGTTCTTATAACACGTATACCTCAGGTCTTAGTAATGACTATAGTAGAAATTATCGTAATATACCCATTATGCACAAAAATATACGATAAAATTACTCCAAGACTTAAGTATAATTAATTTTTGACATCTACTTATATAATGATAACGATAAAAAACCAAAAAGACTGCTTTTTTTGTGGTCTTTTTGGTTTTTATAAACATAAATTTACAATTATATAATATTTTTATATGTTTTATTAACAGAAAATATACTATATTTTTACTTTATTTGCTATATTTTGTTAAGAGTGGTTCGAATGTTCATACTTTGGACACAATAAAACAGTTGAATAATGAAAGGATAAGTAGTATAATCAACTTATAAAGTAGGACACCAATTGTAAAGGAGAATATTTATGAAAGTTTCGGATTATAAAGATAACTACGAAAATGCCGCCACTAAACAACGATACAACTTTCAATCTCTTACAAATCGTTCTATTAAACATGGGGATAAAAGCATTTGTAATGACGATGAAGTGAACGAAATTATAGTTCAATATGCAAAAGCTTGTGTAAATTTATACGGCTTAATTCATGTGTCAGACTTTATATTTATATTTAATGAACATAACAAAATTATGCTTGAAGCCGATTTTGTTACAGAATTTCTAGGACAAAGTTCTCATACAGACAGTGTTTTTACTGTGTGGAATGAGTATATAGCTAACACTTATTTCCTTGATAATGATTTTGAGGAAGCAGAGGATATACTTGATGAAATCGAGGAAATCGATATGTATATTCCTGAAAAAGAAGAATTACTTTTATATATAGATAGTGAGTACTTTGAACACACAAAAGAGACAAAGGCTTTTTGTGACTATGTTTACTCTTTAGGTTACAGCGATATACATGCTAGCGATATATGCACAACTGTGTGTAGTTTTTGTCGCATAGATGTTTACTTGTACAAAATAATTGAGTTTCTTCTTAGTGTTAATTTAGATGTAGAAAACACTGACAACGGTAAAAAAATTATGGATCTTATAACTGATGTTAAAAACAACACAAGGTCATGGGAGAGATGTGGTCATAAACCGTCCGAAATCGGTGAAGAATACGAACTACATAAATTTTAATTAATAGCAACTGACTTCTTTAGTGATAGAGAAGTCAGTTTTTTAGTCTTTTTATACAAAAAAATCAAGAAAGATTACTGATTTTGATTTAATATAGTTTATAAAAATAGTATTGGACATAAATACAGATTAAATATGAAATTAAGTCACAATTTGTTGACTTAATGATGATAATATGATAAAATAAATACGGGTAAAAGTGCGCATAATTGTCATATATTACAATTATGAACTTATTGGTAAGCTTGCCCTGTGTGGTAGCTTGCTTTTTTTTGAATGTTTTATTGTATTGACTATAGAAATAACCGAAAGAGTATTAGCTGTATGGAAACAAGAAAAATGGAAAGAGACAAACTGTTAATAATAGTATTGACTGTGTTGTTTTTGCTAACTGCATGTGTGATTGCTTATTATGCTATAACTGTCGATGATGAAATATTTGAAGTTACACGTGAAAAAATGGAAGAAAATAGCGTAAGCATGGGTCTTGAAATAGAAAAAAGCATTAATGAAAGTGAAGAAGATTTAAGACTTTTAGCCGAATATGCGATGAGTGCAGACATTGATTTTGACAATGCTGTTGAATTTTTGTGCAGTCAATCACAAGTGGAGGAGTTTGAAAAATTATATTATATTGATTACAACGCTCAAGGGATATCTACTGACGGAGATAGATATGATTTTTCAGATAACAGAACTTTTCTTGATGCAATGAGAAATGAATTTTATATTGAAGCCCCTCATATTTCACAAGAAACAGGCTCGATTGTTTTTGATATTGCAGTTCCTGTAAGTAAAAATGGTATAATTACAGGAGCATTGCTTAGTGAAATCGCAATAAATGATTTATATGAAATTATGGACGACACTGTAACTGGTGGCTGGATTTTTCTTGTAGATTACGATTTAGACATATTTTTTACTTCTAGCTTAGGGCATGCAGATTTTGACTCTGTACCACCTAGCGATATAGAAGCTTTAGGTGTTGAAAACGTAGAAAAAGGTGTAGTGGAGGCTGAAAACGGCAACAGTGGTAGTTTTGCTTATGTTGCAAATTATGGAAGTGGAAACACAAAAAAAATTCTGTCTTATGCTCCTATTAAGAATACAGATTGGGTAATTGTTATAGCAATAGAAGAAAGTGCAATTAATATTGACTTAGAGACTGCTGTTAATCACATTACTAATATATGTATTGTAATTTGGATAATTATATCTATTTTTGTAGCACATATTTGGACATACCGACATTTTTCTATTCGTAGTATTGAAAAATCTAAATATTATGATAAACTAACTGATTTACCAAATTTAGCCAAAGTAAAAAAAGACATGAAAGATGTTTTAAAGAAAAACAAAGAAGAAAAATATTCAGTAGTAAAAATAGATGTAGAAAATTTTAAAGCTATAAACGAAATGTTTGGTTATGAGATAGGTAACCAAGTACTGCAAGCGTTCAAACAAATTAGAGAGACTGTTCACGAACCGAGCCTATTAATTGCAAGAATTGGTGTAGATGAATTTCTTTTGTTTGCAGGTAATGGATTTTTAGATAACTTAGAGGAACGAACCTCTATTTATGAATCTTATTATCATAAATTTATACCTAAGCTTGCGAATTATGAGATTAGATTTAAGTATGGTAGATACCATATTCCAATAGGAAACATTGATGTTGATGATATAATGAATAAGGTTAATCTTGCTCATAGAATAGCTAAAGAGAGCAAAGATCTTTTGATTTATGATTATGACGAAATTTATTCTCAAAAATTGTTGAAGGAAGCAGAGATAACAAGTAAAATGCATGATGCACTGAGAAACCATGAATTTGAAGTTTATTTGCAACCTAAATTTAATCTAGACGAAGGTTTGTTAATTGGAGCAGAAGCATTAGTTAGATGGAGAGAAAAAAATGGAAACTTAGTTTTCCCTAACGAATTTATACCTTTATTTGAGAGAAATGGATTTATTGTTGAATTAGACAGATACGTACTAAAATGTGTTTGTAGTACTATAAGAAAATGGTTCGAAGAAGGCAGAAAACCTATAACTATTTCGGTTAACTGTTCCAGATGTAACTTGTTGCATAAAAACTTTGTTAGTGAAATTGGTTCAATTGTGGATTTATATTCAGTTCCACATGAATATATAGAAATAGAGCTTACAGAAACAATAACAATTGAAAATAAAGTGATTATTGCGGACTTGTTTGCTGAGTTAAAAGATGCTGGGTTCAAAATATCTATTGATGATTTCGGTGCAGGGTATTCTTCGCTAAGTTTATTGAAAAATCTAAAAGCAGATACACTGAAAATGGACAGAAGTTTCTTTAACGAAAAAGATGAAATAGTGCGTGCAGAATATGTTGTAGACGGATTTGTTAAGCTATCTCACAATTTAGACATGTATGTTGTAGCTGAAGGAATTGAGACAGAAGAGCAGATAGAGGCATTGAAGAAATTGAGTTGTGATGCCGTGCAAGGATATTACTACTCAAAACCTATACCTATATTTGAATTTGAAGAAAAATATAAAGAGTATATGTGATAATTTGATGTTAATTGGTGATGGATAAATGAAGAATTTTGTTAATTGGTTAAATAATGCAACTATAAAGAGAAAGTTTTTGCCTTTGCAGATATTTGTTATAATAAGTGTACTTATAATGGGAATATTTTCGTTTTACTTTATTGTTATTATAAATGAATCTTCTGCAAGTATTATTAAAGAAAATGTTAGAAATAAAGAAGATGCAAGTGATATTGTTAGAAATATGTATGTTTGCAGAGTTTTAGGCAGAGATATACTGTTTGCTGTAGATGAAGATGTGAAAAAAGATTATTACGATGATTATATCGTTGTGTTTAATGATTTAGATACCAAGATGGATAACTTTAAACTTCATTTATACGGTGATCAACTAGAAGAGTTTGAAAAAATAATTGAAGAAAAAAATGTATACAAAGAAAGCATGATTCTTTCTGCTGATATTTGGATAAGCGGAGGAAAATATGAAGATGCGCTAAAAGCGTTGCAGGATGTAACTCCTATAGCTACCGAGTTTTTTGGTAGCATGGATGAATTCGCTGCTCAAGAAGAACTATTGATGAATATAGCGCTTGACCGTAATGACGACCTTGTGCTTGCAGTTCTCATATCCAGTGCAGTAATTATTCTTGCTATTATTTTAGGTGTTATATTTTTTATAAAATTTTTTGCTGTTAGCATGAGTTCAAGCTTGATTAAGCTAGAGAGAGCTATGTCTGAAATAGCTGAAACAGGCAACATGAAAATTGCAATACCAGATGAATTGTACACCGAAGATGAAGTAGGAAGAATAGCAAATGTTGCTAACAAGATGAAAAGCATGCTGTTAGAATATTCATTTAATGATTCTTTAACAGGCGGATACAATGCAAAGGCGTACCATGAAACACTTGCGGATGTGTTTCATGACGAAGAAAATGAAAAGGAAATATGGTGCATTATTTCTGACATGAATAATTTAAAAATTATTAATGACAATTTAGGGCACGCAGAGGGTGACAATGCTCTCAGAAATTCATATTATGCATTAAACGGAGCTTTTGGTAAGTATGGAAAAACATTCCGTGTTGGTGGAGATGAATTTGTTTCGATTTTAACTGATTGTACTAAAGATGAAATAAAAGATATGATATTATCAGTTACAAAGCAACTTAGCAGAGTGAATAAAAACATGGTATATAAATATTCATTAGCTATAGGGTTTGATAAATTTACGGGGAAAACAATAGAACAATATAATGATTTCTTTAAAGTAGTGGACAAAAAGATGTATGACAATAAAATTGCTAGCAAGCTATCAAGGCCAACTACTAGAGTAATACCGATGAGAACGGAAGAGAAAGATAAAGGACTGGTGTAAGATATGATTCCGAATGATATATATATTGACGTAAATTTAGGTGTGCCAAATACACTGAAAATGCACAAAGATATGAAAAAATTTCGCTTTAACAAGCTATGTATGACAGAGGTTATCAATGCAGATATGTCTATTGCTGCGTATGGCGAGGATTTATATTATCAAGGTGCTAAAGATGTTTTGTTAAATGTTCAAGCTGCATTAAAGCAATTTGGTTTAGATGAAGTAATTTATCTATACGCTTACAATTATAACAGGTTTATTTTAACTGCTAGTGATAATATAAGTAAAGAAGAATTTCTAACTATTATGAAAAACTTTTACACACAGTTTGAATCAGCTGCTTCGTCTCAAATTGAAATAAGCGGTGTATCTCGTTTTGCAGTAGTTTTACAAGAAGATAGGTTAATTGAAAGAGCATTGCTATCCTTGTTGTTGGCTAAAGATACAAACGAAAACTTTAACATTACACCTGATGTTTTGGATATTACAGATACAATTCAAAAGGATGCTGAAGTATTAGATTTAATCAACTTTGCGATGGAAGCTGGCAGAATAATTCCGTATTATCAAGGTATTAGAAACAATGAAACAGGGGTAATTGATAAATACGAAGCATTAATGAGAATATCAGATGCAGACGGCAAAATATATACTCCTTATGCATTTTTAGATATATCAAAGAAATACAAAATATATAACAGGCTAAGCCAGATGATGATAAAGAAGAGTTTGCAAGAATTTAGAGATAGAAAAGAGCAACTTTCTTTAAATATCTCAGCTTATGATATTCTAAGCGAAAATTTTAGAACTTGGTTCTATAGACAATTAGGAAAATACCCAAATTGTAATAATCTTGTAATTGAGTTTGTAGAGACAGAGAATTATCAACACGAAGTATTGTTTGATTTTATAGATAAAATCAGAAGTTATGGTTGTAAGATTTCTGTAGATGATTTTGGTTCTGGGTACGCTACCTACACAACAATTATCGCACTATCGCCAGCGTTTATTAAAATAGACGGCACTATTATCAAAGGAATTGCAACGTCCGAGCAAAACTTAATTATATTGAGATCAATTTGCTTTATGGCAGAGTTAATTAAGGCACAAACTATTGCTGAATTTGTTGAAAATGAGGAGATACAAAAAATATTAGAGGAGTACAATGTAAACTACTCTCAAGGTTATCTCTTCAGCAAACCACAGCCAATATGTGAATTACCTCAGTAAGTTAAATATGTATAATGCTGAGGTTGTCGCATTAAGGTGAAATTGGACAAAAGTAGGGGAGGGTTTCCATGCCCTCCCCTAAAACAGGTGGAAAATTGATAATTTTTGGACAGGTATGGAAGCCTGTTACTACACTGGTTTGTTCGTTTTAACGGAAAAATTCGTTAAGACGAACAAACCCTTTCTGCTACTTGAATAGACATATATTTAGTATACAGAAAATGTTAAAAATAAATGAACAAAATTCTTGATTTTAGCTTTGATATATGCTAATATAAGAATAAGATATTATGTGTACAAGGAGAAAATCATGCAAGAACCATTGCTAAGAAAGCTTTTTTTAGCTTTTATTCAAGTTCATATACTACACCATGCATCGTGTGAGGCTATTTATGGCTCATGGATGATAGACGAGCTTAACAGGCATGGTTATGAGATGACAGCAGGTACTATGTATCCGATTTTTCATGGTTTGGAAAAAGACGGACTGTTGGTGTCTGAAAAGGTTCAGGTAAACGGCAAAGTTAGAAAATACTATACTGCAACTGAAAAAGGTAAAATGGTACTCGAAGAAGCAAATAAAAAAGCATCAGAATTTTCTGAATTAAAGCTAAACAATGATAAAAATAAATAAAAATTTGTTTTATTTATATCTATTGTAACATAAATAAAAAAATATATATTTTGTGCGATAAAATAAGAGTCCCATGCATTATTATAATGTAAGGACAATAACTAGTCGATAGACTGTAACAATTTGGAGGAGTTCAAGTGAAAGATTTAATACTAGGAAAATTGCTAAACACTAGCTTGTCTTTATCATCTGAAAAAGATGGAGATTTATTACTAGAGGATATATTAACTTCAGCTATGGAGATTTGTAACTGTGATGCAGGTACAATTTATGTAAAAAATGATAATCACCTTGATTTTAAAATCATGATAACAAAATCTCTAAATAATTATCAAGGCGGTAATTATAGCGATATATCCATGCCACCTGTTGAACTTGTAGAATCTAATATTTGCGCAAAATCTCTTGTTAATAATGAGATTATTAATATCCCAAATTTAACAGAGAATACTAGTTTTGATTTTGCAGGGCCAAAAAGGTATGATGCAATTACAGGATACAAGACAATTTCTATGCTTGTTGTGCCACTGGTTGACAGCCACGACGAACGTATTGGCGTTTTGCAACTTATGAACGCTTTGAACGAAGACGGTGAGATAGTTCCGTTTAACAAATCGTTAGAAATTTATGTATCTGCACTTGCCTCTCAAGCGGCAGTAAGTGTAATAAATCTAAAGCACAAAGACGATATTAGACTAACTCTTGAATCTTTGGTAGAGGCTTTATCAACAGCGATACATATTAGAACTTCCTACAACGTAACACACACCAAAAATATGGTTGCGTTTAGCGAAAAATTCATTGACTGGCTTAATGAATCAGATTACGAATGGGAGTTTGACTCACAAAAAAGACGTGAATTTTTGATGAGTGTGCTATTGCATGACGTGGGAAAACTTACGATTTCTCTAGAAGTTATGAACAAAGAAACAAGGTTAGGCAGAGAATTTGAGAAAGTTATGTCTAGGTTTGAGCTTATAAAATGCCTAACACTTTTAGAGGAAGCAAGAGGTGGCAAACCTAGTGCCGAAACTATCCAAAAACTTGAAGAAGCAACAGAACTAGTGACCACACTTAATACTATTTCTTACGTCGATGGGTATTCATCTAGTTTAGTTGAAGAACTTAGAAATATGGAGTATATAGATTTAGACGGAAACAAACAAACTTGGATAACTGAACTAGAAAAAGAGTGCCTTCAAGTTGTGAGAGGAACTTTAACAATTGCTGAACGAGATGAAATGCAAACTCACGTTAAGAGAACTTCTGAAATTTTAGCAAATGTTAAATTTGGTAGTGAGTATAGCAATGTTGCGCGTTGGGCAGGGGCACACCATGAGTTTTTAGACGGAAAAGGTTATCCAAATGGACTCAAAGGTGACCAAATTGATAAAGAAATTAGGTTATTAACTATTATAGATGTGTTCGAAGGATTATCTGCAAGTAATAGACCATATAAACCAGCAATGCCTATATTTAATGTTTTAAACATTTTATCTGATATGGTAGATGATGGAAAACTTGACGGAGAAATTTTGAACATGTTCATAGAAAGCAGAGCATGGGAGTAAGATGAAAGCAAATTTACACAATATAGCTAAGGCTGTAGCATTGTTTGCAATGTTAACGGTTATTGTTGTTGTGCTTGTAGGTTGCGAAAGCGAGCAAGTTGCAGCAGTAGTAAGGCTAGAAAAAACAGACGGTTCATATACAATTTATGATGAAGATAACAAAGTTATTGATATAACTGAGGACATGAAGTTATACAGTGGTTACTCAGTGATAACAAGCGAAGATAGTGTTGTGTACCTTGATTTAGACGAGACAAAAATTGTTAAAATTGATGAAAACAGCGAGTGTGAAATTGTTACGGACGGAAAAAACCTAAAAGTTGAACTCACACACGGAAACATGTTTTTTAATGTAACAGCTCCTTTAGAAGATGATGAGAGCATGAATATTGTAACATCAACCACAATTACTAGCATTAGAGGAACATCAGGTTACATCGAGACAGACGGCGACAATGCAGTTATTAATTTGCTTACTGGTAAAGTTACGGTATCAGCAGAAGATTTATCCACAGATTTAAGCTCTAATTACACTCTTAATGCTGGTGAAAAAGCAGTTGTTACAGCTAGTGAAACTCAAGCAACTACTGTTGAAGTGGCAGAAGTAGATTTGACAGAATATAGCGAATTCGTGCTATCAACAATCGAAGATGAAGAATTAGACGACGAAATTGAAGATACTTTACAAGTTGATTTTTCTACTTATTACGCCGATGATGATGATACAGACGACGATATAGACGAAAATGATGACGATAGCGATGACAATGATGACGATAGCGATGATGATGTGTCAGAAAAAGATGATATTGAAGACAATGACGATGATGATAATGAAGAAGATATAGACACTGATGACGATAACGATACCGACAGAGATTTAGATGATACTGATGATTTCGATGACGATAGCAGCGAAGTGTATCAAGAAAATGATGTAGATAACGATATTGATGATACTTATGAAGAAAGCTCTAATAATTCATCCGATGTAGTCAGCGATAACTACGAGAGTTCTGTATTTGTAGATGATAGTGCTGATGATGATAACAATGATGATATAGATGATGACGCAAGTGAGTTATCCAGTGATGACGACGACGATGATGATTAGTAAAGTATGAAAAAAAAGTTAAGTATATCATTAATTATAGTAACTACTATCTTGATAATTCTAACCATTAATTCAAATATTTTATCTCAGTTTTCAGGAATGGTATCCGATAGACTGTTTGTTAGGCCAAGTACGCCAGATGAAAGAATTGTTATTGTTGGAATAGACGATAAAGCTTTGGCACAATTTGGCGAATTTCCGTGGAGCAGAGAAGTTATAGCAGAGGCTATAGCATATTTAAACCAAGACGAGAATAACAAACCAGCTGTAATTGGAATTGACGTACTGTTTACAACTGAGAGCGAAAACGATGAAAAACTAATTAACCTAAGTGAAAGCTACGATAATATAGTTTTTTCGTCGTATGCAGAATTTGGTTCAGAAGTAGTAGAAAATGTAGAAGATGAATTTTATGTTGACACTTACGAGGTATTAGGGTTTTATCCTCCTTTTAGTGAATTGTATGAAAGTTCACTCAGTGGACACGTTAATGCGATGAAAGATTCTGACGGCGTGTTGCGACACGCAATTTGGAACATAGAACTTGATAACGGAGAGTTAATTCCGTCATTTAATCAAGTTATTGCAAATGAATATGCTGAGATAAATCCGGTAATAGGGGAGATAGAACAGCCACCAACCGACATAAACTGGCACTGGTATGTTGCACAGCAAGCTACTCCGGGAGCATATTACGACGGAGTTTCTGTTGCAGATTTGGTAAATGGAACCGTGAGTTCTGATTATTTTAAGGATAAAATTGTCCTTATTGGTCCATATTCGCCAGGTTTGCAAGATGATTATGATACGCCAATTTCGTCTACAGAAAAAATGTTTGGTGTAGAGTATCAAGCAAATGCAATATCTGCACTGTTGACAGGTGACATGAAATATGAGATAACAACTACAGCAGAAATAGCAATAGTTATACTTCTAACAATTGTTTCAATAGTGTTTTTTGTAAGAGAAAGGTTTATTTACAATCTAATATATTTATTGGTTATATGCACTGCATGGGTTTTGCTGTGTATAACTATGTATAATATTGGATATGTTTTATATGTTATTTATGTACCTATATTTATAGCTATTTCATTTGTTTTGTGCACAGGTCTCAACTATACAGTAGCTTTGCTAGATAGAAACAGAATGGCACGTACATTTGAGAGATATGTAGCGCCTGAAATTGTAAAAGAGATAATGAAAGACGAGAATAAAGATTTAGGTCTTGGTGGCAAATTAGCTGATGTAGCAGTGTTGTTTGCTGATATACGAGGCTTTACAGCGTTGTCGGCAAAATTACCTCCTGAAACTGTAGTGGGTATTATCAACAAATATTTGTCTGTGTGTAGTGCGTGTATTTTTGACAATAACGGAACATTGGATAAATATATAGGGGACTGCACTATGGCTTTTTGGGGCGCGCCTATAAGCAATGAAGATAGTGCATACATGGCAGTTAAAGCAGGGTTAGACATAACCCAAAAAAGCAAGCAGATATCAGAAATGGTAAAAAAAGAATATGGATATGATATAGATGTAGGCATAGGTATTACTTTTGGCCCAGCAGTTGTTGGAAATATAGGTTGTAACACAAGAATGGATTATACAGTAATTGGTGACACTGTGAACACTGCTGCAAGGTTAGAAAATGTTGCACCTGGTGGACATATTTACATAGATAAATATATTGCTATGCAAATCAATGGAAAAATAAATTATGAAAAACTGAACAAGAATATCAAATTAAAAGGTAAAGAGGACGATTTTGAGATTTTTGTGATAACAGAATAGCTTAAAATAGGCGATAAATAAATCGTCTATTTTTACTGTAAGAGAGGATAAAATGAGAATAGTGATTGATGGAGACGGTTGCCCTGTGGTTAAACAAAGCATAGAGATTGCTAAAAAATATAAGATTGAATGTATAATTCTTTGTGATACGTCTCATAATATTGTAAGTGAATATGCAAAAACTATTGTGGTGTCAAAGGGTGCTGATAGCGTTGACTTTGCACTTGTGAACATGATAAGCAGTGAGGATATTGTGGTAACGCAAGATTATGGACTTGCTGCAATGTGTCTTGCGAAAAGAGCAATTATAATTAACCAAGATGGCATGAGATACGATGAATATAACATAGAGGGATTGTTGAACGCACGCCACAAAGCACAAAAAATTCGTAGAAGTGGTGGTAGGCTTAGAGGGTCGACAAAACGTACAACTGAACAAAATAATTCATTTGTTGAGAAAATAACAGAAATTATAGCTGTAAATATTAAATAACTAGTTAATAAAATGTTAAATTTAACAAAATAAGAATGATTATCATTTTCTGTATTGACATTCCAAATAATTCCATGTAAAATGTGTATATGCTATAAAACACGTTATAAATTTAATTAAAGGAGAATTATTATGAATTTAAAAGGAACAAAAACAGAACAAAATTTAAAAGATGGATTTGCTGGTGAATCACAAGCACGTAACAAATACACATACTACGCATCAGTAGCTAAAAAAGAAGGTTACGAGCAAATTGCTAGTCTATTCCTAGCAACAGCTGAGAATGAAAAAGAACATGCAAAAATGTGGTTTAAAGAGCTAGGTGGTATCGGTGATACAGAAGCTAATCTATTAGCAGCAGCAGCTGGTGAGCACGAAGAGTGGACAGATATGTACGAAGGTTTCGCAAAAACTGCTGAAGAGGAAGGCTTTAAAGCACTAGCTGTAAAGTTCCGTCTTGTTGCAGCAATCGAGAAAGAGCATGAAATGCGCTATCGTGCATTATATGAAAACATAGTTAACCAAAAAGTTTTCAAAAAAGACGAACCAGTAGTTTGGGAATGTCGTAACTGTGGACACTTAACAAAATCAGTTAATGGAGCACCAGCAGTATGTCCAACATGTGCGCACCCTCAAAGTTACTTTGAAGTACGTACAGAGAATTATTAATATGTAAACTTTAGAGACTGTGTTAAGCAGTCTCTATTTTTATGCAAAAAAATATTTGACTAGTAAGTATATCGATAAAAAAATTGGTGAAAAATAAGATAAATGAGTAATGCTATTACGAAATAATATAAATATTTGTGATAAGTATATATATATGTGTGTAAAATCACAAAATTACTGTTGCATTATTTACATTTAGGGTAATATATAGTATACTTATTTTATCGAAACACATTATATAGTGTGTTTTTATCTATTCTAATATTACTAATAACAGAAAATATTCAAGTTATATATATATATTTGTGATTAATAACAGTATTTTTTACTGTAATCGTTTAAGGCTTGACTTAATAGTGTTACTCTGTTATTATAAACGTGTACTAATTTAGTGTACATTAAGAGATTATATATTAATTATTTGAGAAAGAGGACGAATATGGTAACTAATTATCCACAAGAATGGCAAGGGTTTAATCAAGGCAGATGGTCTACTACATCGGTAAATGTTAGAGATTTCATAATCAAAAACTACACAGCTTATGATGGTGACGAAAGTTTTTTAGCAGACAAAACTGAGGCTACTGAAAAACTTTGGAACCAAGTTTTAGAATTAACTAAACAAGAGAGTGAAGCTGGTGGCGTTCTAGATATGGACACTAAAATCGTATCTAGTATCACGTCTCACGGCCCAGGTTATCTTGATAAAGATTTAGAGACTATTGTTGGTTTTCAAACAGACAAGCCTTTTAAAAGATCATTGCAACCTTTTGGTGGCATTAGAATGGCTCAACTTTCTTGCCATGAAAATGGATATGAAGTTGACCAAGAAGTGGTAGATATTTTCACAAAATACAGAAAAACTCATAACCAAGGTGTTTTTGATGCATATACAGCTGAAATGAAGCTTGCTAGAAAATCAGGTATCATCACAGGCTTGCCAGATGCTTATGGTAGAGGTAGAATTATCGGAGACTATCGTAGAGTAGCGTTATATGGTGTTGACAGACTAATTCAAGACAAAAAAGACCAAATCGAGACTTCTTTGGAAAGAATGACAGCTGAAAACATCCGACTTCGTGAGGAATTATCTGAGCAAGTTAGAGCTTTAGGCGAACTAAAAGAACTAGGACAAATTTATGGCTTTGATATTTCAAGACCAGCTGGAAATGCAAAAGAGGCAATCCAATGGTTATATCTAGCATATCTTGCTGCAATTAAAGAGCAAAACGGTGCTGCGATGAGCCTTGGTAGAACTTCTACTTTCATCGATATTTATATCGAGCGTGATATTAAAAACGGTGTGATTACAGAAGTTGAAGCACAAGAGTATATCGACCATTTTATAATGAAGTTGAGACTAGTTAAATTTGCTAGAACACCTGATTATAACGCATTGTTCTCTGGCGACCCAACATGGGTTACTGAATCTATTGCTGGTGTTGCAGTTAGTGGTCAACACATGGTAACAAAAACATCTTTCAGATACTTGCATACACTAGATACACTAGGTCCTGCACCAGAGCCAAACTTAACAGTTCTATGGTCAGTTAACCTACCTAGAAAATTCAAAGAGTACTGTGCAAAAGTTTCTATACAAACTTCATCAGTTCAATATGAGAACGATGATATTATGAGAGTTACTCATGGTGATGACTATGCGATTGCTTGCTGTGTTTCATCTATGAAACTAGGTAAAGAGATGCAATTCTTTGGAGCACGTGCTAACCTTGCAAAATGCTTACTATACGCGATCAATGGTGGTGTGGACGAAGTTTCTAAAACACAAATTGGCCCTAAATACAGACAAGTAGAGGGTGACTACCTAGACTATGATGATGTTATGGATAAATTTGATAGCATGATGGAGTGGCTAGCAAAACTATATGTTAACACACTAAATGTTATTCACTATATGCATGATAAATATGCTTACGAGAGAGTTCAAATGGCTCTGCATGATAGAGAAGTAGTACGTTTCTTTGCAACAGGTATAGCAGGATTATCAGTAGTTGCTGACTCACTAAGTGCTATTAAATATGCTAAAGTGAAAGCTATACGTGATGAAGACGGAATTATCGTTGATTACGATGTAGAGGGTGAATTCCCGATGTTTGGTAACAATGATGACAGAGTTGACGACATTGCAACATATTTGGTAAAAACATTTATGGATAAAATCAAGAAACACCACACATACAGAAACGGTGTTCCTACAATGTCTATCCTTACAATTACTTCTAATGTTGTTTATGGTAAGAAAACAGGTAACACACCTGATGGTAGAAAAAAAGGTATTCCACTAGCACCTGGTGCAAACCCAATGCATGGTAGAGATACACATGGTGCAGCTGCTTCATTAGCGTCTGTTTCAAAACTTCCGTTTAGACATGCTCAAGATGGTATCTCTAACACATTCTCAATTATTCCTGGTGCTTTAGGTAAAGACGACAAAGTGTTTGTTGGAGAATTAGACTTTGACAAACTATCTGAGGAAGAATAATATGGCAAAAGACAAAAATCAAATTGATGATTTGGTTGACACATTAGACAATATGTTTGCTGAAGGTGTAGGGCATGTTAATGTCTTGTTTGATGAGAACAAAGACGAAAAAACTGTTCAAACTGTGAAAGCAAACGAATGTGGTATAAATAAAGGTGCATGTATGCAACCGACAGAATTAGATATAAACGAGTGAACAAGGAGGAAAATATTATGAGTAATAATTCACAAGTAGATAACTTAGTAGACCTATTAGATGGTTATGTAGAAAAAGGCGGACATCACT
>CAYJKT010000018.1:0-46493 GCA_964370775.1 uncultured Eubacteriales bacterium | reverse complement strand
ATCACTTAAATGTTAATGTTTTTACAAAAGAGACATTGCTAGATGCTCAAGCTCACCCAGAGAAATATCCTCAACTTACAATTAGAGTTTCAGGATATGCAGTTAACTTTAGCAAGTTGACAAAAGAGCAACAAGACGACGTTATAGCTCGTACTTTCCACGACAAAATATAATTAAGCTAGGAGGTTGTGGTTGACACGACCTCCTGTTTTATGTTATTTTAGAGAAAATAATTGATTGTAGGGCAAGGGCTCTGCTCTTGCCGTTTATGAACGGACGACCACAGGTCGCCCCTACGAATAAGAAATATAATTAATCGCAATTAATTATTAATAATAAATCCATGATTGTAGGGCAAGGGCTCTGCTCTTGCCGTTTATGGACGGACAGAAAACGTGATAAGATCACACAAAGTATAAATAAAAGGAAAGGCATGGTTACCGTGCGTAGATTGACGGACGACCAAAGGTCGCCCCTACGAACGGAAAACGTGATAAGATCACTATGAAAGGATATGTACATTCTTTAGATAGCTTTGGCACAGTAGATGGACCAGGCATTAGGTTTGTGGTGTTTTTGCAAGGATGTCCATTGAGATGTAAGTATTGTCATAACCCAGACACATGGCAGTTTGGTGTGGGCGAACTTATGAGTGTTAATGAGATATACAAAAAATACTTAGCCTGTAAGGAGTTTCTTAAAAATGGTGGGTTGACTGTCACTGGTGGTGAGCCACTTATGCAAATGGAATTTGTGACTGAACTTTTTAAGAAATTTAAAGAAAACGGAGTACACACTGCTCTTGACACCTCAGGCATTACTTTCTCTAATAATAAGAGAGAGGAATTCGACAAGCTATTAAGCTATACTGATTTAGTCTTGTTAGACTTAAAACATATTGATGATGAAAAACACAGAGATTTAGTAGGGCATAGCAACAAAGCTGTTTTAGAATTTGCAGAGTACCTGAATGAGAAAGAAATTCCTGTGTGGATAAGACACGTGGTAGTGCCAGGACTTACCGATGATAAAAAGTATTTATTTGATTTAGGCTATTTTATTGGAACACTAAAAAACACAAAAGCACTTGATGTTTTGCCGTATCACAAAATGGGAGAAAACAAATATACAATGCTTGGGATTGAATCCCCATTAAAAAATGTTAGGGAACTTAGCAAAGAAGAAGCAGTAACAGCTAGAAACGAAATAATGACGGGAATAAAAAAGAGAGTTAAAGAAGAAAAAGCAGTTTGACATTACAAAACTATAAACGTATAAAGTGTAGTGTATACTATGTAAGTTTATTGCACTAAAGTATTGACAAATATGGTGCAAAATGATATTATAGTACTACTATAAAATAGTCTAGGAGTGTTCATAATGTTTTCATTTTCTATTATCAGCCTGATATTAGTCGTTAACATTATCGTGATTATCGGTAATGTGGATTTTTGCTGTGCTGAGATAGAAGTTTAACATTAACTTTTTTCCCTTGCAGCAATAGCTGTAAGGGATTTTATTTTATATAAAACACAATTAAGGGAGATATATTATGCAATTAACAGGAGCGCAAATAGTTATTAAAGAACTTGTAAAACACGGCGTAAGTACGGTATTTGGCTACCCAGGTGGAGCAGTGTTACCTCTTTATGACGAACTATATAAAAATTCAGATAAAATTAACCATGTTTTAACAGCGCACGAACAAGGTGCTGTACACGCAGCAGATGGTTACGCAAGAGCAAAAGGGGAGACAGGTGTTGTGATTGCAACAAGTGGCCCAGGAGCGACTAACTTGGTTACAGGTATTGCAAATGCTTACCTAGATAGTGTTCCAGTTGTAGCGTTAACTGGTAATGTTGGTGTGGCTTTGCTTGGTAAAGATAGCTTTCAAGAAGTTGACATTGTTGGTATAACTCAACCAGTTGTTAAGCACAATTTTATTGTGCGTGACGTTAACAACCTTGAATTCATTTTAGATGAAGCTTTTAGAATTGCGAATGAGGGTAGAAAAGGCCCAGTACTTGTAGATATTCCAAAAAATATCCAAGTAGAGATGGCTGAATATATTGAAACAAATTTATCAGTAGAAGAAAAGAAAGAGTTTAAATTTGATGTTGCTGAAGCTGTGAAAGCTATAAATGCTTCTAAAAAACCTCTTATATATGCAGGTGGAGGAATTATTTCCAGTGGAGCAGAGGCAGAGCTTTTAGAATTTTCTAAAAAAATTAACTGTCCTGTTGCTTTAACAAGCATGGGTTTATCATCATTACCAGCTTCTTACGAGCTTAACCTAGGTATGTGTGGAATGCACGGAATGTATGCTTCTACTGTGGCTCTTGATAACTGCGATGTTATGATAGCTTTAGGTGTTAGATTTTCTGACAGAGCTACTGGTAAAGTAAGCGAATTTACTAAAGACAAAAAAATTATACATGTTGATATAGATAAAGCAGAGATTGACAAGAATATTAATTCACAAATTCAACTTTGTGGCGACCTTAAAGAAGTAATACGTGCTTTAATTGAGAATGTTGACGAAAATTGTAATGATGACTGGATTAACGAGGTTGAGGAATACAAAGAGGTTGACAACTTTGATTTTGGTAACGACTTTGTACCACATAATATAATTAGAAAAGTTAACTCACACATGAGTGACGACACTGTTGTTGCAACTGACGTTGGTCAACATCAAATGTGGACTTGCCAAAGTTATAAGTTTGAGAAAACACGTAAGTTCTTAACTTCTGGTGGATTAGGAACTATGGGATTTGGTATGGGTGCTGCGATTGGTGGTTGCTTTGGTAACGACAAAAAAAGAACAGTGCTTTTCACAAGTGATGGTAGCTTTGGTATGAACCTTAACGAGATGGCTACGGCTGTTTCTAACGATTTACCTCTAACTGTTGTTCTCTTAAATAACGGAGTATTGGGAATGGTTAGACAATGGCAAACTATGTTCCATGACGAGAGATATTCTTCAACTACTTTAGCTAGAAAAACTGATTTTGTAGCACTTGCTAAAGCTTTTGGTGCAAATGCATTTAGAGCGACAGATATGAACGAGCTTGAAGAAGCTTTAAATAACCAAGGCGAGGGTACTGTGCTTATCGAGTGTATGATTGATAAAGACGAAATGGTTTTCCCAATGATACCTGCTGGTGGTTCTGCAAAAGAGATAATAGTAAGGAAGGTGTAATCTATGAATAAATTTACTATAGAATTAATAGTTAAAAATCACTATGGCGTGTTAAACAGAATTACAGGTCTTTATACAAGACGTGGCTGTAATATTGATAGTTTACATGTAAATGAAATTGGTAATACAGAGTTTTCAAGAATGATAATTGTTTCTAAAGGTGATGTTTCACTGCAAAAACAAATGGTAAGACAATTAAGCAAACTATATGATGTTAACGAAGTTACATTAATGGTTGCAACACAAGCTTTAGAGGTTTAAATTTTAATTAGGGGAATGTATATATGATAAACAGTACAAAAATGACACAAGGTGAAGCAAATGCACCTAAAAGAGCATTACTTAAATCAATGGGATATACAGATGAGCAACTTAACAGACCATTAATTGGTATTGTTAACTCGTTTAACGAAATAGTTCCAGGGCATATTCACCTTAAAGATATAGCAAGAGCAGTTAAAGACGGAGTTCTTTTAGCTGGTGGTACTCCAATGGAGTTCAACACTATCGGGGTGTGTGACGGTCTAGCAATGGGACACGAAGGAATGAGATTTTCGCTTTCTTCAAGAGAGTTAATCACAGACACTATCGAATGTATGGTTAAAGGTCATTGTTTTGATGCACTTGTGTTTATACCAAACTGCGATAAAATCGTGCCTGGTATGCTTATGGCAGCTGCAAGATTAAATTTACCATCAATATTTGTTTCAGGAGGCCCAATGCTTTCTTTGAACAACAGAGACTTGAACACTGTTTTTGAGGCAGTAGGTAGCATAAAAGCAGGGCTTATTAGCTCTGAGCAATTATTAGATATAGAAGAGACTTCATGCCCTGGTTGTGGCTCATGTTCAGGAATGTTTACAGCAAACTCAATGAACTGCTTGAGCGAAGCTTTAGGTATGGCTTTATCTGGAAATGGTTCTATTCCAGCAGCGTATGCTGGCAGACTGAGACTTGCTAAAACTGCTGGTATGCAAGTTATGGAACTTTTCAAAAATAACATCAGACCTTCTGACATCATGACTGAAAAATCATTCTATAATGCGCTAACTACAGATATGGCATTAGGTTGCTCAACTAACTCAGCACTTCATTTACTTGCTATTGCACACGAAGCTGGCGTTGAACTTAACTTAGAGATGATTAACGAAGTTAGCTCTAAAACACCTAACCTTTGCCACTTAGCACCAGCTGGACATCACCACATGCAAGATTTAGAAGAAGCTGGTGGAGTGTATGCAGTTATGCACGAGGTAAGCGATTTGCTTAACCTAGATTGCATTACTGTTAGTGGAAAAACAGTTGGAGAAAATATTGCTAACAGAACTGTTCGTAACAATGAAGTTATTCAAAAATATTCTGAGACTGGTGGACTAGCTGTGCTGTTCGGAAACATTGCACCAAATGGTTCAATAGTTAAAAGAAGTGCAGTTAAATCAGAGATGTTAAACTTTACAGGAACTGCAAAGGTTTATGACAGCGAAGAAGAAGCGATTACTGCTATATATGGTGGCGAGATTAAAAAAGGCAACGTTGTTGTTATTCGTTACGAAGGCCCTGCTGGTGGACCAGGTATGAGAGAAATGCTTTCTCCAACTTCTGCAATTGTGGGAATGGGACTTGATAGTGACGTAGCTTTAATCACAGATGGACGTTTCTCTGGTGCTACTCGAGGAGCTGCAATTGGACACGTTAGCCCAGAGGCTGCTGCTGGTGGCCCAATAGCTTACGTACAAGAAGGCGATAAAATTCATATAGATATAAATAATTATTCTATCAAACTTCTAGTTTCTGACGAAGAAATGGAAGAGAGAAAGAAAAACACAGTTATAAAAACAAAAGATAATCTAACAGGTTATCTAAAAAGATACGCAAGAAATGTTTCATCTGCCGATAAGGGGGCTATTGTATGCTAAGTCTGGATAGAATATACCAAGCAAGTCATGCATTAAAACCGATAATTAGAAAAACTGAGCTTATTGAAAGCTACAACCTTGTAGACAATTGCAATCTATACTTAAAAGCAGAAAACTTACAGGTTACAGGTTCATTTAAGGTACGTGGTGCGTACTTTAAAGTATCTTCACTAACTGATGAAGAAAAAAGCAGAGGAATAGTTGCGTGTTCTGCTGGTAACCATGCGCAAGGCGTGGCACTAGCAGCGCAAAAATCAGGTACTAAAACTACTATTTTTATCCCAAGTGTAGCTCCTATTTCTAAAATTGAAGCTACAAAAAGATATGGGGTAGACGTTAAAATTATTGACGGAGTTTATGATGATGCATACAACGCAGCTGTTAAATTCTGTGAGGAAACAGGCTCTGTTTTTGTTCATCCTTTTGATGACGAAGACGTTATTGCAGGCCAAGGAACAGTAGGTTTAGAGATTTTAACTCAAATGGACGATTTCGACGCTATCGTTGTACCAATTGGTGGTGGCGGATTGATTTCCGGTATTGCCTTTGTTGCAAAAATGCTTAATCCTAACTGTAAAGTATATGGTGTTCAAGCTGCTGGTGCAAGTTCTATGTTTAATTCGTATAAGAACGAAAAAATTGATGCTCTTGACTCTGTAAAAACATTTGCAGACGGAATTGCTGTTAAAAAACCAGGTAGCATTACGTATGATTTATGTAATCAGTATGTTGACGATATAGTTACTGTTTCTGATGACGAGACAGCTACTGCAATTTTAAGCCTAATGGAAAGACAAAGACTTGTTGCAGAGGGTGCTGGAGCAGTTGCAGTTGCTGCAGTTATGTTTGGCAAATTACCGATAGATGGTAAAAAAGTTTGTGCTTTGGTTTCTGGTGGTAACATAGACGTAAATATTTTGTCACGTGTTATTAACAGAGGCTTGCAAACAACTGGCAGAGCAAGCGAGTTGATTATTGAAATGGTAGATAAACCGGGTCAATTACAAGAGGTAAGCACAATTATTGCTAAACTTGGTGCTAATGTTACCAAAGTACGCCATAATTTTGGTGGAGAAAATACAGATATTACAGGTTGCTACTTACATGTGTCTTTAGAGACAAAAAACAAAGAGCATCTTGTTGAAATTGAAAATACACTTAAGCAAGCTGGTTACAGCCTAGTTCAAGTATAAAGGGAGAAACGAATTTATGATGACAATGACACAAAAAATTCTTGCACATGCAGCAGGGTTAGAGGAAGTACAAGCTGGTCAATTAATCATGGCTAATCTATCTATGGTTTTGGGTAACGATATTACTTCTCCAGTTGCAATCAAAGAGTTTTACAAAGCTGGATTAGAAACAGTTTTTGACAAAAACAAAATATCTTTAGTAATGGATCATTTTACTCCAAACAAAGATATTAAAGCAGCAGAGCAATGTAAAACATGCCGTGATTTTGCTGATAAATATGATATTGTTAACTACTATGATGTAGGCGACATGGGAATTGAACATTCTCTTTTACCTGAAAAAGGCTTGGTAAAAGCTGGAGATGTTATTATCGGTGCTGACTCACACACATGTACTTACGGTGCATTAGGTGCGTTCTCAACAGGTGTTGGTTCTACTGACATGGCTGCTGGTATGGCAAGTGGTAAAGCTTGGTTTAAAGTGCCAGAGGCAATTAAATTTAACGTAACAGGCGAGTTTTCATCACCTTTTGTTAATGGTAAAGATGTTATCTTACATATCATTGGTATGATTGGTGTTGACGGTGCGTTGTACCAAAGTATGGAATTTGTTGGCGACGGTATCAAAAACCTAAGCATGGACGACAGATTTTGCATTGCTAATATGGCAATTGAAGCAGGCGCTAAAAATGGTATTTTCATTGTTGACGAGCAAACTAGAGCATATATGGACGAAAAAGGTCTTGAATACAAAGTGTTTGAAGCAGACGAAGATGCTGAGTATGTTAGAACAATCGACATTAACTTAGCAGATATCAAACCTACAGTTTCTTTCCCTCATTTACCAGAGAATACAAGAACTCCAGAAGATTTTGGCGACATTAAAATCGACCAAGTTATCATAGGTTCTTGCACAAATGGTAGACTTTCAGACATGAAAGCAGCTTATGACATACTTAAAGGCAAAAAAATTCACAGAAATGTGCGTTGTATTATTATTCCAGCTACTCAAAAAATATATTTAGAAGCAATGGAGCTAGGTTATTTAAGAGCATTTATCGAGGCAGGCGCTGTTGTGTCAACTCCAACATGTGGGCCATGCCTAGGAGGACACATGGGTATATTGGCTGCTGGTGAAAGAGCAGTTGCAACAACAAACAGAAACTTTGTTGGCAGAATGGGTCACCCTACATCAGAAGTATACTTAGCAAGCCCGTTTGTTGCGGCTCAAAGTGCTATTGAAGGAAAACTTGTAGCACCTACAGAATAATATAATTAACTTGCCAATTTGGCTGAATGGAGCGTAAAATGAAAGTAATAAAATATGGTGATAATGTAGATACAGACGTTATTATTCCTGCAAGATATTTAAACACAACAGATGCAAAAGAGCTTGCTTCTCACTGCATGGAAGATTTAGACAAAACATTTGTTGACAGAGTAGAAGAGGGCGACATCATGGTTGGAGGCAAAAACTTCGGCTGTGGTTCATCAAGAGAACATGCACCTCTTGCGATTAAAACAAGTGGAATTAGCATTGTTGTTGCAAAAAGCTTTGCTAGAATTTTTTACAGAAACTCAATTAATATAGGTCTTGCAATTGTTGAGTGTGAAGACTTTGTAAACGCAGTTGAAGAGGGCGACAAAGCTTCTTTCGACTTAGAAAAAGGTATTTTAAAAATTGAGAACAAAGGCTTAGAATTTGCTATTCCTCCGTTCCCAAAAGCTATACAAGATATCATCAATAGTGGTGGTTTGTTAAATGCTATAGAAAAAGGAGTACTATAATGAGTTATAATATTGCGGTTATGAGAGGGGACGGAATTGGCCCTGAGGTTGTTAACGAAGCATTAAAAGTGCTTGATGTTGTTGCAAAAAAAGAGAATTTAGAGTTCAATTTTACTGATGTTTTAATAGGTGGCTGTGCGTATGATGAGACAGGTTCTCCACTACCACAAGAGACTATAGATGTTTGCTTAAAAAGTGATGCAGTTATTTTAGGTGCTGTTGGTGGCCCTAAATATGATACACTTCCAGCTGATAAAAGACCAGAAACAGGTTTGTTAGGTATTAGAAAAGCTTTAAACCTATATGCTAATATAAGACCTGCTGTGCTTTTTCAATCTCTAAAAGATGCTTGCCCTTTAAGAGAAGACATTGCAAGTGCTGGAATTGACATTGCTGTTGTTAGAGAGCTAACAGGTGGTGTGTATTTTGGTGAGCGCGGCAGACGTGAGGGCAAATATGGCGCAGAAGCTTATGACACTGATTGCTACAGCAAATTTGAAGTAGAGAGAATTGCTAAAATCGGCTTTAACATGGCTATGCAAAGAGGTAAAAACCTAATCAGTATAGATAAAGCTAATGTGCTTGAAAGCTCTAGAATTTGGAGAGAGACAGTGCATGAAGTAGCGAAAGATTACCCAGAAGTTACTGTAAGCGATATGCTTGTTGACAACGCAGCAATGCAACTTGTTAAAAATCCAGCTCAATTTGATGTTGTGCTTGCTAACAACATGTTTGGCGATATTTTATCTGACGAAGCTGCTATGATAACAGGTTCTATCGGTATATTACCGTCATCTTCTATGGGAGACGGAACTCTAGGTCTATACGAGCCTATCCACGGTTCAGCACCTGACATCGCTGGTCAAAACAAAGCTAATCCTATAGCTACAATACTTTCACTAGCTATGATGTTAAGATATTCTTTAAACGAGCCAAAAGCTGCAGAAATGATAGAGAATGCAGTTAATGTTACATTAGAGCAAGGATATAGAACTGCTGACTTAGTTGGTGGCAATGTGATTTCTTGTTCAGAAATGGGCGACAAAATTTGCGCTAACTTATAATTAATATAGTATATTCTTGAGATGTGATTACTTTAACAGTCAGATATCATAAAGATTGCTACAAAGACAGAAATCAATATATGGTGGGTAATTCCAGTAAATTAATATCATATTGGGCTGTAAGTTTTAGAAGTGGTACAGATCAAACAGTTAGAATGGCAGAAAGACAAAACTTAGAAATAATTAACTTATATTAAGATTAGGCGTTCGCAGAAATGTGGGCGTCTATTTTGTATCAAAATTTAAAATATATTAATAACTGCTATTTCCAACTGTTGACTTTACAGTTGGATTGTTATATAATTTATTTAGTGTAAAATCTTTGTTTATCGGTCAAAATAACTAATTATGCATGTACTAAATTGATGGATAATGGTGTTAGCAGAAGAAATAAGAAAGGAATCATAGCTATGAATAATAGTCCAAACAAAAATAAGTATATTTCAATAGCTTTTATTGGAGGTATCGCAATTGTTGTGATACTTGTTATATACTTAATATTATTTAGAAGTGAAACCTTTTTATCATTTATGCAACAGGTTTTTTCTGTGTTTATGCCAATTATTTATGGGTTAGCATTAGCATATATTATGAATCCTACAATGAATTTTTTCGAGAAAAAATGGGAAAATACATTAGCTAATAGAAAAAGAGATACTACGAAAAAAAGCAAGCTTGTTAGAAGCTTATCAATAGCGTCAACTTCAATTGTATTTGTTGCTGTAATCGCTATGTTCATCAGTATATTCATATCACAAATTGCGCCAAGTGTGGAAGAAATAGTAGGGAACTTTGATGTGTATTCCCAAAATGCAATAAATTACATAAACGGATTGTTGTCATCATACCCAGAAGTAGAAAATTGGATTGAGGAAATGATAACACGATATGAAAGTGAAATTCAAAACTTTTTGGACACAACTATTTTACCTGGAACTAGTGAATTTATAGTTAGTGTATCAGGTAGCATTATTTCTACGTTAGTTACATTTTGGAATTTTATCTTAGGTTTTATTATCTCTATTTACATATTGGCAAATAAAGATGTATTTATAGCACAAGGGAAAAAAATGCTATATGCTTTCTTGAAAATTTCTAAAGCTAATCACTTAATTAAAGATATTAAATTTGTGCACAGAACTTTTACAGGTTTTATTTTCGGTAAGGTAATTGACTCTATAATCATAGGTTTATTATGCTTAATTGGAACATCTTTGATGGGTACTCCTTATGCAGTTTTGGTGAGTATTTTTATAGGTTTTACAAATGTTATACCGTTTTTTGGACCTTTTATAGGAGCTATACCATCAGCAATATTAATTTTTGTTGTAGCCCCAACAGAGCCACTTAATTTATTGTATTTTTTAATTTTCATTCTATTGTTACAACAGTTTGATGGCAACATTTTAGGGCCTAAAATATTAGGAGATTATACTGGATTGTCGGGTTTTTGGGTTATTTTTTCTATCATAGTGTTTGGAGGATTTTTTGGTATAGCAGGTATGATTATTGGAGTTCCTACATTTGCAGTAATCTTCGCTGCGTTAAGGCGAATTGTTAATGACCGTTTAACTAAAAAAAATCTACCAATTGATAGAGAGAGTTATGATAAGTTAGAATTTAGTGAAAAAAACGAACTTAATCACGGGGATGAAGAATAGAAATATTAGTTGATATATAAGAGTCTACCAAAGCTATGTTTGGATATTATGGTGAAGCAGAGTTATATGAAAGTGAGCAATATTTATGAATGATATCTATTGTAAACTTATTGAAAACGAGCGATTATTTGTAGAACTATCAACAAAACAGTTTTCTGATACTACAGATGTAACTGAGGAGACTGTTAGAGAAGTTTTGAGCGAGCGTGGGTTGGAAATAAGAGCGATAATTTCAGAGACTAATGAGATTATCGAAAAGCAAATAAATCCATTGTTAAATAATCCTAGAAATATGAGCAGGGCACAGGCAGAAGAGTTAGAGGAGTTGGCAGGTGAGTTATCTAGCTATAAAAGTAATGTTGATACAGGTCTTGCTTATAACATAAGACATGCCCTTACGAGATATTCACGAGGTGTTGATGATGTGTTTTTTATTCGCAATATGTTTTACAAAGGTATAACTCTTTTTTATCTTGACACCACCTTATTTAAACCTGATATGAACGAATGTTATGAGGAAGTTATAAGTTTTAGCGATAGATATGCAGAGCTTGATAGTGGCTCTAAAAACATAATTTGCAGAGCGTATGGTAATGCGTATTTAAGTGTCGAAAAAATTCAGATTGATGAACTTTTTAGGATGTATGACAGGGCTGTATCTTTTTGGACTGACACTGCAAAAGTAGTTGACCCTGATTTTCCGCTACATATTTATTTAAGAAACATGCATGAAAACTTGTGTGCAGCAGTGTTAACTTTGTTAAGGAGTAAGGATAAACATGTTGTTAAACAATTCCATATCAAGCGATTGTTAGAGTCAGCTGAATATTTAAATGATAACTTTTTGGAAAAACAGTACCCAAAAAGCCATGATTATACATCTGCTGAGATAAAGTATCTGTACTATGTGCAAACAGCTAGGTATCACAACAAAGTGATAGATATAGTAGAACTTACTGATTATTTATATGAAATGTATTCAAAATCTGACGATGAATATAATTATGATAATATGTATAAGAAAGTGCATATTTCAGCTTTATACCTTTATTACGTAAATGACGTTCCAATAGATAAATGTCCGATTTCAAAGAGAATAATTAATGTTAAAAAAATTGAGAATAATGTGTTTAATTACATTATGAACATACCAAATGATTTGGAAAAAAACCATGTTAGCACCTTGCTAACAAACTTTGCACTTGGCAGTTACTATGCTTTTGATGATTACGCTTATCTTAAAATGCTTTTGTCTATGACTGTTTTTAGACATACCCCTACTTATGTTCATTCTGTTATGGTGGCAAAAATTGCTTTTGTAATAGTTGAGTATATTGCAAAACACTACCCTGAAAAACTTGTAGGGTTGCCTGGTATTAACACACCTAGAGATATAGAGAAGTACATTGGCGAGATATTGCTTTTTGCTTGGATATCAGGGCTGGTTCACGATATTGGGAAAATCAGTTATTCTCATTTAGTATCTTTTTATGTTAGAAGACTTAACGACAAAGAGTTTGAGATGATTAAGCAACATTCAAAAAAAGCAGAAGATTTCATTAAATCTTCTCTTGAGGTTGATGAGATTAACGATTTATATGCTGATTTTAGTGACACTGCAAATGAACATTTTGCAAGAAACCCTAAGCTTTTTTCACGTTTTATGGACATTGCTATGGGTCATCACAAAAGTTTTGACGGAAAATTTGGCTACCCAGCTGAGTTTGACAATACCAGTTCGCCTGTTAAGATGATTATAGATATAATTACGATAGCAGATACGATTGACGCTGCAACGGATAATATTGGCAGAAGTTATGCACAAGTTAAGACATTAGACCATATAGAAGATGAAATTATGGAGCAAAAAGGGACAAGATATTCTGATTTTGTGGCAGATTTAATAGTAAATAATAGCTATTTGTATGACACAATTAACGATACACTGAAACATCACAGATATGAATTATACTATTCTTGCTTTTTTGCAAATGATGTTACAGACACAATGAAACCACCCAAAACTACGCTGTTTTAATACAATTATCTTACCAATAGATTGAAGAAAGTCTTAGTTAAGGTAATTGTATTTTTTAACACAAAAAGGTAATAAAAAGCTTGAATATTTATTCAAAAAATGGTATATTATAAATAATTGTTATCGATTAACAAAATGGAGTCGATTGAACAAGGAGGGCAAAATATCAAAAACAATTACAAACTACTTATTTTAATATCTGTACTATTGTTGCTTATCTTGGTTCTATATTTTACAGGTAGAGAAGAAGAAAAAACTGAGTTAACTAGCTTTGCGATGGGTTCATACATAACTCAAACAGTGTATGGAGATTTAGGTGCTGAAGCAGTTGCTGAGGTGAATACTGTGATAATGGAACTTGAAAAACAAATTTCTCACAGAGTGGAAAACAGCGATATTAACTTGTTGAATAGAGAGAAAAATATAGAAAATATATCCGTTAATTCAAAAAATATAATAGAGAAATGCATAGATGTATCACGTCTTACTGCTGGTGCTTTTGATATAACGGTTGCTCCGTTAAGTTTTTTGTGGGACTTCGATAATTCACCTAGTTCACCTCCTAATGATAAAGATATTAAAGAGGCACTTGGTTTTGTAGGCTATGAAAACGTTATATTAACTGAAAATGGTGCTGAAATAGCAGAGAACACATTAATAGACTTAGGTGCTGTCGGCAAAGGTTCTGCGTGTGATATAGCAGTCGAAAAATACGCTGAAATTGGTGTGAATTCGGCGATTATTGCAGTAGGGGGGAGTGTAGGAGTTTATGGCGCACACCCACAAAACGACACATGGACTGTTGCAATTCGTGACCCATACACTGACGGAGGAGCAATGGCTTCGATTGATATAGATAGCGGATTTGTATCGACCTCTGGCACGTATGAGAGAACTTTTGAGCATGAAAACACTGTGTATCATCATGTGCTAGACCCAAAAACTGGGTATCCGTCAAATAGTGAACTAATTAGCGTGACAGTTATTTGTGACAGTGGAATTGTAAGCGATGCTTTATCTACCGCGTGTCTTGTTATGGGATATGAGGAAAGCCTAGATATACTAAAACACTATAATGCAGAGGCTGTGTTTATAGATACAGACAATAAAATTAAGCTTACTAGTGGCATAGCAGATGATTTTAATTTGTTATCCGAGGAGTTTGAGATTTATGGATAACAGAAAGAGTTTTAGTAAAAAAGATTTAATTATAATTATGGCTGTTTTACTTGTTAGTGCCGTTATGTATGTTATGCTTAATAGTTCAGAAAATGGCAAAACGGCGACTGTGACAGTTGAGGGTAAGACTGTTCACACTATAAACTTAGACAGTGAAGAAGAACATATTGTTATTATAGAAGATAGTGATTATCCGTTAGAAGTTCATTATGATAGCACAGGGATATGGATAGAAAACGCAACTTGCCCTGATAAACTGTGTGAAAACAGTGGAAAGATAACAAAAAGTGGCGAGTCAATTATATGCATACCAGGACGAACTACAGTGGTTTTTGATGCTGAAAGCGAATTTGATGCTATAACTCATTAATAAAACAGAGAAAGGTTAGAGTGCTGTGCAAAACAAAGGACTAAAAATATCAGTATATGCTTTGCTTGGTGCGTTGGCTATATGTTTATCGATTTTTGAGAGCCTAATACCTCCGTTACCGATATTACCAGCAGGTGCAAAAGCAGGTTTTTCTAATATTATCACAATGTTTGCAGTCGGTAGTGTAGGCTTGCCTTGTGCTATATTTATTGTGATATTAAAAGCTGGATTTGCGTTGCTTACAAGAGGCTTTACAGCTTTTTTAATGAGCTTTTTCGCTGGAATTATCAGCATGTTAGTGATGTATGTTTTATATAAAAAAACTAGTGCATCTATAATAGGGATAGGCATTATATCTGCACTATCTCACAACATAACACAGCTTATTATAGCATACTTTATTACAAGCGTAGGTGTGCTGTTTTATATACCGTCGATGTTGATTTTCGGCGTTTTTTCAGGAATTGCAATAGGTTTAGTAGTTAAGATTTTAAACCCATTGCTTAATAATGTATACAAGCAAATAGTTAATGCAAAAACAGAATACACTTAACTATTTTGTTACTATAAATAAAATTAAAATTAATATAGGGAGATGATTATTGAATGGCTTTAGATTTTCCATTACGTCCATTTAAAACTCATGGTGGAGCACATGTGCCACACCATAAAAATACTGCAAAAATTGAATCTATAGTTATGCCAACGCCAAAAACCGTAATGATACCTATGACTCAACACATAGGCGCACCATGTAAGCCGTGTGTTAAAAGAGGGGACTACGTTTATGTGGGTCAAGTTGTGGGAGATAGCGAGGCTTTTGTGTGTGCACCAGTACATGCGTCAGTTTCTGGCACAGTTAAAGAGATTAAACAAATTATGCTAACAGGTGGTCAGATGATAGACACAGTTGTGATAGAGTCTGATGGTAAAGATGAACTCCACCCAGACATCACACCTCCAACTATTACAGATAAAAAAAGTTTGTCCATAGCGATAAGACAATCAGGATTAGTCGGTCTTGGTGGTGCAGGTTTTCCAGCGCATGTTAAATTGAATGTACCAGAAGACAAAAAAGTTGATACCTTAATAATTAACGCTGCTGAGTGCGAACCTTATGTTACTTGCGACCATAGAGAAGCTTTGGAAAACTCCAAAAACATTATGGAGGGAATTTATAAGGTTAAAGAGATATTAAATGTATCAAATGTAATTATCGCTATTGAAGATAACAAACCAGATGCGATTAAGAAAATGCAAGAAATTGCTAACAACAAAGAAATAGAACATAATGAAGATGTTCACGTTATGGCGCTTAAATCTATGTATCCACAAGGTGCTGAAAAAGTGCTTATTAAAGCGACAACAGGCAGAGAAGTTCCTCCAGGAAAACTTCCACTTGATGTTGGTTGCATAGTTATGAATATCGGTTCCGTATCTTACATAGCATCATATATGAGAAACGGAATACCTCTGATTAAAAAGAGAATAACAGTAGATGGTTCTGCGATAAAAAGTCCTACAAACGTAATTGTGCCAGTAGGTACGCTGATTAGCGATATTGTTGAGTTTGTTGGTGGATACAAAGAAGAACCTAGAAAAATCATCATGGGTGGCCCTATGATGGGTATAGCGATTACATCAGATGATTTGCCTGTGTTAAAGCAGAACAATGGTATCTTAGCTTTTGGCAAAAAAGAAGCAGAGCTTTCAGAACCTAGTGATTGCATACGTTGTGGTCGCTGTGTATCTGCATGTCCGATGAACCTTATGCCGACTTTGCTAGAGAAATATTCGATTTTAGACAACACAGAAGAATTGAATAAGTTAGATATAATGACGTGCATGGAATGTGGTTGCTGTTCGTTCTCTTGTCCTGCAAATCGCAGACTAGTGCAGTCAATCCGTTTAGGAAAATCTTATTTAAGAAAGAGTAAGGGGTGATAATTATGGAAAAAATGATAGTGTCTTCATCTCCTCATTTTCAAGGGAAAATCACAACTCAGTCTATAATGCTTGATGTAGTTATCGCTATGCTACCAGCTGCTATAATGTCTGTAGTTCTGTTTGGATTAAACGCAGTTATCTTGCTTGTTGTGAGCGTATTTTCTTGCTTTGCTTTTGAATATATTTCAAGAAAAGTGATGAAAAGAAAGCAAACAGTTTCTGACTTAAGCTGTGTGGTAACAGGAGTTTTGTTAGCGTTCAACCTACCACCGTCAGCTCACCCATTGTTAGCAGTTTTTGGTGCATTAGTAGCAATTGTTGTGGTAAAACAAATGTTTGGTGGAATAGGTCAAAACTTCGTTAACCCAGCACTAACAGCAAGAATTGTTTTGATGAACTCATTCCCAGTTAGAATGACAACTTGGACTTCTCCGTTTGACGCAACAACAACAGCTACTCCGTTAGCACTGTTAGAGCAAGGCGAAGCAGTTCCGTCATACATAGATATGCTAATAGGCACAAGAGCTGGTTCTCTTGGCGAGACTTGCATAATCGCTCTATTACTAGGTGGAGTTTACCTAGTTGTTAGAAAAGTAATAAGCCCTGTAATTCCTGTTACGTATATGGCAAGTTCTGCTGTTATGTCATTAATTTTAGGCAGAGATCCGATTTTTGACTTACTGGCTGGTGGACTAGTTTTAGGTGCTATATTTATGGCGACAGACTACGCAACTAGCCCAATTCACACAAAAGCTAGAATAGTATATGCTATAGGCTGTGGTGTGTTAACCATACTTATTAGAGAATTTGCGTCTCTACCAGAGGGTGTATCGTACTCTATTATGATAATGAATATTTTAGTTCCTTTGATTGAAAGAGCTATTACAGTTAAAACTTTTGGCAAGGTAAAGGAGGCAACAAAATGAAATTGAATTTTAAAAGTGTTGCTGTACCAGCCTTGATACTTGTGCTTATTTGTGCAGTCGTTACAGCACTTTTGGGAGTAACAAATGAGCTAACAAAAGGTACAATTGCCGAGGCGGCGTTACAAAAAGAAGCAGAGTCTAGAAAAATCGTGTTGCCAACTGCTGAGACCTTTGAAGCATCAGAAGACGAAAGTTATTATATCGGCAAAACAGCAGACGGAAACACAGCTGGGTATATTTTTGTGACACAATCTGGTGGATATGCTGGTGCTGTTGTGGTTATGACAGGTATTTCTGTAGATGATGAGATAACTGGAATAATTATTCTTGAACAAAGCGAAACACCGGGGCTTGGTGCAAATGCTGTGAATACTTCTTTTACAGATTTATACAAACAGCCAGTGCCTGAAAATGGCTTGGAAGTTGTAAAAAGTCCTACTGCAAATCAAGGTGAAATATCAGCCTTAACAGGTGCGACAATCACAACAGATGCAGTAACGATTGCAGTTAATGAAGCAATTACTATTTATAACGGAATAGAGAAAGGGGAGTAACTATGAAGAAAAAAGAAACATTATCACATGTTTTTACCAGAGGCATTATTAAAGAAAACCCTGTTTTGCGTTTAATGCTTGGTGCATGTGCTACTCTTGCAGTTACAACAGCTGCGATAAACGGAATAGGCATGGGTGTTGCAACAATGTTCGTTTTGGTGTGCTCTAATGCAGTTATCTCTCTTTTAAGAAACGTAATTCCGGACAAAGTTAGAATACCTGCTTTTATCACTGTTATCGCTGGCTTTGTTACTATAGTTCAGCTTTTGGTTAAAGCATATTTGCCATCTCTTGACGAAAGCCTTGGCGTGTTCTTACCTTTGATTGTTGTTAACTGTATAATTTTGGGTAGAGCTGAGATGTATGCAAGCAAAAACCGTGTTATTCCGTCAATTATAGACGGATTAGGCATGGGAATTGGCTTTACAGCAGCACTTCTTGCAATGGGTATTATCAGAGAGTTACTAGGTGCTGGCACTGTGTTTGGTATTCCGATTTTATCAGGATTTATGGAGCCTATCATAATCTTTTTACTTCCTCCTGGTGGATTTTTTGTATATGGTATTTTGATAGCACTTGCTGGAAAACTTTCTGAAGAAGGAAAAGCACCTGAGGCAATGGGCTGTAGCAACTGTCCAATGTCTAAACACTGCGATTTAATTAAGGATAAAAAGGAGGCTGAGAAAAATGGCTGATACTATTAGAGTTTTGGTTGGTGTCTTTTTAGCAGCGATACTTACAGAAAACTATATCTTAAATAAATTCTTGGGAATTTGCCCATTTTTGGGAGTTTCTAAAAAGCTTAATACAGCCGTAGGAATGAGTGGTGCAGTTACAGTAGTTATGGTAATTGCAACAGCTGTTACATGGCCGATATACACTTATATTTTGTATCCAAGTGGTTTGGAGTACTTGCAAACTATCGTGTTTATCTTGGTTATAGCTTCGCTAGTTCAGTTATTGGAGATAGTTTTAAGAAAATTTATGCCTCCACTATATAACTCACTTGGTGTTTACTTGCCTTTAATCACAACAAACTGTGCAGTTTTGGGTGTAGCGATGTTAGTGCTAGAAAAAGGTGCTGCTGATCCTACATTTGGCTTTACAGCATCTCTTGTAAATGCTTTTGGAGCTGGTATAGGTTTCTTGGTAGCTATGGTTCTGTTTGCTGGAATTAGAGAAAAATTAGAGCTTTGTGATGTGCCGAACTTTATGAAAGGCTTGCCAATCACTTTGGTTGCCGCTTCACTGTTATCTGTTTCTTTCCTAGGTTTTACAGGAATAGTAGACGGATTGTTGGCATAAGGGGGTACGAGAATGAATGATATTATAACAGCTGTCATAATTGTTGTATCAATCGGTTTGGTGGCAGGTATCGGACTAGCAATTGCTTCTATCGTGATGGCTGTGCCTAAGAATGAAAAAGCAGAAGCCATTAACGAGGTTTTACCGGGCGCTAACTGTGGTGCGTGTGGATATTCAGGTTGTTCAGGTTATGCGTTAGCTCTTGCAAATGGAGAAGCAAAACTTGGGCTATGTTCCCCAGGTGGGCAAGATTGTGTTGACGCTTGTGGCGAGATAATGGGTATTAGTGTTAGCATGGAAGCGAAAACTGCGGTGGTTCACTGTGCTGGTGACTATGATGTTACAACAGATAAAATGAACTATGACGGAATAGAAAGCTGTGCTGCTGCTGTTCTTTTAGGTGGTGGTATTTCTAGTTGTCGTTTTGGGTGCATGGGAATGGGCGACTGCCAAAGAGTATGTAAATATGATGCAGTTGTGATAGAAAACGGACTTGCAAAAATCGACCCAGGTAAATGCAAGGCATGTAGCATGTGCGTTACAGCATGCCCTAAAAATTTGATAACAGTAATACCTATTAAAGAGCAAGCATTTGTTAAGTGTAACAACTGTGACAAAGGCGCAAGTGTTACAAAGATATGCAAAGTTGGTTGCATAGGTTGTATGAAGTGTGTTAAAGTGTGCGAAGTTAATGCAGTTACAGTAACTAGTTTTAATGCGACAATCGACCATGATAAATGCATAGGTTGTGGCAAATGCGTTGAAGCGTGCCCTAGAAAAATTATAGAGATATTATAAAACATTATAAAACAAAAAATCCGAATTCTAACTGAAAACCAGTAGAATTCGGATTTACTATTTATAATGATAAATTAGTCGTTAAAGTAGATAGCTTTGCCTGTTTTTGAAGACTCATAGATTGCATCTAGAATTCTTGTAACAATATAGCTTTGCTCTGCTGTAACGAATAGTTCGCCCTCGCCTTTAAGAGCGTTAACCCAGATTTCAGCCTCTTTAGATTTTGGAGCTGCACCAGAAGAGAAACCAGGGATATAAGGAGCTACTCTTGAACCAACCATTGTTGTAGATTGTTGACCAGCAACAACATGGTTCAAACGGCAACGACCCTCAACTGTGTCAACGCCACCTTTTGTTCCGCAAATACGA
The DNA here is from genome assembly GCA_964370775.1 of uncultured Eubacteriales bacterium. Lineage (GTDB taxonomy): Bacteria > Bacillota > Clostridia > Oscillospirales > Acutalibacteraceae > SIG603. The sequence continues at coordinate 26,183 of CAYJKT010000018.1, read as the reverse complement.
ACAGAAGCATCGTTGTTAGCAAAGTCATCAGAAGCATTAATTGCCCATGAAGCTTTAAGGTTGATAACTGCACCGTTTTTCATTTTGATGTAACCAAATGCTGAATCTTCAACATCATAGCTAACGTTATCCCAGCTGATTTGTTCGCCACGGCCGTTAGTTTGTCCTTGTAATTCAGGAATTAAGCTACCTAGTTTTTCAAAAGAAGTACCTACAACATATTCAACTTCGTAGTTGTTCATTAGGTATAAAGCTAAATCAAGAGCATGTGTGCCGATATCGATTAGAGGACCGCCACCTTGTTTTGATTTATCTGTGAATACGCCCCATGTTGGAACACCACGACGACGAAGATATTGAGCCTCTGTGTAGTAAGCATCGCCGATATAACCTTCTTCAATAACTTTTTTAGCTACTTGGTTTTGTGGTTGGTGACGATATTGGTAACCGATTGTTAGCATTTTGCCTGTTTTTACGCTTGTGTCTAACATTCTTTTTGCGTCTGCTGTTGTAGCAGCCATTGGTTTCTCACACAATACGTGTTTGCCAGCTTCTAAAGCTGCACAAGTGATTTCGCAGTGGCTTACGTTTGGTGTTAAAACGTGAACAGCATCAATTGTTGGGTCAGCTAAAAGCTCTTTATAATCTGTATAAGCTTTTGCGCCTTCGCAACCATATTCTTTAACTGCTTTTTCTGCTCTTTCGATATATAAATCGCAGAATGCGTACATATCTACACCGTCGTTTTCTTTAATACCTGGGAAGTGTTTGTCGTTAGCGATGCCGCCGCATCCTATAAATCCAATTCTAATGTTACCCATGGGGTATCCTCCTTGAAATGTTTAATTATTTTCTGTATCAATCATATACCAAAAAAGTATAAAAGTAAAGCTTTTCTTTGAGTTAAGTGATAACAATTATTTAAGCAAAAACTTAGTAAAGAGTGACAAAAAAATCACTTTTTGCTTATCTGAACAAAAAGTGATTTTAAAGTATCTATTAATATTGCTTGCCCCAGAAAACCATGTGTTTTGCTGGTTTGCCACAGCACACGCAAGTGTCGCCTAAGTTTTCTTCCTCAAATGGAATACAACGAGACTTAACACCACCTGTGATGTCTTTTAGTTCTTCTTCACAAGCGCTGTCGCCACACCACATAGCTTTAATAAAACCAGGTGTTTTCTCAGCTGTTTCAACAAATTCATCTTTGCTTGTTGCAACAAATGTTTTTGTTTTTAGGTTCTCTAACGCTCTGTTATACATATCGTTATGAATAGTGTCAAGCAGAGTTTGAATTTCTTGCTCGATATTCTCTAAAGATACAAAAAGTTTTTCTCTTGTGTCACGTCTAACAAGAACACATTGATTTTTCTCAATGTCTTTAGGACCCATTTCAAGTCTAACAGGCACACCTAACATCTCATATTGGCTGAATTTCCAACCTGGTGAGTTGTCGCTGTCGTCAAGTTTAACTCTAAATTTATCCTCAAGTTTTGCTTTAAGCTCTTTACATGCGTCAATAACGCCCTCTTTGTGCATAGCAATTGGAATCATTGCAATTTGAGTAGGTGCAAGTCTTGGTGGCATAACTAAGCCGTTGTCGTCACCATGAACCATGATAACTGCACCTATCATTCTTGTGCTAACACCCCAAGAAGTTTGGTGTGGGTATTGTTGAGTGTTGTCTCTGCCAGTGAAAGTTATGTCGAAACTTTTTGAGAAACCGTCGCCGAAGTAGTGAGAAGTACCACCTTGCAATGCAACACCGTTGTGCATCATAGGCTCAATTGTGTAAGTCGCAACAGCGCCAGCAAATTTTTCTTTCTCTGTTTTTTTACCGATAACAGCAGGTATTGCTAGGAACTCAGCATAAAAATCTCTGTAGATATGCAGGATTTTTAAAGTCTCGTCCATTGCTTCTTCTTCTGTCTCGTGCATTGTGTGACCCTCTTGCCATAAAAATTCAGAAGAACGCAAGAAAGGTCTTGTTGTTTTTTCCCAACGCATAACAGAACACCATTGGTTATATAACTTTGGTAAATCTCTGTAAGATTGAATGATTTTTTGGTAGTGTTCGCAGAATAAAACCTCACTTGTAGGTCTAATACATAGTCTTTCGGCTAGTTCTTCGCTACCTCCGTGAGTAACCCAAGCAACCTCAGGAGCAAAGCCCTCAACGTGGTCTTTCTCTTTTTGAAGTAGGCTCTCTGGGATAAGCATAGGCATATACACGTTTTCGTGCCCAGTTTTTTTGAACCTTGTGTCTAAATCTTTTTGCATGTTCTCCCAAATTGCGTAGCCATAAGGTTGAATAACCATAGAGCCTTTAACGCTTGAGTAGTCCATAAGTTTTGCTTTTTTTACGATATCTGTATACCATTGGGAGAAGTCGACATCCATAGATGTTATGTCTTCTACCATTTTTTTATTGTTCGCCATAACGAGTTCCTTTCCGTTTTTAATAGCATTATTATATACTGAAATTACCTTTTTTGCAAGTCGATTATCACAGTATTTCTCTATAGTTACCTAAGAAGTCAAATCTATCAAGTTCGTTTTTAAGGTTAGATAGCAAACTGCTTACGTTTGTCTCTCTAATATTTCCCTCAAAATCAAGATAAAAATCGTACTGAAAATCTTTGCCCTTTATAGGTCTTGACTCAATTTTTGTTAAATTCAAACCAGCAAGAGAAAATCTCTCTAAAATTCTATAAAGAGTGCCTGTCTCGTGTTCTAAAGAGAAGCAAAGGCTAATCTTGTTGGCTTTTTCTGTTAGAATTGGTGTTTTGCTGATAACTGCAAAACGTGTGTAGTTGTTTTTGTTGTCTTGAATATTTTCTTCTATTATAGTTAAGCCGTATTTATTTGCAGCATCTATAGAACAAATCGCAGCGATTGTATCATCATCATTTTTTGACACAAACTCAGCCGCCGCCGCAGTGTTAGAATATTCATGCATGTTGTAGCCATTATCCAAAATGTAATCAGCACACTGCATTAAAGCTTGCTTATGTGAATACAAAGTTTTTATCTTGCTTTTAGCAGTTTTAGCAGCTAGGCAGTGGTTAATACCAAGCTTTACAGATGAAACAATGTAAAAACGATATTTCATTATTAAACTATATGTCTCTGTAACTGAGCCAGCTGTAGAGTTTTCAACAGGTATTACTCCAAAATCACACTCTCCACTTTCAATTTTCTCGAAAACATTTTCAAACGCTGGGCAAAATGATATATCAGCATTTGTGTAGTCGAATGTTTTAAGAGCTGCTTTGTGAGAATACGCACCCTCAACACCTTGACAAACTACCTTTGGATTGTTAGGTAATTCGTTTTTAGCAAGCTTTACTAAATCTGTGAAATCAGTTAGCTTTTCTGCAATCAAATTTTGTTGAGACATCTTATTTAAAGACATTATGTGTGAGTAAAACAGAGCGACTTCGTTTTTATAAACATCAGTGCTGTTTACCATTTCTCCGATTATCTCGGCTTCTCTTTGTGGATGAAAAAGTGGTAGGTTATTAGCTATTTTAACCCTTGCAACTTCTTCACTACATATCATTCTTTTTACGAATAAATCAAGCAAATCATGATTAATTTTATCAATCTCTGCCCTTATATTTCCTAAAGGATTATTTTCCATTATATTAATCCCTCCAACATCATCATGTCAAGCACTGCAATAGCAGTTACTGCTTCTATAACAGGTATTGCCCTTGGAATTATGCAAGGGTCATGTCTGCCGTGAACTTCTAAAATAGAATTTTCGCCTGTTTTTAGATTTACTGTTTTTTGTGGTTTGGATATAGACGGAGTTGGTTTAATTCCTAATCTGAAAATTAGAGGCATTGAGTTTGTTATTCCACCTAAAATGCCACCACAATTATTAGTGTAAGTTTTAACGTCACCGTTTGTGTCATAATAAAATTCATCATTATTTTCGCTACCAAGCTTTGTGCAACAGTCAAAACCACAGCCAAACTCAACAGCTTTTACAGCTGGAACTCCGTACAAAATAGAAGCCAGTTTGCTCTCTACTCCGTTAAACATTGGAGAGCCTAAACCAACAGGTAAACCGATAACTGCACACTCTATAATACCACCAACGCTGTCTTGGTTACTTCTAGCATCTTCAACTTTTTCGTACATTTTCTTTTTAGAGGTATCAGAAATTACAGAAAAATATTCACGATTAAGCTTGTTTAATAAATCTTTGCTTACATTGACTTCGTCAAATTTATCGTCACTTACTCCACCAATATTTTGAGCATGAGCACCAATGATAATTCCGTGTTGCTCTAAAATCTGTCTTGCAACTGCACCAGCATATACGATAGGCGCTGTTAGTCTGCCAGAAAAATGTCCTCCACCTCTAATATCATTACTACCTTTATACTTAACAAAAGCAGTGTAATCGCTGTGTCCCGGTCGTGGATTATCAGCAACATTGCTGTAGTCCTTGCTTTTTGTGTTTGTGTTGTTAATCACAGCGCAAAGGGGAGAGCCCTCTGTAACTCCGTTAAAAAAACCACTGACTACATTAGGGAAATCAGTCTCTTTTCTAGGTGTTGCAGTTTTGTCTTGCCCAGGTGCTCTACGCTTCATCTGCTGTAAAACATCATCGTTATTTATAGCATAATTTGGTGGTAGATTGTCAATAACCACGCCGATACTCTCGCTGTGGCTTTCACCAAAAATACTGATTTTAAGTTTCTCACCCCATGTTGACGACATTGCAATCACCTCCTAATTTTTTGTAATCTTCATAAAATTTTGGGTAGCTTTTGTTGATACTGTGCGAGTCGCTCACACTTATATCATTTTCACATTTTGCTCTTAAAGTAGACATAGCCATTACAATTCTGTGGTCGTTGTAGCCACTTACTGTGCCACCGTTCAAAGTTTTCACTCCTGTAATATGTAAAGCATCATCGAATTCTTCCACGTTTCCACCTAAAGCATTAACATTGTTGCTAATCGCACTCAATCTGTCGCATTCTTTAATTCTTAGCCTTTTTGCGTTGGTAATCTCACTTTTGCCCTCGGCTGTAGCCATTGCACAAGTTAGAGCAGGCACCATATCAGGTATATCGCCAACATCAACACTAATTGCTTTTAAAGAAGTAACAGGCTTTGCAAGAACTAAAACATCGTCCTCACATTTTATGTTAAGACCCATTTCTTTAAAGAGGTCAACGCATTTTTTGTCGCCTTGCTTGCTGTTCATATTTAAGCCTTTTAATCTTATAGGTTCATCGCTAAAAGTAGCCATAACCATAAAGAAAATTGCATGAGACCAGTCACCTTCGACATGGTACTCCATGTTTTTATAGGCTTGATTACCATTAACAAAATATCCGTAATCGGTTCTTTCAATGGCTATTCCAAAGGTTTTTAACACATCAACAGTAATATCAACGTAAGACTCAGACTGTAGCTCTGTTGTTAAAATAATCTTGCTGTCTCCGTCTAAAAGAGGCAGTGCAAACAAAAGCCCTGTTATAAACTGGGAGCTTATGTCGCCTCTAATGCGAAAATCGCCACTTTGTAATTTGCCGTCTATCGTAAAAGGTAAGCCGTCACCATGAGTGGTAACACCTGTTAAAATCTCGTTATAAACACCGATAGGTCGCTGTGGTAATCTACCACTACCAACAAATTTTGCAGATACACCAAGTGCTGACAAAATTGGAATGATAAAACGCAATGTAGAGCCTGACTCTATGCAGTCTACTTCAATTTGTGAAGTAGTATTTTTCATGTCATTATCTTCTATGGTCAAAACACTATAATCGCCAGTGGTGTCGTAAGTATATTTTTTGCCGACAGCGTTAATAAAACCGAAAGTAGCTTTCATGTCTTCGCTTTCGTCAATTCCATATATAACACTTTTTCCCTTAGCAAGAGACGCACAGATTATCGCCCTGTGCGCAACACTTTTGCTAGAAGGTAGGCGAATTTCACCACCAGTAACTGCTTTGTTAAATATTACATCAGCCATTAAAATTATTTTTCTCCATTAATATTTTGAACTTTAATATCAAGTAATTTCTTTCTTCTTTATGAATAAACGCTTTGCCTATCTCAGATATAAAGATAAGGTTAATCATTTTACCAACACTTTTTTTGTCGAGCTTTGTGGCATCAACAATTTCCTCAAAATTATGAGCGTCGCTATGAGGCAAACCAAGTTTATCAAGCAATGCTTTAATTCTTTCAGATGTACCAGGTGCTGTAAGTTTTAGGCTTTCACCAATATAACTTACCATGTACATGCCAATTGCAACTGCTCTACCGTGGGAAATATTCTTGAAATCGTGAAGTTTTTCGATAGCGTGACCAAAGGTGTGACCAAAGTTTAAAATCATTCTAACACCGGTGTCCAGGGTGTCTTCTTCAACATAATGTTTCTTGATTTGCACACTTTTGCATATAGTAGTCTCTAAATCTTCAATAGCCTTACCACTCTCTAAATCCTCAAAAAGCTCAGCGTCGTGAATACACGCATATTTAACAACTTCGCCTAAACCGTCAACCAAATATTCATTAGGCAAAGTGTCAAGCACTAGAGGGTCAGTGACAACAAGCTTTGGCTGATGAAACGCACCAACTAAGTTTTTACCAAAATGTAGGTCTATTCCAGTTTTGCCACCAATGCTTGAGTCCACTTGTGCAAGCAGAGTAGTAGGAACTTGGATAAAGTCCATTCCTCTTAAAAAAGTAGCAGCCGCAAAACCAGCCATGTCGCCAACAACTCCACCACCTAATGCTACGATAACATCAGCACGTGTGAATTCTTGCCTTGCAAGAGCAGAATATATTTCCTCAACAGTGATAAGATTTTTACGCTCCTCACCAGCTTTAAAAGTATAACGAGATACACTAAAGCCACATTTTTCTAAAGAATTTTTAACAGCATTACCATAGATAGGGTAAACATTAGAGTCACTTACTATCATGATTTTTGTACTTTTTTTGTACATTGCAAGTAAAATTTCGCCAATTTTTTGAATAGCTCCTTTTTCGACTATAACGCCATAAGGGTCGCCTGTCTCTATTTTGATTAACAATTTTCATTCCCCACTTCGATATTTTATATTCTAACTATATTTTGAACCTTTTTGCATAAATTGTCAAATTGTACTGGGTTTAAGGATTGTGCACCGTCGCATAATGCGTGTTCTGGGTCGTTGTGAACCTCAATAATAAGTGCGTCAGCACCAACTGCTGCAGAAGCTAAAGATAGTGGCTCAACCAACCAACTGTGACCAGTAGCATGGCTTGGGTCAACAACTATAGGCAAATGGCTAAGTTTTTTAAGAACTGGAACAGCAGCAATGTCCAAAGTGTTTCTTGTAACAGTTTCGAAAGTTCTTATACCTCTTTCGCAAAGCATAACTTGCTCGTTGCCACCAGCCATGATGTATTCAGCACTCATAAGTAGTTCATCAATTGTGCTTGATAAACCTCTTTTTAATAGTATAGGCTTATTTAGCTTTCCTAATGCTTTTAACATCTCGAAGTTTTGCATGTTTCTAGCACCAATTTGAATAATATCTATGTCTTTGAATAAGTCGATATGCTCCATGCTCATAAGCTCAGAAACTATCGGTAAACCTGTCTCTTTTTTCGCTTTTAACAACAGCTCAATGCCTTCGCCTTTTAAACCTTGGAAAGCATACGGAGATGTTCTAGGTTTGAACGCACCACCTCTTAAAATTGTAGCACCAGATTTTTTAACACTTTTTGCTACTTCAATAATTTGCTCTTCACTCTCAACAGAGCAAGGTCCTGCAATTAAAGTTAGGTGGCCACCGCCAATTTTCGTTCCATTCTCTAGTGTAATTACCATATCTTCTGGGTGGAATTTTCTGTTAGCTTTTTTATATGGCTCTTGAACTCTTTTTACGTCAGCTACAATATGTTGAGCCGCAATATAGTTAATGTCGATAGTTGCAGTGTCACCAATAAGACCCAAAATAGTTTGCCCAGTTCCGTCTACTCTGTGAATTTGAACACCAAAAGTGTCTGTCAAATGGTTAGAGAAGTTCTCTACCTCTATTTTCTCTAGGTTGTTTTTTAGTACAATAATCATAATAATTCTCCATTCCTCTATAATAATTAAAAAAGCGAAGTCCTAACGACTTCGCTAAATAACAAAAGTATTACTAATTACCCTTGGGTAACAATGCAAAGTCTATTATTAATACAACACGAAAAAACACAGAAGCTAAACGCTGTGCTAAAAAAGTTTATAAATCGTGTCGGAAATAAATAATTTTGCATATTTTTTCTCCTATAGTAATAGTATTCTAACATAATATACCATTTTTGTATATTTGTCAAGCTAAAGTACTAAAACGTTTATAAATCATAGCTTTTGCTAAATTTTCAACAAAAAATATATGCAAAATTATGATTTATAGATACTTTTTCAACCTTTTAGCAACAACGACTACTGGCGCACCAGCATTAACAGTGTAATCAGCAGCTTTTTTATATATAGGGTAACGCTCTATATAAAGCTTTTCAATAAATTCTTGTCTGTCTGGGCGTTGAAGCAATGGTCTTTTTGTGTCGCACTTCAATCTTTCCTGTATTGCACTTAGTGGAGTGTCTAAGAATATTATTTTGCAATCATTTTGGTTGCAAACATCAATGTTAGCTTGCTTTAAGATAGTTCCACCACCAGAAGCTATAATAATTTTATCTCTCTGACAAAGTTCTTTTAAAACTGTTGTCTCTAGCTCTCTAAAATAAGGCTCTCCCTTTTTCTCAAAAATATCAACAACAGACATTTTTTCTCTATTAACAATATATTTATCCATATCTATGAATTTATAACCATTTTTCTTAGCTGTGTATTTGCCAATACCTGTTTTGCCACAGCCCATAAATCCACATAATAATATCTTCATCTAAACAACCTCTTACATTCCATTTCTGCTTCTTTACATAAAGTGTTAATATCATTAACATCAAAAGTTCCACCATACCAGTGCTCGTGTGCTTTAACTGCTTGATACACAAGCATGTCAATTCCGTAAACAATTTTTTTGTTCATACTAATCGCTTTTTGAATAAGCACTGTTTCGTGTGGGTTGTACACTGCGTCAAAAATTGAGCTACAATTACTAATCACACTATCAGCCACAGGGCAGTTATCGATTTTAGGGTACATACCAACGCTTGTTGCGTTGATGAGTAGATTATATTTACCAATTTTATCACAGTCACTAATTAACATAGCTTTTGCATTTTTTAACTCATCAGCTAAATTTTTTGCTTTGTTTATATCTCTAGCAGCTATAATAATTTCGACATTTTTCGCTTCAATAGCATAAGCAATTGCTCTTGCAGCTCCACCACTACCCAAAATGACCACTGTGTTTTCGATACAAACACCACTATTTTCAATCGCTTTTATGCAACCTTCACCGTCTGTACTATATCCTAAAAGAGAATTATTCTCGTTTTTTACAGTGTTAACAGACCCAAAACGCTTTGCATCTGTTGTAATTTTTTGCAAAAAAGGGATAATATTTGACTTATGAGGTATGGTGACATTGATACCGTCGTATTTTTTAATAATTTCTAAATCTTTTTCTACATTTTCGATATCTAACACATCATATTCAACAGAATATCCGTTTAAATTAAACAATTTTTTATGTATAAATGGTGACATTGTGTGTCCGATTGGGTGCCCAATCACTGCAAAACGCTCTATTTTCATAAAAAATTAACCTCTTTTCAATAAAAATTAACAATTATTTTTTCATAAAGACTTGACAAAATCAATACAAATAAAATAAAATGTACACATGGCAAACATCCTTAAGATTGTACCACATAAATCAGGACTTGTCTACAAAATGCTTTTTGCATTTAATATATTATAGGAGGCATAATTATGGTATTAGAAAAATTAAAAGCAATTCTTAGCGATCAATTCGATGTTGATGAGGATTCTATAACAAATGACACTGACCTTTCTGAAGATCTAGGCGCAGACTCACTTGATGTAGTTGATTTATTAATGTCTATTGAAGATGAGTTTGAAGTTGAAATTCCTGACTCAGAAGTTGAGAATATAAAAACAGTTGGCGCAATTGTAGCTTACATTGAAAAAAGCGAATAATTCGACAATCAAAAAAGACTACCTTCGGGTGGTCTTTTTTTTGCATAGCAAAAGCCGTGGTATATATACCACAGCTTTTGCGGGAGTTGCTTAAATCATTATTTCATGTTTTGTTCGTATTGTTGGATCATGTTTTTAACCATTTGTCCACCAACTGAACCTGCTTGTTTAGATGTTAAATCTCCGTTGTAACCTGGTTTTAGGTTAACGCCTACTTGTGATGCGCTTTCCATTTTAAACTTGTTCATAGCTTCTTTAGCTTCTGGTACTAAATTTTTCATATCGTTACTCCTTAAAATGTTTTTGCGTTTGTGTTATTATTGTGTTTTGTTTTTTCGTTTTTATTATTGGTAATTTTTGAAAGTTATTATTCGTAGTTTTCTAAAAAAGAAATTAGCTCACTTATGTTAGAAAATTCAACTCCATTTTCAAGAAGGATTTTATCTTCTAAAGGTAAGCTATCAACAGGAACTGTATCGGCAGATATTTCTATTATCTCGCCGTTCATATAAACAGTTATCATGTTTTCGTTTGTGCTCACCTTGTATTTTGTTGTGTTTGAATTTTGTACATATTGACTTATACCACTGTTTATAGTATAATTACTATCGGTTATATTACTTTGATTTTCCTGCAATATATCCGTCTGTTTAGATGTTTCGTTTAAAATAGTAATACTTACTAATAAAACAGAGATAATAATTAATAGAAAACATTTGACTAAATTTACACTAAGTTTTTTCATAAAATCGCCCTCCTAAGGGTTATTTTAGGCTTAGTAGAACATTTTTATACTCGGAGGAAAGAATGCAAAACTTTAATTTATCAAAAAAACCTAAAGAACATAACGCCACAAGGGTAAAACGTGGGGAAGACGAGCTTGCGTCTATCGTAGGTAAATCGGCTGTTACAATGTCTTCAATGATTGGTAAGCTACTGCTTACAATATTTATTGTGGCTACTGTAGTAGGTGTTATAGTGGGTTTGTCTGTAGCGTCTTATATTTACAGCTTACGTAATACCTCAGTTGATGAACTAAGCACAATAAAGCTTAATGAATCTAGTACTTTATATATTAAAGATGATGAAGGCAATAATGTAGAGTACATGAGATTTTATAACCAAGAAAATAGAGAATGGGTTAGTTATAGCGACATTAATCCGTATATGATAGCTGCAATTGTGGCGATTGAAGACCACAGATTTTGGGACCATGAAGGAGTTGACTGGATTACTACTGCTCAAGCTACTTTAAACCTTGCTGGTGGCGAGGGTGGTGCTGGTGGTTCAACTATCACACAACAGCTTATTAAAAACGTAACACAAAAAGACGAAGTTAGTATTAACAGAAAGCTTGAAGAAATTTTCTCTGCTTTAAATCTAGAACAAGATTATACAAAAGAAGAAATTTTAGAATATTATCTTAACATAGTTGCGTTTGGTAGTGGTACAAATGGTGTACAAGCTGCTGCAAATCTTTATTTTGGTAAAGATATAGCAGACTGTTCACTAGCTGAGTGTGCTGCAATTGCAGGTATCACACAAAATCCGTATGCTCATTCACCTATCAGTTATCCAGAGAAAACACAAGATCGTCAAGAAGATGTTCTTTTTAGAATGCATCAACTAGGTGAAATCTCTACTGCTGAATATGAAGAAGCTTTAGAAGAAGCAGATAACATGAACTATGCTTTTTCAGAGACATATACAGGTTCTAATTCAGAAGCTGATTTAGAAGCTGAATCAAGCGAAGTAAGAGTAACTGAGTCAATTTTGGATTCTAATGATGTTTGGAACTGGTATGTTGAGACTTTAGTAGATGAACTTATTAGAGATATTGCAGAAGTTAAAAACTATTCTATGAGTTTAGCAGCAGACATGCTATACAATGGTGGTTTAGAGATTTATTCAACAATGGACTTAGATATTCAAGAAGATGTTGAAGAGCTATTTAGAAACGCAAATGAAATCGTAGGCGATTATGACGAAGATTTTATGACAAATATTTTTATGATGGATTATGATGGTAGCGTAATAGCTGTTGTTGGTAACACTGCTGAGAAAACAGGTAACAACTGGATAAACTTTGCTACTGACCCATTATACGGACCGAAACAACCTGGTTCGTCTTTGAAACCTCTAAGTGCTTATGCACCAGCTATAGAAGCAGGAATAATCACTTATGGTTCTTTGTTGAAAAATGAACCAATGCCGAACTACTTTGGTCCTGGTGTAGCAGGCCCTAAAAACGTTAGTGGTAATGTTTCTGCTTATGAGACAGTAGCACGTTCGGTTAGATACTCTTATAATATACCTGTAGTATGGTTGCTTGAGGAACTAGGTCTACAAAATGGTTATAACTTCTTAGCCGATACATTGAACTTTGGTAGCACCGACCCATCACTAGATACAAACTATGCAGCACTTGCAACAGGTGGTATGGCTTACGGTGTAACAGTTAAGGATATGGCAGCAGGCTATGCTATTTTTGGAAATGGTGGATTATACCACGACCCATATACTTATACTCATGTTATAGACCAAAGTGGTGACACTATAATAGACAATAGATTAGAAGAACCAACAAGAGCGATGTCCGAAGTTAATGCTAATGTAATGAATAAACTATTGCACGAGCCAGTTACTAGTGGTACTGCTACTTCTGTTCAAATTAGTGGATTAGATACCTTTGGTAAAACAGGTTCTACAGACGATTACGAAGATGTTTGGTTTGTTGGTGGTACACCTTATGGTGTTGCGGCTGTTTGGTCAGGTTATAGACCAGACGGAAGACCTGCTCAAGTTACTTCTGCTTCAAGAATAATGTGGGAAGAAACCATGAGAATGCTAAAAACAAATTACTGGGATTATGAAGAAGAGAAATCTTTCACTTATTCAGAAGATTTAGTTTCACGTACATTCTGTACTCACAGTGGTTATTTAGCAGGAGCTTATTGTAGTTCAACTGGCACAGGTTGGTATGATGTTAACAATGTGCCAAGAGTATGTAACAGTGGTTCAGACCACGAATCCTTTGGTGCAGACTCAACAAAACCGTCACCAAGCCCAAGTGTGTCTCCAGAGCCTAGCCCTAGTGCTGCTCCAACTCCGACACCTACTCCAGTGGTTACAAATTCCCCTACACCAAAACCAGTGACGCCTACAGTAGCACCAGTTACTCCTACACCAGTACCAGTAACTCCAGCACCAGTTACTCCGGCGCCTACACCAGTGCCGACGCCAGTTCCTACACCTGAGCCAACGCCAGCTCCTACAGATCCACCCCCAGTAGTTACACCAGCACCTGCTACTCCACCTCCAGAGGAATTTGAGCCAGCAGTGCCGTAATGGTTATAAAGGGATATAATATGTCGAATTTTGTATGTTTTGATGCAAAATAATCAATATGATAAAAAACTGCTGTGTAAAACGGCAGTTTTTAATTTTAGTGTTGCAAATTGATAAATAATGTGGTAAACTGTTCATCAGTACAATACAATAGTTTATAGGTGGTGGACAATGTCTAGTGATTCATATTTAGTAATTGAGAAAAGCGCGTTGCCTGAAATATACGAGAAAGTTCTATATGCAAATTCTTTGCTAGATAGTGGAGAAGCCAAAAATACTTCAGAAGCTGTAAAGCTTGCAGGTATTTCAAGAAGCGTTTTTTACAAGTACAAAGATTCAGTTTTTTCATATTCTAAAAAAGAGACCTCAGATATTATAACGGTGCAAGTCATGCTTTCTGACAAACCTGGTATATTGGTTAACTTTTTATCTGTTTTTTATGAAGTTAATGCAAATATACTAACAGTTACGCAAAGTATCCCTGTTAGAGGGAGAGCGTTTGTATCAGTTTCTGCTAGAGTTTCTAACATAAAAATTGAAGTAGACGAACTGATTCTTAGACTAAAAAATATTAAAGGTGTTATAAAAATAGAGAGTTTATCAAATTAAAGGAGAGTTATTATGGCAAACATAGCAGTGCTTGGTCATGGAGTAGTAGGCTCCGGTGTATTGGAAGTTGTTATATCTCACGCAGAAAGCCTTAAAAAACGTACAGGTGAAGAAATTAAGGTAAAGCATATTTTAGATTTAAGAGAATTTTCTGACCTTAGCTATAGCAATCTATTCACTAAGGATTTTGATACAATCGTAAGCGACCCTGAGGTTCAAGTGGTTGTTGAGGTTATGGGTGGAATAAATCCTGCTTATGACTTTGTAAAACGCTCTTTACTTGCTGGTAAAAGCGTAGTTACATCTAACAAGGAACTTGTTGCTACTAAAGGCGATGAACTTATTGAAATAGCAAAAGATAAAAATGTTAACTTCTTGTTTGAGGCAAGCGTAGGTGGTGGTATTCCTATTATCAGACCTCTTACTCAATGCTTGGCAGCAAATGAAGTAAGCGAAATAGCTGGTATCTTGAACGGAACAACAAACTTCATTTTAACTAAAATGATTAGAGAGCAAATGAATTTTGACGACGCTTTAGCTCTTGCTCAAAAACTAGGCTATGCAGAGAGAGACCCTTCTGCTGATGTTGACGGACACGATGCTTGCAGAAAAATCTGTATCTTAGCCGCTCTTTCTTATGATTATCATATCGACCCACTTAAAGTTAATACAGAGGGAATTAGAAATATTTCTCTTGAAGATGTTGACTATGCTGCTTCTTGGGGTGGCGTAATTAAGCTGATAGGTTCAGTTAAAAAGTTAGAGACTGAACAAGTAAGCATTATGGTTTGCCCAATGTTTGTTAGCAGAGACAGCCAATTATCTAGCGTTGATGACGTGTTTAACGGCATTATGGTTAGAGGAGACGCAACAGGCGATGTTGTGTTCTATGGTAAAGGTGCTGGTAAACTTCCTACAGCAAGTGCTGTAGTAGCAGATGTTATAGACTGTATTAAACACCAAAAAACTCGTAAATATTTATACTGGGAAAAAGAAAAACCAAACTATGTTGTGGACTTCAAAACTGTTCCTTATGATTACTATATTAGAGTAACAGGTGACGAACAAGTTTATGCTAAAGTGTGCGAAATTTTTGCAGAAAACAACAGATTATCAAGAAAAAAAGAAGCTAAAAACGAAGCAGCTTTCACAGTTTCTGCTATATCATTTAATGAACTAAACGAAAAATTAGCAAAGTTAGAGAAATTAAATGTTAAGGTAGAAAATAGCATAAGAATATCCGAGTATTAATATTATAGAAACGAGGAGAACAAATGATTAGAATAGATGTACCTGCAACGAGTGCTAACCTAGGCTCAGGTTTTGACTCCTTAGGTATTGCGTTAAAAAAGTATAACAGAGTGTGGATGGAAGAAGCTGACGTTATTGACATTAAATCAGTTGACAACACAGTTATTCCAACTGACGAGAGCAATTTGATTTGCTGGGCGGCGAAATATCTATATGATTTATGTGGAAAACCAATGCCAGGCATGAGAATTAGACAAGAAAATAACATTCCAATGGCAAGAGGTCTTGGAAGTAGTTCAGCATGTATAGTAGCTGGAATTATAGGAGCTAACAGAATTTTAGGAAATCCGTTTCCAACATCAGAGCTTCTAAACATTGCAGCGATTATCGAAGGACACCCAGATAACACAAGTCCTGCAATTTCAGGTGGATTGGTAGCTTCTGCTATGGAGGCAAACCGTGTGTATAGTGTTAGCGTTCCTGTGTCAGAAAAAATTGCTTTTGCAGTTATGGTTCCTAAGTTTGAGCTAAAAACTGAAAAAGCTAGGGGAGTACTTCCTGAAAAATATTCAAGAGAAGATGCAGTTTATAACTTGTCTCGTTCAGGACTTATGACAGCTTCCTTGTTCTCTGGTAATTTAGAAAACTTGCGTGTAGCTGTGCAAGACAGAATACACCAACCATATAGAAATAGCTTGATTTCTAATTGCGATACTCTTTTTAGAGTTAGCTACGAACTAGGTTCGTTAGGTACGTATGTAAGCGGTGCAGGCCCTACAATAATTTCAATTATTGAGGCTAATGATGCACACTTTGCAGATAGAATTAAATCTCAACTTGAAAAGAAAAAGATTAACGATTGGACAGTTGAAATTTTAAGCGTAGACCCAGACGGCGCAAAAATTGTAATAGAATAAATGGAGGTAATTTATGGCATTAATAGTACAAAAATTTGGCGGAAGTTCAGTTAAAGATGCCGAGAGACTATTTAACGTGGCAGAGATTGTCACAAACACATATAAGGAAGGCAACAACGTGGTTGTGGTAGTTTCTGCACAAGGCGACACAACAGATGATTTCATTGAAAAAGCTGCTGAAATCAATGACAAACCATCTAAACGTGAAATGGATATGCTTTTATCAGCTGGTGAGCAAATTTCTGCTTCATTGCTAGCAATGGCTATCGAAAAACTAGGTTTTCCTGTTGTTTCTCTTTTAGGTTGGCAAGCAGGTTTTAGCACATCATCTGATTACGGTAGTGCTAGAATTAAAAATGTTAACCCAAAAAGAATTCAAAAAGAGATAGACAAAAAGAACATAGTTATCGTGACTGGTTTCCAAGGTATCAATAGATATGACGACATGACAACTCTTGGTAGAGGTGGTTCAGACACTAGTGCAGTTGCAATTGCAGCAGCTATGAGAGCTGATTTATGCCAAATATATACTGATGTTAGTGGTGTTTTCACAGCTGACCCAAGAAAAGTTGAAAACGCAAAGAAATTAGACACAATTTCTTATGATGAAATGCTAGAGCTTGCTACTTTGGGCGCTCAAGTTTTAAATAACCGTTCTGTAGAAATGGCTAAAAAATATCAAATTGAATTAGAAGTACTTTCAAGCTACACAAGAGAGAAAGGTACTATTGTTAAGGAGGAAATAAAAGTGGAAAAAATGTTAATTAGTGGTGTTGCAAAAGACGATAAAGTTGCTCGAATTTCAATCGTAGGTGTGCCTGATAAACCAGGTCTAGCTTTCAAAATTTTCTCTAAATTATCTTCAAAAAATGTTAACGTTGACATCATTCTACAATCAATTGGTAGAAACGGAACAAAAGATATTACTTTCACAATCGAGAAAGATAACCTAGCTACAACAATGGATTTACTAAACAACTACGTTGAGATTATCGGCGCTGCAAGCGTTGTAACAGACGATAACGTTGCTAAAGTTTCTATCGTTGGTGCTGGCATGGAAAGCCACCCAGGTGTTGCTGCTGACATGTTTGAAGCATTGTTCGAAAACGACATCAACATTCAAATGATTTCAACAAGCGAAATTAAAATCTCTGTTCTTATCGACAAAGCTGATGCAGACAGAGCAGTAAGTGCAATTCATGGAAAATTCTTTGATACACAAGACTAATTGAGATAAAATAAAACTAACCCAAATGAGATGAAATGTTCAAATCATTTGGGTTTTTTGTTGTTTTCAAAAAATGGGGGAGAGTTGTGTACCTAAGAAAAAGGCTCTTGCCTGTTTATATAATAGGTGATATAATTGATGTAATGTTAATCGTTAAATATAAATTATTTTGATATATTTTTTAAGAGAAAGGTATTGTTTGCGTGTATAGACATGCTAAACAAGGTAATAGTTATGAGAATAGGTTTTTGTGCAGGAAAATATGAAGTTGTAGACGGAAACGTGAAGCTTATAAATGCTGAATTAATTAAAAACGCTGGCTATGATTATATAGAGCTTAGTGTATCCGCAACAGCAGAATTAAGTGATGATGAGTTTGATAGCCTTAAAGTTTATCTGAAAAACTTAAACATGGATACACCAGTTGCAAATGGTGCGTTTCCAGCCAGTATTCAGTTAATAGGCGAAAATGTAGACATGGTTCAAATTGAAACATACTTGAACAAAGCGTTATCAAGAATGGCTGAATTGGGCGTGAAAACCATAGTTTTCGGCTCTGGTAAGTCAAGAAATATACCAGAGGATGTAAGCATAGAGCAAGCTGATAATCAGATACTTGAGATACTAAACCTAACTGGTGATATAGCTGAAAAATATGATATTATTGCAGTGCTAGAGCCACTGAACAAAAAAGAATGTAACTACATCAACACTCTAATCGATGCATCAAAACTTGTAATTAGAGCTAATCACCCTAACATAAAATTACTTTGCGACTATTACCATTCATCAGTTGAGGGCGAAGCTCCAATCAATTTAATCAAAGTAAAAAGAGCAGGCACACCAGTGCATCATGTGCATGTTGCAAGCCCTGCAAGAAAAACTCCGAGCGACCAAGACGATTACACAGACTTCTTCACAGCTCTAATGATTTCAGGCTATGACAGCCTGATTAGCGTCGAGGTTTTTTATGATTACACAGCAGAGGAAGCAGAGACTGCGTATAAATTCTTGACCGAAGCGTTAAGAGATGATGATTGAGGATATTTTGCCACTGAAAAGGGGACAAACACATGAAAAAAATATCATACTTTTTAATTGCAGTGTCAGCATTTGTATTCATTTTGTTGGGAGTAGAAGTTTTTGGCTCGCTTAACACGACAAGAATTATAGTGTACTCGGTTATCATTTTCATCACATTATTGAGCAGTTTGATTATAAGCGTTGCTTCAAAATTAAAAAAGTAAAATATGGGTGGCTATTCATAAATAAACTTTTTCCATTAGGTATAATTTGTAGGCTTGTATACCCTTACTCTGTTTGCTGAAATTAATTTGAAATACTATTTTCTATGTGTTATACTTTATTATAGAGTATTTATAGTTTGCGAGGTGATGATATCCCGTTGCCAAAACGAAAATCTATTAGATTAAAAGATTATGATTATTCAAATAACGGTGTGTACTTTGTGACGATATGTACACATGATCGGAAATGTTTATTCGGTGATATTGTTGTAGGGCAAGGGCTCTGCTCTTGCCGTTTATCGCAAATTGGGAATATTGTAGTGGAAGAAATAGATGCGTTATTGATACGTTATCCAACTATAACAATTTCTAATTATGTCATTATGCCAAATCATATACACTTGATAATTGAAATAGAGAGGCAAGAGCAGAGCCCTTGCCCTACAATTGGTGATATTATATGTGCGTTAAAATCAATAACAACAAAAAAATCTAATTTATGTGATAATATCAAGGGGTGTAAAATTTGGCAATTCCGATACTATGACCACATAATAAGAAACGAAAAAGAATACCAAAAAATATGGGAATATGTAGACACCAACCCAAGACTATGGGAACAAGATTACCTATACACAAAATGAGCACAATTTACATAAAACCAAACTGTCATATCAATTTTCTATAGTGACAGTTTAGTTGTTTATTGACAGTCGTATATAATAGACCTGTTTTATAGCATTTTACCCTATAGACAAAGCACCTTTTCCACCAGATAAAACAAAGCGTATTATAGCTAAATGTTTGGACAAAAAAGTAAAAGATAAAAAGTAAAACAGCCTAAACTAAGTGTTTAAGCTGTTTTTTTGTCGTTAATTACGCATATTATAGATTATCTAAAGCTTGTTTTATGTCTGATATAATATCATCTTTATTCTCAATACCAACAGATAAACGGATTAGGTCGGCACTTACACCAGCCTCAATCAGTTGAGCATCGCTTAGCTGTCTGTGAGTTGTGCTTGCTGGGTGAAGCACACAAGTTCTTAAGTCAGCAACGTGAGTAACCACACATGCAAGACCTAGGTTATCCATGAACTTAGTCGCTGTTTCTCTGTCGCCTTTTATACCAAAGGAAACAACACCACAACTGCCATTAGGCATGTATTTTTGAGCTAGCTCATAGCTGTCTGATGATTTTAATCCAGGGTAGTTTACCCAAGAAACTTTATCGTTGCTTTCTAAAAATTCTGCCACTGCTTGTGCGTTTAAGCAATGACGTTCCATTCTTAACGCTAGAGTTTCTAAACCTAAGTTAAGTAAAAATGCGTTCATCGGTGCAGCTTGTGCGCCAAAATCTCTCATTAAATGAGTTCTAGCTTTTGCAATGTAAGCAGCTTTACCGAAATGTTCAGTAAACACAATACCATGATAACTTTCATCAGGTGTAGTAAGGTTTTCATACTTGCCACTAGTCCAGTCAAAATTACCACTGTCTACAATAACACCACCAACTTGAACAGCATGACCGTCCATGTATTTTGTGGTTGAGTGTATAACAATGTCAGCACCAAATTCAATTGGTCTAAAGTTAATTGGAGTAGGGAATGTGTTGTCTACTATTAGAGGAACACCGTGTTCGTGTGCCATATTAGCAAAAAATTCTATATCTGTAACCACAAGTGACGGATTAGATAAACTCTCTGCAAACACACATTTTGTGTTATCTTTGAACTCTTTTTCAAACTCTTCAGCTGTAATATCAGGCTTAACAAAAGTGAACTCAATGCCCATTTCTTTCATAGTTTTATAGAAAAGGTTGAATGTTCCACCATAAATTGCACTACAACTAATAACATGGTCGCCAGCTTTACAAATATTAAAAATAGACATCATAGAAGCAGATTGACCAGAAGCTGTTAGCATTGCTGCAACGCCACCCTCTAAGTCAGCAATTTTTTTCTCAACAGCATCAAGAGTAGGATTGCCTAGTCTTGTGTAGAAAAATCCAGCTGCTTTCAAATCAAACAAATCACCCATATCTTTGGAGCTATCATAAGTAAAAGTTGTGCTTTGAACGATAGGCAATACTCTTGACTCTCCATTTTTTGGGTCATAACCTGAATGTATGCATTTTGTGTCTTGTCTCATAAATTAATCTCCTTTTTTAAATTAATATGTGTATATATCAAAACAGGGTTTTTAACCAGCCTGTAAAGGCGTCTGTACCAAGGGTTACCAGTGCAATTAAAAGCATAAATAAAATAATGCCAGTAATGCTTTTTATAATCTGTTTTTTAGTTGGAGGCTCTGCCTCCTCTGGTTTTTCTTCTTTAAAAGTAAGCTCTTTTGCTCTGTCATAATCTTTGTATGCTACATAAATATTTTTGTCTGTCGGTATAAATTCGCTGTCATATACGCTAGACACTCTAGACGATTTAACTACTCTAATCTCGTTAACAACAGCATTTTTTTCAAACAAATCATCTAACTCACTAGCCTCAAATTCGCTAGTTTTCATTAGAAAAATCATGTCCAATTCTTTAACATCTCTAACGCTTCTTGTTCTTTTGCAAACAGGGCAAGCAGTTACATTTACACCACATACACACTCGCATTTTGAGCAAAATTTTATGTTTGTCTCCATTAGTTCTCCATACCTATTTGGATAGCTCTCTTATTCATTTCAAATAAATGAGGTTTTGAAGCAGGTACGCAAAAATCCAAAGCTTTTTGTATAATATCAAGGCTTACAAACTCTGTCTCTTTAAGCAATTTTCCAATAAGAATAATATTTGCAAGTCCACACATTCTGTTGTCACTAGATAACTGAGAAGATGGTACGTAGTATACACTAACATCAGTTCTCTCTACCTTTATATCAACCAAAGAACTATCTACAATAACTACTCCACCAGGCACAACATCTCCGATAAATTTAGTTAAAGAAGGCAGGTTCATTGCTATTAATATGTCAGGTGTAGTAACTAATGGCGAACCGATAGATTCTGATGAAACGCAGATAGAACAGTTTGCAGTACCACCACGCATTTCTGGCCCATAAGACGGAAGCCAAGAGACTTCTTTGCCGTCTAGCAGACCACAATAAGATATAACTTTGCCAGCGAATAAAACACCTTGGCCGCCAAATCCGGCAACAATCATGTTAAAGTCTTTCACAAGCTTGCCTCCTTATCTTTAAATACACCCAATGGGTAGTAAGGAATCATGTTTTTACGCACCCATTCTAGTGAATCCACAGGGTTAATACCCCAGTTTGTAGGGCATGTTGAAAGTATTTCTATAATACAATAACCTTTTTTATCTTTTTGGTACTCAAAAGCTTTTCTAATAGCTTTTTTAGCCTCTTTAACATTTTTAACAGTATCTACAGAAACTCTTTGCGCAAGAGCTACGCCGTCTAGTGTAGATAACATTTCAACAGTTCTAATAGGGAAGCCAGCAGTGCTAACATCTCTACCATAAGGAGTTGTTTGGGTAACTTGATTAGGCAAAGTAGTAGGAGCCATTTGTCCTCCAGTCATGCCATAAATTGCATTGTTAACGAAAATAACAACAATGTTTTCGCCTCTAGCAGCAGCGTGAACTGTCTCGTTAGTTCCAATCGCTGCAAGGTCGCCATCACCTTGGTACGTGAAAATTGCGCCATCTGGTAATGATCTTACAAGACCAGTAGCAACAGCTTGTGCTCTACCATGTGGTGCTTGAATCATGTCACATGCAAAGTAATCAAAAGAATACACAGAGCAACCAACCGATGCTACTCCAACTGCTGTGCCAAGTAAGTCTAGCTCTTCTAAACTCTCACCAACTAAGCGATGTATAATACCATGAGTACAGCCTGGGCAGTAATGCATGGTAACATCTTCTAGGCCTTTAGTTTTACTAAAAATAACAGCCATATTTCCTCCATTTGCCTATATAGGCAATCTATTTTAACTTTAAAAAGTAATGTTTATTCTTTAATTAGTTTAAGTATTTCGTTGCTTACTTCATCAGGTGTTGGAATCATACCACCAGTTCTGCCGTAAAAGTATACTTCATTAGGGTTCACAGAATTTAACTTAACATCATCAACCATTTGTCCCATGCTCATCTCAACAACTAGCATTTTTTTCGCTGTTTTGCTAGCTTTTTGGATTTCATCAGCACAAAATGGCCACAGGCTAATAGGTCTAATTAGTCCAACTTTATGACCTACTTCACGCACTTTATTAACTGCACTTCTTGCAATTCTAGATGATGCGCCATAAGCTACAACCACTATTTCAGCGTCATCACATTTATAACACTCAGCCATTTGTTCGTTCTGTTTTATAGCATCATATCTTTCAAAACGCTCTATTACAGTTTCTTCTAATTTATTAGGAGTAAGGTATAGAGAGTTTACAATGTTTCTTTGTCTTTTGTTTTTGTGACCATTAACTGCCCATGATTTATCAGTTGAAGGCTCTATTTTTTCAGGAAGCTTAACAGGTTCCATCATTTGACCCAACATTCCGTCTGCTAAAATCAGTGCAGGAACACGATATTTTTCAGATAAATCGTAAGCTGTATGCACTAAATCGACCATTTCTTGAACAGTTGAAGGTGCAAAAACTAAAACATGGAAGTCTCCGTGGCCTAATGCTTTTGTAGACTGCCAGTAGTCTGATTGAGAAGGCTGAATACCTCCAAGACCTGGTCCTCCACGTTGAATGTTGATGATTAAACATGGTATATCTGACGCAGCCATGTAAGAAATTGCTTCTGTTTTTAAGCTTATTCCTGGTGATGAAGATGATGTCATAGCACGAACACCAGTTGCAGCGCAACCAAGCAACATATTTGCAGCTCCTATTTCGCTTTCTGCTTGCAAATAAACACCACCTATTTTAGGCATGGTTTTAGACATATATGCAGCAAGTTCTGTCTGAGGTGTGATAGGGTAACCAAAAAAATGCCTACAACCTGCTCTTATAGCAGCCTCAGCAAGGGCTTCGTTACCTTTCATTAAAACTCTTTCCATTTTTTCTCCGTTCTATCGCATGTGCGAAGTTTATTTCTCAATAGTAATTATCATATCAGGGCACATTGTTGCACAAAAAGCGCAACCGATACATGCAGCTTCGTCTGTGATTTTTAAAGGATGATATCCTTTTGGGTTGATTTCATCTTGAGCTAGTTCAAGGATTTTTTTAGGACATACATTAACACACATAGAACAACCCTTGCAGTTTTCTTTGTCAATAATTAATTTTGGCATAATTTCTCCTTACTTATTTATTTTCGTATATTTATTCCCACGGAGACTTTACCAAGCGTGATATTTTTAGGCATTCATCAGTATCTAAAAAATCTAATGCAGTGGTGTAAAGCAAAGGTAAACCAGTAAGCCTGCAAACTTCTTTTGCATACGGAATGCTTTGCTGAATTACGTCTAAGCTAGTATCAGCACCTAAATGAGTATTGTTAACAATACCGCTCACTTTTAGCCCAGTCGCACGTTCAATCTCTCTTAATATATCAATAGTCTCCTGTGGAGTAGTAGTCAAATTTCTTCTTTGATTTATCACATAAATCATGTTGTAATCTTTTATGTCTTCTCTAAATTGAGAAATCGCCATCGCACCTGCATCGTCACCACCTAAGTCTATGAAAGATACAGTATCGCTTTCTATAAAGGCTCTACGAATTTGTGCAGAAATTGATGGTACATCTGAAGTAGTGTTAGCAAAATTAGGAGACACAACTTCAATTCCCATTTTTTCTAATATATTTTTGTAGTCACTCGTTCGAAAATACGGATTAACAATATCCATATCATAAACAGCTACTTTGCCACCTTTTTCTTTTTCCATTATAGCAAGGTTTAAACAAAGATTTGTTTTGCCACAGCCATAATGCCCACAAATTATATTTACCATAAAATTCCAATCATATATATAAAGGGTTATACCCTGTAAATTAATAAACTTATTCAGATAATTCTACCATACAATCAAGCTTATTACAATATGAAAGTGACATTTTTTTAAAACTTATCAAAAAATTACATAAAAACATTGTTATCTTACAACGGATTTCACTTAACATTCACCAAAATTAACAAAATGTTAATTACAAAGTTGTAATTAGTTAATATATTAACTGTAATATATAAGCATGGATGAAGTAGAACATAACTTACAAAATTTCAACCAATAAATAACTTCATTTATATATTCACTGTCCGAGTTTATATACATCCTAGGAATAAACTCGGCAGACAAAAAATTCCACGTTTGCAATAAATTTGCAAACGTGTTTTTAATTGCCAAAATAAAATCAAATTTACGTGGAAAATTAATTGTAGAGCGTTACGAAAGGTTACAAAATGAAAGGCGTTTTTATCTGCAAGAGATTTCTATTTTTTGTGTTAAAAATGAAATGGTTATAAAAATGAAAAAACTGATTTTGGCAATAGCAATTGTGCTAGGCTTTGGAGTATATGGCACATCTTCTAGTATGAATAATACTATTATAACAGAAAATAGCCAACAAATACTTAAAGAAGCTTCAATTTTTAATGGGGATATTGGCTACACAAAACCTGATATAGATGTAAGTGTGAGTACAGTAACAACACCGATAGAGGAGTTGAAGGTAATTCCAATGGGAAGCGTTTTTGGAATAAAATTATATACTGACGGAGTGGTAGTTACAGCATTACAAAATATTAACACAAATTCTGGCACATATTGCCCAGCAAAAGATGCAGGTATTCTACAGGGTGATTACATCACACATGTTAACGGAACACAAGTTTTGAACAACCAACATTTCTCAGAGCTTGTGTCAACATCAGAGACAACTCAGCTTACATTAACAATTAATAGAGGTGACAGCACAGTAAATACGCAGATTTCTCCAATTTTTGACTCAGGAGCGTTAAAATTAGGAATGTGGATAAGAGATAGCGCAGCTGGCATTGGAACAGTAACCTTTGTTATACCAGAGACAGGTTATTTTGGTGGTTTAGGTCATGGAATTTGCGACATAGATACTGGCGAGTTAATGACACTAAAGAATGGTGAACCTAGTGCGATTAGTATAAGTGATATAGAAAAAGCTACAGAAAATTCTACAGGCAAAATAACAGGCTTTTTTTCAGGTGATGAAGCTATGGGTATATTGTATGACAACACAGACACAGGTGTATATGGCGTGTTAAATAATATACCAAGTTCAGAGCCTATAAATATTATGCTTAAAGAGGAGCTAACAACAGGCGAAGTAACAATATTAACGAGTATAGACAATACAGGCCCACAAGAGTTTGAGGCTTATATAGAAAGCATAGCTACCGATAAAGAGAAAGAGACCAAAAATTTTGTTATAAAGATAACAGATGAAGAATTGCTAGCAAAAACTGGCGGGATTATTCAAGGTATGAGTGGTTC